>PMMJ01000368.1:657-13875 GCA_003162255.1 Acidobacteriaceae bacterium | reverse complement strand
CCTTTTTATAGAACTCATTGACCCCATTGCGAGGGTTTAACCTCCGATTGGCCTGCTATCCGCCAATAAGCCACGGATGCGTGAGCATTCGCGCAGATCACTTTTTGCTATGGCAACTTATTACGGCAAATCTCTTGCGTCGTGCCGCAGCTACTCAGGTCTGCCGCTGCCAACGAGATGCGGGTCCCAGCCTGCCCTCTCAGCGCCAGCCTGATATGTTGACTCGAAAAACGACAGTAGATCGCCGCCAGGGTCTTTCGATTTGCGCAGATCGTCGTAGTCAAGGAGGAACTCACTCATGGCCGACTCCCATCGCGAACTGGCCGGGCTGACCTTTGCACGTTCGATCTCCCTGGGCTGCGGGTAGGTGAAGGAATAGAACGTTGGTTTTGGATAAGCGGCACTGCCCGCCCACCAACCTACTTCAATTAGCTCTTCGTTCATGGCGTTGCGTCGGATGTAGTCGGCTTTCTCGCCGGGTGAAGCGGGCTTGCCGTTATAGCGCACATCCCGGATGTCAAGCGTTCCCCACATGAGGCCAATCGGCTGTGTCTTGCCCTTGAAGCGTCCGTGGAAAACCTGCATCACGCGCTGCGTACTCAGGAGGATTCGCCACCAAGCGTTAACGATTGTCGGGTCGTAGGGACGACGCAGTGTGTCCTCGTCAAATGGGATCGCATTGGGAACTTCCTGCGGCTTCAAGTTGATGGAAGCATTGATACCGGCTTTGCCCAGGATGTCAAAGAATTGCTTTACGAATTCGGCGACAGACATAGACGCCAAGTCGTAACGACCCGAAAATCCCCAACTGGTTGCGCATCCCACTTCATGAGAGATCAGATCAACCGTAACTTCATAGGCGCCGCCGGAATAGTGGATTGGTCCGGTTGTTAACCCTCGGCTGCTAAGCAAAAGAGGTACCTCGGCCCACTGCGGTTCAAACGGCTCTTCCAGCTTCAATTTGCCCACTGCCTGTAGACCCATATGCAGAAGGTGCTGGGTGGCCGCGAAGTCGGGATACGAAAGCGGGGGCCACGGATCGTGAAAGATGTCCTGCTCTGAGAGCGCAGTCATACTAGACGCAATTATAGCGGTGCGCACTCATGCGTCCCCTGTCAATTGGCGAAAAATCTCGATTTCACTCACGACCCGGTTCTGAGTGAAATCGCCTGGTTTCGTAAACTATCCAGAATCCTCTCGCAGCTTGGCTTTTCGGTTGTGGGTTATTTCCGGTTTGCTCGTCAACGGCTCAGAATCCGAAGAACGGGGTTCGAGCTTTGTACTGCAGATAAGACTCGCCGAACCGGATTTCCAGTTCGCGTTCTTCATAGAGCCGCACGAAGACGACCCAGGCTGGTGCCAACCACAGCGTCGTCCACAGAAGTGCGTGCAGCGACTGGAGCCACACGGCGCCGGAGATGAAGCACAGCAAGGAATATAGGCCCATAGGGTTCCGGCATCGGGCGTAGAGCCAGCGCGTGGCGATCATCCTGCTCTGCACCGCCGCGAAAGGTAGCCCGAGACCTCCGATTGCCAGATTCACCACCGTCAGCACTGCCAGCGCTCCCGTGATTTGAACCACGGGAAGACTGATCTTTCTTGGGAATGCAATGCGAGCAATCGGATAGGCTTGCGTGAAGCGGAAGGCGACGATGAGCGCGCATCCAAGCAGGATAATTACCAGGTAGTGGACGAGGAGGCTCAAGGCAGCGGCCCGCTCGATGGTCGGACGTCGGTCGAGCAGCCTTCGTCCCGCGATGGCGACGGGCGGGACCAATGCAATGCCTCCCCATACCACTGCGATCGACCAGAAGAACGAGAAGTTCCGATTGGCGGTCAACTGCCAGCAACACCAGACAACTGCGACGCCAGCCAGTTTTAGGCCGAGGATCCAAACCCGATGCATGAGCCTTGTATAACACGGCCGCCACGTCTGAATCAGCGAGGCATGACTGACGCTCAACCCTTTGGCCCATCCTGGGAAAGCCTCCGAATAGTTGGCAAACCGGACACTACCCGTCAATTGATGAAAAATCCCCTTTACACTCAATGACCAGCGGTCAAAACGTGCTAACGCCTGCTTACAGCAGCAAACTGCGCCCGCGAGGATTGCCTAGTTAGGTCTTGGGGGCGCCACCCAGCAATGCAAATAAGCTGGAGTGATGACAGACGGAATCATTCTGCCTTCATACATCCGTTTGTGGTTCGCAACCCCCACTTCCGATGCTTTGGCCAAATCGAAGGTGAAGGTGTTAATCACACCGTCGCGGTCTATGACCAGCGTCATCGTGGCGGGCTTGAGACTGCTGAAGAGGCGCTCCAGTTCCGCCATCGACTTTCCACGCGCGTTCACACCGTTCACGGAAACGATCGCGTCGCCGTAGTGCACTCCGGCTCTTCGTGCCGGGCCATCCTCAATACCGCCGACCGCCATCGCCTGCGGCTCTTTCCAGACGAATATCTCGAAGCCCGGATAGTAGAGGTCAAGATCGGCCGGATAGTGTCCTATCGGAAAAACCTTCTCGCCGGCTGGCGGTTCGGAATTGATCTTGCTGATTCGCTGCATCTCGACTTCGGTCGCGTTTTTGGGATATAGCCCGCCATCCGGGCCCACCTTCCAACCTTCCCTTTCATACAAAACAGAGGTCTTAATGCGTCCCACCATTACGCTGTACGAACCGTGTTCGCCTTCGAGTTCAATCGTGCTCGGCTTTGGATCTTTTGTGCGAAGCAAAGGACTTGCCTGCACGACATCGATCCCGCGGTGACCGTCAATGGCGAGTAAGCGGTCGCCCGGTTGGATTCCGGCCTTAGCGGCGGGCGTGTCTGGCTTCACCACCCAAACGATGGGCGGGCAGGCGGAATCCGATCCCGGCTTCCCGACGACGGTCATTCCCGTGACGTACTCGTCGCCAGTGAACTCCTGCGCCTGCCCGAACGCCCCCGGCAGGCAGAAGAGAATCGCAAGACAGACCAGATCGAAATTCGAATTCACTGGAGCGAAATCTTAGGTTAGAGAAACGGTCAAGTCAATGGCAGTCATGGACTTGGCAGCGTCCCAACGGGGTTGTTGGCGCAAAATCGCGATAACGCTCATTGACATGATTGTGAGTGGAATCGTCACTTTGGATGGTGCCAAAAATCACAGACAGCAGCCCTCCGGCAAGACTACTATTTGTCTGGAGGAACCAAAACTGAATACTACAAGTTGGCAGCCCGGCCCCGCATAAAGACAGGCGTCTTCGTCCAGCCGTCGCTCGACGGCGAGGGGCCGGGCTTCTTGTCACAGAGCACGGCAAAACGGAATTTGTCCGGTTGTTGGCGTTAAATCGCGATAACGCTCATTGAGGGGTTTTGAGTTCTAAGCCCTCCCCGCAAGGTCGAGTTCAAACCAATACACTTCAGTCGTGCCGTTCGTCCGCGCTTTTTTTCATCACCAATTTTATGTACGCCCATCACAGACACCCGCCCGCAAAGCCTGCAATCATCCTTCGAGAGTGCACCATCCAGAACTCTGTCCGTCTCCAGAGACGGTTTCGCAAACTGCCGCAAATTCACCTTTCGGCACTCTTTGACAACCTGAGAGGTCAACGGGAGTGAGCAGCGCGGACCATTCGAAAAGTGCTCAAAACCATCAATTTTTGCACCTAAGTCCCATCTTTTGAAATCTTTACCTATAAGTGCTTTATCCCGAATACTTTACAGCCTCTCCCCGCCAACCGAAACATTCTAATAGGCTTAAAAGGGGGGTGGGGGGGGTAGGGGGGGTACCCCTCCCAGCTAATATCTGATTTCAGGAGCCATCATAATGTCATCATCTTCCGACGATTCATTTTTCGATAAATATGCCGATAGATATTCCGACGAAGCCTGCCAACAAATTAAACTCGACGGGGAGTCCTGCCGGGCTGCCGCCCTTCGCGGTAAGAAGTTCTGCTACTACCACCTGCACTGCGGCCCGCCGCCGAAAGATGTCAGCAACCCATTAGTCATCCCTCAGGTCCAGTTCCACCTGCCCCTCTTGGATGACGCCACCTCGATCCAGGCAACCATTACCCTGGTTTGCGAACACTTGCTGCACCGGCGCCTCGAGCCGAAAAAAGCCGGAATGCTGCTCTACGCCCTGCAGGTTGCGTCCTCGAATCTGTGCCGCCTGAATGAAGATAAAAGTCGGAAGAAAAAGGGGAGAGAGAATAATTCGGCGATTGCTCTTCCGTCGCCTCCTCCCGACTCAACATCCTCAGATACTCCTCCAACTGGCCAGCACGATTCCGCCGCGAGGCCGTCAGATGACCCTGATCGTCTGCCGCCCGGAACCATCCAAGCCTGCCAGCAGCGAAGGCGATCTGCTGTCTGAACTGAGCCGAATGCTGCTCGATGTTCGGAGGCAAACCCGCGTCATACTTCCCCGTTGAAGCGGCCCACCTGACTGTGGGTTAGTCGCCGGGAAACGAAAGCACCCTCTGGCCCAATATGAGCCGGTGAGATAATTGACACGATGAAGCAGCACGATACAGAACGGCATCCGGGCCCTTGGCGGGTAATGAAAGTCGACTCGGAGTTTGCCGGACTGCTTCTCGCGGTTGCCTTCCTGGTGATGGGCGCCGTCGGTCTCGATATCGGGAAATGGTTTGTGCTGGGAGCCCTGGTGCTTGGCGTCGGTGTCGCATTACTGCTCCGTCTTACTCGCAAGAGCGACTGACCTCGCGCTGTCGAGGGAGTAGACCACCGGCTCCTTCAGGGGCTAAAGCCCGCGTGTTTGCTGGCTCTGGGCGGCACGGGGAGCCGTGCCCTTCCCAAGATGATTTATTAAGATAGCCGATAGCTTCTATTCGTCTTTGCAATGTCCACCGTGGCCATCTCGCTGCCGCGCATCGCCCGCCATAATCCGTTGGCGGCCGTCGGAGTCGTGTTGGTGTCCATCTTCGTGTTCTGCGCCATCTTCGCGCCCTGGATTGCTCCGCAAGATCCCGCGCATATCGATCTGCCGAACCGCCTGCAATCGCCTTCCGCGCAGCATTGGGCTGGCACCGATGAACTGGGACGCGACATCCTCTCGCGCCTGATCTGGGGAGCGCGAATTTCCCTGTTCGTGGGCAGCAGTGTGGTGGCGTGTTCGCTTCTGCTCGGCCTCATCATCGGCAGCCTTGCCGGATACTACGGCGGAGGCATCGACCGCTTCGTCAACGTCGTGCTGATGAATGCGTTTCTTTCGTTCCCCGGCATTCTCATTGCGATTGCATTTGTTGCCTTCCGCGGCCCCGGCATCTTCAACCTCGTCCTTGCCCTGTCGCTGGGAGGATGGGTGGGCTACGCCCGGCTGGTGCGCGCGCAGGTGCTGGCCGTACGCGAACGCGAATTTGTCGAAGCAGCGCGGGCGCTGGGGGCGGGAGACTTCCACATCATCACGCGGCACATCCTGCCCAACATTATTCAGCCCGTCATTGTGCAGGCGGCGATTGGCATGGCAGGCGCGGTGCTGGCGGAAGCGACCATGAGTTTCTTGGGATTAGGCGTTCCGCCGCCAACCGCGAGTTGGGGATCGATGCTGAACGATGCCCGCTCGCATCTCTTCGACGCTCCTCATCTGGTGCTGTTCCCGGCGGTGACGGTGATGTTCGCAGTTCTCGCCTTCAACTTTATCGGCGATGCGTTGCGCGACCTTCTCGACCCGCGATCGCGGATTGAAGCCGGGTTGTAAGTGTCCGATAAATTTATCTGTTTGTAACATTCAAAGAAATAATGTCCGTTAACTGGTTTTCTGCTGATTACTTTTCCCTCTTTTCCGCGTCCAATTCAATGAGAACAGAGTATGGAACTTTTTCCAGAGCAGGCTCGTATGAACAGACATATGGAACTGAAATTTCAAGTCGAACGCTTGCAGGATGTCGCGGTCGTGAACTGCTCCGGACGCATGGTGCGCGGGACGGCGCTCGACGAGTTTCGGCGCCGGATCGAGCAACTGGAATGTGTCCGCGTGCTGGTGCTGGATGTTTCCGAAGTCGAGCAACTGGACGCGGGCGGCTTGGGCGCCTTGCTTCAGGTGCGGCGTTGGGCGACGCAGAAGTCGGCGAAGATGAAGCTGGTGAACCCGCCGCTTTTCTTCCGCCGGCTGCTGGAGGCGACGCATCTCGCCTCGCTATTTGAAGTTTCTTCGCTGCAGGAAGCCATCTGCATCTTGCGCGCGAGGGAATGCCCGCCGCGCTTCGCGGTCGCTTAAGCAAGCCCGCCGCATGGGCGCGATGCTTTATAATTCGCGCCCATGAAGCCGCCTTCCCACCGCACACGCAGCGACAGCCTCCCCGGCTGTCCAGCCGAGCGAAACTCGGCAGCGTCTGACCCCTCCCGATGATCCAACTCGCTCACAAGTTGCGGGTCACCGATTACTTCTCCCTCGGCTGGGGAACAATGGTGGGCGTGGGCTGGCTGGTCGTGATGGACGATTGGTTGCTGCGCGGAGGCGCGCTCGGCGGGATTTTTGGTTTTGCGATTGGCGGCATTCTTCTGCTGCCCATCGGCTATGTGTACGGCAAGTTGGTGATGGCCATGCCCGACGCCGCGGGCGAGGTGGCATACACCGCGAGAGTTTTCCCGCGACCGATCAGCTTCTATACCGGATGGATGATGCTGCTGGCGTACTTCATTGTCTGTCCGTGGGAGGCTGTGGCCGTGGGCCGCATCGCCGGCTACATCTTTCCTACGCTCGATTCGATTGAGTTATACCGCGTCGCGGGAAAGCCGGTTTACCTGCCACATCTGGTCATCGGGCTCGCGCTCACGGCGCTGGTCACGGTGGTGAACTATCGCGGCATACGGCTGAGCGCCACGTTTCAGAATTGGACGACGTTCGGCACGCTGGCGCTTTTCGTGATCTTCGTCGCGGTTGGCGTCACGCGCGGATCGCCGGCGAATTTTCCGCCTTTGTTCACGCACACTCCGCTTGTATCGATTCTGCTGGTGTTGCAGATTGTCCCTTATTACATGACGGGATATGAGTCGGTGACCAAGGCTGCCGAGGAGGCGAATCCCGAGTTTCGCGCGCGGGGATTCTCTCGCGCCATCTTTGCGGCGATCATCGTCGGCGCCGTGTTCTACATCGTTGTGATCGCGGCGGTCGCCTTCGTGGCGCCATGGCGTTCGCTGACCGGCGAGCCGTTCATGACCGCGGTCGCGTTCGAACATGCCGTTGGCTCGCGCTGGATCGTGAGCGTCATTCTGAGTGCCGCGCTGCTTTCGTTGTTCAAGGTGTTCAACGGAAACTTCATCGCCGCCAGCCGCTTGTTGTTCGCCATGGGACGGCGGGGATTGGTGGATGCGCGGCTGGCCAGCGTGCATCTACAAAATCAGACACCGGCCGTGGCGGTCGTCTGGGTTGGAGTGGCCACGGCTTTGTGCATGTTTCTGGGCAGTGCGATTCTGGTTCCGATTTCCGAGGTCGGGTCCGTCGCTTCCGCCACCGGATGGTTCGCGGCGTGTGCCGCGTATCTATGGATGAAGCCTCAAATCGCGGACCGCTTGATCGCTCTGCTGGGTGCGCTGGTTGGCTTGGCCATGGTGCTGATGAAGTTTGTGCCCTATGTGCCGGGGCATTTTTCCGGCTGGGAGTGGCTCGCGCTCGGGCTGTGGATTATCCTTGGCAGCGTGGTTGGCCGCACTTCGATTGGCCGATCTGGCGACTCACCGCTCGCAATGCTCAAAACCGGCCAGGAAAGAAATCATGACCTTCGTTAGCCGTCTCACATTTGTATTTCTGCTGATCCTCTCCACGCTCGCCTTTGCCGCCGACTTGCCCTTCGACCTCGTCATCACTAATGGACACATCGTGGACGGCACTGGCTCCCCGTGGTATTCAGGCGACGTCGGAATCCGCGATGGCCGCATCTCCGCTATCGGCAATCTTTCTGGCGCCTCGCGCAAGCTTACCGTTGACGCCAAAGGCAGAGTCGTGGCTCCCGGCTTTGTGGACATGCTCGGCCAGTCGGAAACGACGATTTTGGTCGATCCACGGTTGCCTTCGAAGATCTATCAAGGGATTACCACCGAGATCACCGGAGAGGGTGGATCCGCCGCTCCGTTAAACGATGCGATCATCGCCAACGATCGCCCCGGCTACGAACTCTACAAGATCAATCCCGACTGGCGGACGTTCCGCCAATATTTCTCGCGTCTCGAAAAACAAGGCATGGGGATCAATCTTGCCAGCTACGTGGGCGCGACCCAGGTGCGGCGCGTGGTGCTAGGTGACGCGGATGTGCAGCCTACTCCCGAGCAACTCGAAAAAATGAAAGCTCTGGTTCGGAAAGCCATGCACGACGGAGCCGTCGGAGTCTCGACTTCGCTGGAGTATGCGCCCGCGCCCTACGCGAAAACCGAGGAGATCATTGCGCTGGCCTCGGAAGCATCGAAGTTTGGTGGCATCTACGCGACCCACATGCGCAACGAGAGCGACAGCGTACTGGAAGCAATCGACGAAGCCGTTCGCATCGGGCGCGAGGCCCACATCCCGGTGGAGATCTGGCACTTCAAAGCGGCGGGCAAGGCCAACTGGGGACGAATGCCGGAAATGGTGGCGCGGGTCAATAAGGCGCGCGCTGAAGGCTTCGACGTGGAAGCGGACACCTACGCCTATACCGCGTGGTCGAACAGCATGTCGGCCTTCGTTCCCGCGTGGGCGCATGACGGCGGCGACGCTAAATTGATTGAGCGCCTGAAAGATCCCACAACCCGCGCCCGCATTCGCAAAGACATGCTGACGCCTTCCAAAGACTGGGACAACGAGTGGGACGAGATCACGGGCCCGCAGGACGTGATGATCAGCGTGGTCCAGAATCCGGCGCTGAAAAAATTTCAGGGCAAGCGGCTCACGGAAGTCGCCAAGATCATGAACGAAGATCCGATGGACGCTCTCTTCGATCTGCTAATCGAAGATAAAGGATTCACCGACTGCGCGGTGTTCGGAATGTCGGAGCCTGACGTCGCGCTGGCCCTGCAGCAGCCGTGGGTTTCCGTCGACAACGATTCATCCGGCACGTCGCCCGAAGGCATTCTCGGGGAGGAGCACCCGCACCCCAGAGCCTACGGCACGTTCCCACGCATCCTGCGAAAATATGTTCGAGAAGAGAAGAAGCTTACGCTGGAGGAGGCAATCCGCAAGTTCTCGGCGCTGCCCGCGCAGCGTATGCGGCTCACGGATCGCGGCGTGCTGAAGCAGGGGATGTGGGCCGACGTGGTGGTGTTCGATCCGGAGACGGTGCGTGATCTGGCAACGTTCGACGATCCGAACCGGCTGTCGGAAGGCATGGCGTACGTCCTGATCAACGGAGTTCCCGTGATCGAAGACGGAAAGATGACCGGTGCGCTGCCGGGAAAAGTGCTGCGGGGGGCAGGCTACGTACCGTAACGTTGTGTCCCGCAAAATCGCAGCATAGATCCAAACGTCTCGCCGCTGCCCAACTGGAGAATCAAGAGCAACCCTCACGGCTTGACGGCGTTCGCTTCCGTACGACTGGCTTTCCCACGACCCACCGGGGCAACATGGGGCTTGGCCAGCGTTCCGGTGAGCGTCCACGATTGCTTGTCGCCACGCGTCAACGTGAAGTCGAAAGCGCTGGCTGGGGAAACGGTTCCCCTCACCTGATAGAGTCCGTCGCGCGATTCCAGCCTGCCCGCGGATAGTTCCCAGGCGCCTTTTTTCAGATGCAACTCTCCGGCGAACCGGTGCACCGGCAGCGGCACGGGCGAGCCTGGAATCTCAATGTGGGGCAGGCTGCCGTTCCGCATCGCGAACTGCAACTTGCCGTCGGAGCGCGCCAGCAACTCACGAAAACTGTCTCCCGACCCCTCCAAATTGAACTTCCCGTCCGCCGTTCCGGCAATCCAGGCGTTGTTCATCAACGTGCTTACCTGCGCCAGCGAGATGTCTTGCAGCGCGCCGGTACCGTGATACCGCGCGGGCTGCGCGGATGAGTCGCGAGTCGAGGCATCGGGAGGCTTTGCATCGTGACTCGAGGCATCAGGATTCGACATATCGACGATCCAGTTTCCCTGATGTGTACCCTGCAGCAGTTGCGCGCGCAGATCGGTCAGTGTGACCTTGCCTCGATCTATTTCCATTTGGGTTGCAACCTGGGTGGCCAACAATTTCTTCAATCCAAACCGGCCGACATGCAAGTCGCCGCGCGCTTGAACCGCGAGCAGTGGCGAGCCGCCGCGGGTTGCGCTGGAATTCGAGATGCGGTACCTTGTACGTTTGGCGGGATGCGGCGTGAACCATTCGGCGAGATCTACGGTCGAAAGCTCGTCGGCGGTGAGATCGAAGTGAAACACGCAAGCTGGAGCGATTCCTGAAGCAGCGCAATGGCGAGGCGCTATAACCCCGCCGCTCCAATGAGTGCTTCCGGTACGGGCAGAAATCTTCTGCATCGACACCGCGTCCGAAGTTAGAGACACGGCCGCCGAGACAATCTCAATCGGCGTGTTCACTCCGCGCATTTCCGCGCGCACGTTGCGCAGTTGGGCGGTCCCCGCCGCAACGGGAACTGCAAAGCCCTGCCACGCCCCCGAAACGCCGACATCCAATTTGGCCGAACCTTCCGCCGCCGGGCGCCCCAACGGCAAGCCCAGGACGTCCTCCAGACGAAACAGGTCTTTGAGTTCCATATCGCCACGCAGAAGAAAGCGATAACCGTCAGCGGATATCCACCCGCCCGCGTTCACAGGCGCGGCAGCGTTTATGGTCAACGTAACCGGCCCCATCCGCAGATGAGGTTCAGCGGGCTCCCGCTCCTCTTCTTTTCTTATTGTCCCTGAATGAGCGGACTTCCCCTCCCGCGAATCCAGACTCACCAGCGTTAGTGGAACCGTGCCGAGCGCCACTTCGTCCTTTCCCGCATTTGACGAGAGGCGCACATCAGTCGCCGCGCCGGTACCGGTCCATGTCGTCAGCAAACTGTGCCGCGCGGTGGAGAGCCGGGTGTCCCCGCCGGGCGGGACGGGCGAGGCGCCCGTCGCTCCACTGTCCCGGGGAACGCTGCGCGTGGCACGGAACTCCGCGTTCAGCGATCCGCTCGCCGTCAGATCGCGAGGAAGTTGCTGTTTCGCTTGTCGCACCAATCGAACCACCGAGGCTAGCGGCACACTCTCGGCCTCAAGCGTGAGGTCATATGCCAACGGTTGTGCCAGCGGCTTAGCAGTCCCGCGCAGGCGGATCCCGCCGCCGCCTACCGGGGATTCGCACAGCAGGCCCTCAAGTAAGCCGGTCGCCACGCTGTATTGTCCCGCGCAATGGGTTGCCAGACGCATGCTCTGGCTGCCCACAACGTCGTAGCGGCGAAAATCTTCGATGGCGGTCTCGCTCTCGATTCGCAGTGCTGCCGGAGTGCCCGCCAGGTTCGCGGTGAGATTCAATCCGCCGCGCCATCCCCGGTCTTTTCCGCTGAGTAATTTCGTAATCTGGCCGAGTTGTCCGTTCTGCCATTGCACGGCGATCTGCACCGGGGTCGACTGCAGGGTCGCAGCGCGCTGCCACGAGGCATTGATCTGGAGCAATCCGGTATCGGTGAGATTGAAATCCGTGCGCACGGGCTCGGCCTTGAGGCGGGCGCCCCAGGAATTTTCCGACTCCTGCCAAAGCGCCACGTCGGCGTCCATCAGCGCGTACGACTTCTTGATCTGTCCGAACTTGAAATTGATGCGGGCGCCGCTGGCTTTGAGATAGGGAAATGCCGGACGGCGTTCGGAAGCAGGCTTGCCGGTCGGAGCCGCGGGAATTTGCGCGTTGCGCTCGATCAGGCTCGCCAGATTCCAGCGGCCTTGGTCGTTGCGCACCAGGTTGATGCTGGGCTCGGTGGCGCTCAGGTTTGCGATCTCCAGTCGTCCGCGAAGCAGCGAACGAAGCCGGATGGCAGCGGAAACTTCCTGCGCGTGGATCATCGGCTCCGCGCTAAATGCGGGATCGTCATAGATGACGAGGCCCTCAAGATCAAAGCCCGGCCGCGGCAGAAAACGCAGGCTTACGTTGTCAAGCGTGGCACGACGGCCGAGAGCGCTGCCGATGGAACTGGCAATCCGGCTTCGCAAATGGTAGACACCGGGCCGCCACAGAAACAGGATCAGCACGAGAGCCGCGACGGCAGCTGCCCCGTACCTCGATCGTAGAAACCGCAAAAAATTCACCGCACGATCCTGAGCGTACGCGACCAGCGCGTTTCATCAAAGAAGTGAATGATGATGTGCGCCAAGAAGCCCAGCCGGTCGCCCGCGCTCCGCATCTGGTACTGGTCGGCCGGAGTGACAAATGACCAGTAGATGAACATGGGACGACCGATCACGTTCTTCCGCGGAATGAAGCCCCAGTAGCGGCTGTCGTAACTCACGTCGCGGTTGTCGCCCATGGCAAAGTAGCTGTCCGGGGGCACGACGATGTCACCGCCCTCGAGGTGCTCAGGCAATTCCTCCGTCCACTTTTCGTTTCTTACGCCATACATCTCCGAAGGGGCCACGGCAGGAAAGTTGTCGCGATAGGGATTGAAATCCGCCAGCTTGTGCTGGGCGTACGGCTCCACGAGTTTTTCGCCGTTGCGATAGACGAAACCATCGCGCAAGTGAATGTGGTCGCCCGGAACCCCCATGATCCGCTTGACGACAAACAGGCCTTGTTCCTCCGGCGACAGGAACACAACAATGTCGTTGCGGCGGATGTCGCGGTAGGGCATCAGAGGCCCCATCCAGCGCGTCGGGGGGGCGAACTGCTCCCGGTTCACGAAGACGTGATCGCCGATGAGCAGCGTGTCCTCCATGGAACTGGAGGGAATTTCGAACGCCTGCAGAATAAACGTGATGATGAACAGGCCGACGACCAGCACTCCCGCCAGCGAGGCCAGGAATTCCACCGTCGTCTCACGCGGCTTTTCGTCCACCGGCTTTCCGTTACCGTTCTTGTTACTTACGATTTCTTCTTCTTTTTTGGGCACGTTTGGTATCCGTTTCTAGGGTCTTCTCTCAACGCATCTTTAGAGCGCAAGATCAGCGCACAAGCCTGAAAGTACGTTCCCAACGCGTGATCTGGAACAAATGAGTTACCGCGTAGGCGAGGTGATAAAGTCTATCACCCACGGTTGGCGATCCGGGAAGATCGTTGTTCATGTTACCCGACGACCAGTAAATCAGAAGCGGGCGTCCGATGATATTTTCGCGCGGCACGAATCCCCAATAGCGGCT
>PMMJ01000368.1:0-634 GCA_003162255.1 Acidobacteriaceae bacterium | reverse complement strand
ATGAGGCGCAGGCGGTCTCCGGGTAAGGCCACCACTCGCTTCACGAAGTCCTGCGCGGGATTCACCGGATAATGAAAGACGATAATGTCGCCGTGCCGGACGTCGCGGTAGGGCAACAGACGGTTCCAGCCGGTGCTGCCGCCGTAGCAAAATTTATCCACCAGCAGGTAGTCGCCNNATCGTCGCAGGCCAATCCCCGGCGGAAATTTTTTCGCTCCATGACATAATTCGTCCGCAGAGACGGGGCTTGCCACGTCTCCACAGAGATCAGATGCTTTACGACGCCGTGCCGCCGTCCTTCTCCGCGTTCGGAGGGTGCGCGTCAGGCAACCTGGCCATGTACTCCAGGACCTGCCGCGCCGCTTCCTGTTCGGCTCGCTTTTTGGTCGCGCCCTGCGCCCGCCCCACGAATTGCCTCATGGCAGGCTCCGGCAATCTCACCTCGACGGTGAACGTCTTCTTGTGCTCGGGGCCTTCCTCCTTCACCAGTTCGTAAACCGGCTGCGGTCCGCCTCGGGCCTGCACTGCTTCCTGCAACGCGGACTTGAAATCCATCACCGGTATGGCGCTGGTCTCCAGTTTCATGTGGGCCAGTTCCGGCTCCACGATCACGCGCACGATAAAGTCTCGCGCC
>PMMJ01000281.1 GCA_003162255.1 Acidobacteriaceae bacterium | reverse complement strand
TCGAGGGCGGACTTGAGGGACTGGATGGATTCCATTTCGGGGGGGTCGGCGAGGGCTTCCATGAGCTCGGGGTCGTTGGGGGCTTGCATGGCAGCGCAGTTGAGTTCGCGCTGGATCGCGCGCAGGTCGTCAGTAACGCGCAAAATGCGGAGATGAATATCTTCCATGCTTTCCCGGTGCTCGCGATCCATATGGTCCTTTCGGTCCTGACCAAGCGTTGCCGATTAGTGCGTCCTAACCAAGATCGCATCCCGGAGCGTTGGGGGGGAAGGTTCCCCGTGTGCATGAGCTTCGGTAATTGAAGTTACTTTCGAATCGAAAGCCGGGCGGGGCGGGCGATTTCAAGCGCTTTTGCGGGCTGCGTCGTGGGACAAGTTCAGTCCGGCGGAACGGATTTCGGGGACACCGACGATGCGCGTGCCCTGGACCGGCGATTCCACGGCCTCGACGAGCGCCAGGAGCAGTTGGTCAAGAGTCACCAGACCGAGGCGCAGGGCGGCGGGGCGCGTGAACGGGAGCCACTCGCACACCTTGTAGAAGGGCAGCAGGGCGTAGGGCCAGCGGTGGCCTGGTCCGAGGACGTACCAGGGGCGGAGGATGGTGGAATTGAGATGGCGTCTCTGGATCATCTGTTCGCATTCGACGCGGACGGCAACGTAGTCCTTCATAAGGGGAGCGGGGTGGGCGACGCTGAGATAGATGAAATGATGGACGCCGAGTTCGGAGCAAGCGTCGACGGCCTCGCGGGCGGAGACCAGGTCAACGGCGCGAAACGCGGCGGCTTTCGCTGGGGAGGGATGAGGGACGCCGACTAAATGGATGAAGGTGTCGGCGGGACGAATGAGTTGGCGGTAGCTGTTGGCGTCGAGCGCGTTGCCGGAGACGACTTCGCATTCGGCGGGCAGCTTGGCTTTTGAGCCGGGGCGGACCAGCGCCCGAACCCGATGGTCGCGCTCGATAAGAACGGGAATGAGACTGCTGCCGATGTAGCCGGTTCCTCCCGTGATGAAGACGCGCCGGGAGTTGGACGACTTGGGCAGGGATTTGACTTTCAGCAAGAGCCGGATGTCGGAGATGGATGCAGCCACAGCGTTCGTACGCTCCTGGGGGCCGTTTCGGATTGTCACAGGCATAGCGATGGTTCCAGCCTGTGAAGAAGTTTAATCCAAGGGAGGGGTTGGGTGTGATACAAACGGTTTCGCAATGACATCACCGCAAACTGGCCTGGTGCGGGCGATTGGGCGTTGGAGCCTGGCCGCACTGGCGGTGAACTCGATTATCGGGAGTGGCATTTTTGGGTTGCCGGCCACCGTGGCTGGGCTGCTCGGCAAACGCAGCGTGGTGGCCGTGTTGATTGCGGGAGCTGCCATGGGCGTGATTATGGCGTGCTTCGCCGAGGTGGCCTCGCAGTTTTCCGAGGCGGGCGGACCTTACCTGTACGCGCGCACGGCGTTTGGCCGGCTGACGGGGATTCTGGTCGGCTGGATGCTGTACCTGGCGCAGACGGCGGCTCCGGCGGCGAATGCTAATTTGTTTGTTATTTATCTGGCGGAATTCTGGCCGGCGGCGAAAGAACCGTGGCCGCGCTTTGCCGTTCTGACGTTGCTGGTGGGCCTGCTGGCGGCGATCAATGCTCGGGGCGCGCGGCAAGGCACGGCGGTGAGCAACGTGTTTACGGTGGCGAAAATTCTGCCGTTGCTGATGGTGGTATCGGCTGGAGCCGCGGTTACGATCATCCATCCGGCGCCATGGGGCGCGACAGGGCCGATGCAGGTAGGCGCGTGGATGAAGGCGATGGTGCTGCTGATCTTCGCCTATGGTGGATTTGAATCGGCACTCGCGCCCATGAGCGAGGCGAAGAATCCGGCGCGGGACGCCGGGTTTGCGCTTTTGGTGGCACTTATCGCTTGCACCGTGATTTATGCGTTGGTGCAATGGGTGGTAGTGGGAGTGCTCGGGCCGGGGGCGACGACGGATCGTCCGCTGGCAGAAGTGGCGCGTATCACCATGGGCAACCGCGGAGCTGCGCTGGTGGCAATCGGGGCGCTGGTTTCGGTGTACGGCTATCTGAGTGCCAAACTGCTGGGAATGCCGCGCGTCACTTTTGCGCTGGCTAAAGGCGGCGATCTACCAGAGGTGTTTACCGCGGTGAGCCCCAGATTTCACACGCCCTGGTTTTCGATTCTGTTCTATGCGGCGGCAGTGTGGGGGCTGGCGATGGTTGGGAGTTTTGCCTGGAACGTGACGCTGTCGGTGGTCGCGCGGCTCTTTTATTATGCGGTGGTGTGCGCGGCGGTGATTGCTCTACGGCGAAAGCGGCCGCTGGCCGCCGGTTTCCGGCTGCCTGGAGGGCCGGTGCTGGCCGTGCTGGGGGTCGCCATCGCCGTAGCACTGGCGACGCAGGTGGATTTGAGTAAGTCGGTGATCCTGGCGGCGACGGTGGGGGCGGCTTTTCTGAACTGGCTGTGGGCGCGGAGGACGCGAGTTTCGGAGTAAGCCGGTCGTAAGTTCGCGCCGATTTTTGCTAAGTGGAGGGATCTTGAAAAAGTTACATCTGACTTGTTTGATGTTCGTTACTTGTGTTTCCTGTCTGGCACAGCGCGAAGCGGTGCTCAAGCAGATTGATTTACCGCATCCCTACTACTTCAGGGAAATGTACCTGCCACAGCTGACAACAGGGCCGAGCGCGGCGGCTTGGTCTCCGGACTCATACAGTCTCATCTATTCGATGGCGGGCTCGTTGTGGCGGCAGGAACTGCGCAGTGCGAAGGCAGAGCAGCTCACCAGTGGACCGGGCTACGACTATCAGCCGGATTGGTCGAGAAATGATGATGGGCGGTGGGTGGTGTTCGCGCGCTACGATCACGACGCTGTCGAGTTGTGGTCGCTGGATTTGCGGGACGGCCAGACACGGAAGATGACGTCCGGAGGCGCGGTGAATGTGGAGCCGCGATTTTCGCCGGACGGGAAGCGATTGGCGTTTGTGTCGACGTCTTATAAGGGGCACTTCCATATCTTTGTCGGCCGATTCGACGGCGGGTTACTCCGCGACGTGGTGCAACTTACTCCGGAGAATGTCAGTTCGCTGCCTCGTTATTACTACAGCAAGGTGGATCACGAGATTAGTCCGGTATGGACGCAGGATGGGTCGGAAATACTGTTCGTCTCAAATCGGGGGCACATTCACGGCACCGGCGGATTCTGGAAGATCAAGGCGGAGCCGGGGGCCGAGGCGCGTGAGATCCATTATGAGGAGACGAACTGGAAGGCTCGTCCGGACTTTTCGCCGGATGGGAAGCGCATGGTGTACGCGTCGTATCTGGGGCAGGCGTGGCATCAACTTTGGGTCATGCCGGCGGCGGCTGGAGATGCGTTTCCGATTTCATATGGCGCGTTCGACAATGTAAATCCGCGGTGGTCGCCGGATGGGTCGAAGATTGCGTTTATCTCCAATCGAAATGGAAATACTTCGCTTTGGGTGCAGACGATTCCGGGCGGAGAGCAGACGGAGGTGGTGGCGCGCGAGCGGAAATACAAACAACCCATGGCCCGCTTCACTCTGAAGGTGATGGACAGAGCCAACGAGCCTCTTGCCGCGCGAGTTTTCGTGACTGGATCGGATGGGCGGGCTTACGCGCCCGATGACGCCTGGATATACGCCGATGACAGTTTCGATCGAGCGGAGCGGCCGTTTGAAGCGCACTACTTCGACACCGCGGGCGTATCCCAGATGATGGTCCCAGTCGGAGGAAGTATTGAAGTGGGTATCATGCACGGGTTTGAGTATCCCTTCAAGCATACGAAGGTTCAAATCAAGTCCAATAGCGCCTCATCGTTGTTTGCCAGCATGCACCGAATCGAAAACGGGGTAGCGGGCACAACACAGTGGGTCAGCGGCGATGTTCACACTCACATGAACTACGCGGGGACATATCGGAATACGCCGGCGCATCTGGTGGAGCAGGCGGCGGCTGAGAATTTGGCGATCGTGGAAGATCTGGTAGTCAACAAAGAGCAGCGCATTCCTGACATGGCTTATTTCTCGCCGCAACTCGACTCGGCTTCGACTGCGGATCACTTGCTGCTGCACGGGCAAGAGTTTCACACAAGTTACTGGGGACATCTGGGATTGTTGAACCTGACTAAGAACTTCATTCTTCCGGGATATGCGGCGTATCCCAATACAGCGGCGGCCAGCCTTTATCCGGCAAACGCGAACGTTGCCGACATGGCGCATGAACAGGGCGCGCTGGTCGGATATGTGCATCCGTTTGACAGCTTCCCCGATCCGGCGAAGGACGCTTCTCTTACTGCCGAGTTACCCGCGGATGTGGCGCTCGGCAAAGTGGATTACATCGAAGTGCTTGGTTTTTCCGATCATAAGTCGACGGCTGAGGTTTGGTACAAGCTGCTGAATTGCGGCTTTCGGTTGCCCACGGCCGCGGGAACGGACTTCATGGGGAACTACGCGTCGTTGCGCGGGCCGGTGGGGTTGAATCGGGTTANNCGTTTGCGACGAATGGGCCGCTGCTGCGGTTCTCGCTGGGCGGGCAAGGGATTGGCGGCGAAGTGCAGCTTGCGGGAAACAACGACAAGAAACAGGAGGTGCCGTTTTCTGCCAAGCTTGCTTCGATCGTTCCGGTTGATCATCTTCAGATTGTCTGTAACGGGAAGGTGGCTCGGGAGCTTGCTCTTGATCACGACCGCAAGTCCGCGCGCGTTGACGGTTCGATCTCGCTTGAAGCTAGCGGGTGGTGCATACTGCGCGCTTTCAGCGATCAAGCGGAGTATCCGATTCTTGACTTGTATCCTTATGCGACGACGAGCCCGGTGTATGTAAGCGTGGCGGGCGCACCGGCACGCAGTGCGGAGGACGCGGCTTATTTTGTGGCGTGGGTTGACCGGCTGATTGCGGCGGCGCGAAGTGATACTTCCTGGAATACCGATGCGGAGAGGGAGTCGGTGCTGTCGATGCTGGAAGAGGCAAGAACGAGGTACGCCAGGATCGCGGAGTAGGGACTTCATCTCGCAAACCTCCGCGGACCAGTGACAGTTTCGTTCCGATTCCGTCGCGAGCCCCTACCATCGTCTTCCCAAGAAAGCGCTGCCGGAGCACAGTGGTTTTACCTTGCGACCTTTCGTTCCTTCCACCGTTGGGAACAACACTG
>PMMJ01000512.1 GCA_003162255.1 Acidobacteriaceae bacterium | reverse complement strand
TTCATGGTGCGCAACACCTATATCTATCCGCCGCTGCCCTCGATGCGCATCATTGCGGATATCTTCCGCTACTGCGCGGCCAAAATGCCGAAGTTCAACTGCATCAGCGTAAGCGGATACCACATGCAGGAAGCCGGAGCCACGGCGGATATTGAGCTGGCATATACGCTGGCCGACGGGCTGGAGTATCTGCGCACGGGAGTGAAGGCGGGACTCGACGTGGACGAGTTTGCGCCCCGCATCTCTTTTTTCTGGGGCATAGGCATGAACCACTTCATGGAGATTGCCAAGATGCGCGCGGCGCGCATGTTATGGGCGAAGCTGGTCAAGACCTTCAACCCGAAAAATCCGAAATCGCTGGCCTTGCGGACGCACTCGCAGACTTCGGGCTGGAGCCTCACGGCGCAGGATCCATACGACAACGTCGTGCGCACGTGCGTCGAGGCACTGGCTGCGGCTTTCGGACACACGCAGTCTCTGCACACCAATGCGCTGGATGAAGCGTTGGCGCTGCCCACCGATTTTTCCGCCCGCATCGCGCGCAATACCCAAATTTATTTGCAGGGAGAAACCAACATCACGCGCATCGTGGATCCGTGGGCTGGCTCTTACTATGTCGAGCGGCTCACGCACGAACTGATGCATGCGGCCTGGACGCTGATTGAAGAGGTCGAAGAACTCGGCGGCATGGCCAAGGCGATTGAAACCGGCGTTCCCAAGATGCGCATCGAAGAGGCGGCGGCGCGCAAGCAGGCCCGCATCGACTCGGGCCGGGACATCATCGTGGGCGTGAACGCTTATCCTTCGCCGGAGGAACCGCTGATCCCAGTGCTCGATATCGACAATGCCGCGGTTCGCGAATCGCAATTGAAACGGCTGGACCAGTTGAAGCGCGAACGCGACAATGGCGCTGTGCGACAATCGCTCGAACAACTGGAGCAATGTGCGGCCACCGGCAAGGGCAATCTGCTGGAGTGCGCGGTGGATGCCGCACGCAAGCGTGCGACCTTGGGCGAGATTTCCGCGGCTCTCGAAAAGGTCTGGGGCCGCTATCAGGCCACCACGCGCGCCATCGCGGGCGTTTACTCCGCCGAGAGCGGTAACGCCGAAGAGTTCAAGAAAGCGCAGCAAATGGTCGTGGATTTTGAGAAAGCGGAAGGTCGCCGGCCTCGCATCTTAGTCGCGAAGATGGGACAGGACGGCCACGACCGCGGCTCGAAAGTCATCGCCACCGCCTTCGCGGATGTCGGTTTCGACGTTGATATCGGCCCGCTATTCCAGACTCCGCGCGAGGTCGCGCGGCATGCGGTCGAGAACGACGTCCATGTCGTCGGTGTGTCCTCGCTGGCCGCCGGCCACAAGACTCTGGTTCCTCAGTTGATCGACGAGTTGAAGAAGCTCGGACGGGATGACATTCTAGTGGTCGTAGGGGGCGTCATTCCTCCGCAGGACTACGAATTCCTGTACCAGGCCGGGGCGGTTGGCATCTTCGGGCCGGGGACGGTAATTCCGGTGGCGGCGCAAAAGATTTTGGAGATTCTGAGCGGCAATCTGGTTGGAGGCCGTTCCTGATTGACCGACCCTAAAGAGAGTGCGCTGCGGGTTCGCCCCGGGCGCGCGGCAACGGAGCCGCCGCAGGAATTGCTGGCGCGCGTTGCGAAGCGCCGCCGCTCTCTTTCCCACCAGCAGTACGTCGATGGCATCCTCAAAGGTCAGCGCACCATTCTGGCGCAGGCCATCACTCTGATCGAAAGCTCGCGCGCGGCTGACCGCGAGTTGGCTGAGCGCATCCTCGAAGACTGCCTTCCCCACAGTGGCAATTCCATTCGCGTCGGCATCACGGGCGTTCCTGGCGCGGGCAAGAGCAGTTTGATCGAAGTGCTCGGCACATCTTTGATTCGCGACCATGGGCAAAAGGTCGCGGTGCTCGCGATCGATCCCAGCAGCCAGCTTTCGGGCGGAAGCATTCTTGGCGACAAAACCCGCATGAAATCTCTCGCCACCAGCGACCTGGCGTTTGTCCGGCCTTCTCCCTCGCGCGGATCTCTCGGAGGAGTGGCGCAGCACACGCGCGAGGCGATGCTGCTGTGTGAAGCGGCGGGATACCAGAACATCATCGTCGAAACGGTCGGGGTCGGACAGTCCGAAACCGCGGTTTACGACATGGTCGACTTCTTCCTGCTCATCATGCTGACCGGAGCCGGCGACGAACTGCAAGGTATGAAGCGCGGGGTCATGGAGTTGGCGGAGGTCGTAGTGATTAACAAAGCTGACGGTGCCAATCGCGCCGCTGCGGAAAGAGCGCGGATCGAGGCGCAGACCGCATTGCACTATTTCCCAGTTTCCCTCTCCGGCTGGACGCCGCGCGCCCTTACTTGTTCGGCGCAGACGGGCATGGGCATCTCCGAACTTTGGAACTGCGTCCTGGAACACACGGTGGTAACCAAAGCCAACGGCTGGTTCGGCCAGGCTCGGCGCAACCAGACACGGAAATGGATGCACGAGATTATCCAGCAGGGATTAATGCAACAATTCGAGTCTCATCCCGCCATTCGGAAGCGCCTGGAGGCGATTGAGCAAGACGTGCTGGAAGGACGAACTACATCTTTTCGAGCCGCACGCACACTGCTCGACATCTATGCGGGCTCAAAACACTGATGCAGCCCCGTCAGTCGCCGCGATTGTACGTGCTAATGCGAGAAATGCTCTAATGCAGGGACGGCCGGATCCATCCCAGCGATATCCACGCGAAAACTAACCGTGTTCGCGGTTGGAAAAGTGGCCGGCACTTTCTGCGTTACCCTGCCCGTGGCGGCCCATTCTGTCCCTCGTTGATACGTGGTCATGAATCCAACACAACTTAGCGCCGCCACATCGTGTCCCATCGTCGTATGGAAAACTCTTCCCTTTCCATAACGCAGAACCATGAGCATCGGCTCGTCGCGACCGGTGCCCTTGTTCTCCGAGTCCGAGCGGGCCGTTGCCAGCACGGTCATATTCTCGCCGGGTCCACGAAGAGTGGCATAGAGTTCGTCGGCGGCGTGCATCCAGGCAGCCGGCAGTCCTTTCATGATCGGATGTTCGGGATCGCGGCTCACGACCAGGAAAGGAATGCGAGCCCCATGGGAACCTGCGGATCCGGCAGACGTGTCGGACACCAGCTTGCCGTCCTTGAAATACCAAAGGGGGCCGGACTTTTCGGATCGATTCCTCCAGCCTCCGATCCCGATCATCTGGTTGTAGGCCGGCCAATCGGGAAACGCGTTGTCGGCAGCATGAACGATGACCAGCCCCCCGCCATCCCTGACATATTCCTCCAGTTGCAGGCGCAGATCCGCAGGCCAGTTGGGAGCGTCATAGTTCCACACGATCGCTTTGTACTCGCTGAACTTCGGCTTAAAGTGGCTGAAGTCGCCGCCAAACTCAGGGGAGGTTGCGACAGTGACTTGAAACAGTCCCGTGTCCTCCAGTTCCTTTTTCAGTGCAGGCGTAGTCAGTTTCCAAGCGTGATATGGGCCGCCGCTTTGTCCATCAACCAACAGTACGGGTATCGATCTCTCGGCCGCAGTCGCGAGGACCGGGAGAAGGATTGTGCTCAAGATGGCGGCGCTCAAGAGAGCGATCCAAAAGGTGGCAGCGAGGCTCTCGTCATGGTTTCTCTCCTCTTTTTTCTCCTTCCCGGAGCGGTTCCGACAATTCGACAAACCTGCAGCCGGAGGGGTGGTTAACGTTCCAGGAAATTCGCGTGCTAGAATTGCGCGTGTTTCCTGAGGTGTAATCGTGAGCCATTTTTCTCGAGTCTTCATTGCTTCAGTTTTGTCCTTGTTTGTAATCGCCGTTGCAGGCGCGCAGCAACAGGTCACGCGGCCGGCGATCACGGGAATTGCGAGCGTCGAAATTGTCGTCACCAATGTTGCGAACGCTCGGGACTTCTATCAGAATACGCTGCGTCTTGCACCCGCCGCATCCGGATGCAGTACGGAAGTGGCCGCTTGTCATGTGGTCAACGACCATCAACAAGTCCAACTCGTCGCTGCACCATCTCCAGCGCCATCGAACCTGGTCGCAAAGATTGCGTTGGCCACCGCGGACATCGCACAATTGCGGAGGTATCTGGTCTCCAAGGGCCTCGCGCCCGATCCCGTTTCCGCAGATGCCAATCACGTTCAGCACTTCGACCTTAAGGACCCCGAAGGCCATGTCATCTCCTTCGTGCAACTGCCGGCATCCCACGCGTATGGCAAGGTTCCCGGCCAGCCCAGCGCGAGCTTGATTCATGCGGGCATCATCGTCCGCGATCGTCAAGCGGAAGACCGCTTTTACAAAGATATCCTCGGCTTTCACCTTTACTGGCAGGGTGGCATGACGGACAGTGAAACCAGTTGGGTCGCCATGCAAGTGCCCGACGGTACCGACTGGCTCGAATACATGCTCAATATCCCGCCCGACGCCAGCCACCGCATCATCGGTGTCATGAATCACATTTCTCTTGGCGTCAGTGACATTCATGCGGCCAAGGAGCAACTTATCAAGAACGGCTGGAAGCCGGCCGAAGAACCGAAAATCGGACGCGACGGCAAATGGCAGCTGAATCTCTACGATCCCGACGATACCCGAGTCGAGTTCATGGAATTCAAGCCGGTTGAAAAACCTTGCTGCTCGGAATTCACCGGACGACAACCAGCGCCCTAAAATGTGGAGCTTGATATAACGACAAAAAGCGGCCTGGGTCAGGATGCCAGCCACCGACACCATACGCTTATGTTCTCTTCACCTGGAGTTTCGCGCAGGAAATTCATGCAGTCGGCTTCGCTGGTGACGGCGGGGATTGCGATTCCTGGCCGTTGGCTCCCAGGGACGCTCGCGGCCCTGGCCCCGCAGCCGCTTGAGCAATTTGATTATGGCGATGTGGTGCTGACGAGTGATCCTCATGAAAAGCAACTTGAACAGACTCACTCCGTACTCATGGGGTTGAGCGACGACAGCCTGCTGAAACCGTTCCGCCAGATGAGCGGCCAACCGGCCCCCGGCGACGATCTGGGTGGCTGGTACCATTACAATCCCGATTACAAGTGGGGCAAAGATGAAGACGGTTTCGCTCCCAGCTGTACTTTTGGACAATGGGTCTCAGCGCTGGCGCGCATATATGCCATCCGGCGGGACCAACCTACGCGGGACAAAGTGCTGCGCTTGAACCGCTTGTATGCGCAGACGATGTCAGGCGATTACTACGAGAAGAATCGCTTCCCCACGTATTGCTACGACAAGCTGGTCTGTGGGTTGATCGATTCGCACCGGTACGCCGGCGATCCCGATGCTTTCTCGATTCTCGAACGCACCACCAATACTGCGCTGCCTCATTTTCCGAAGCATGCTGTAGAGCATGGAAAGAATTGGCGTCCAAATAAAGACCAGAGTTGGACTTGGGACGAGTCCTACACAATCTCAGAGAATCTCTTTCTCGCCTATCAGCGTGGCGCCGGAGACCGGTATCGTGAGCTGGGCCTGCAGTATCTCGACGATGAATATTACAATCCGCTGGCTGAGGGCCGCAACGTGCTCGCCGGCAGACATGCCTACAGCTACGTAAATTCGTTGAGCTCAGCGATGCAGGCGTATCTGACTCTAGGCAGTGAGAAACATCTGCGCGCCGCGCAAAATGCTTTTGCGATGCTCTCGAAGCAGAGCTTTGCCACTGGGGGCTGGGGGCCCGATGAGACGCTGCGCGCTCCTGACAGTCCAGACGTGAACGCCAGCCTGACCGAAAGCCATAGCAGTTTTGAAACTCCCTGTGGCTCNNAGCTGACGCGCTACCTGCTGCGCGTGACCCGCGACTCCCGCTACGGAGACAGTATGGAGCGGGTCATGTACAACACGGTGTTGGGAGCAAAGCCGCTCATGGCCGACGGAAGAACTTTTTATTATTCCGATTACAATTTCCAGGGGCATAAAGTCTACCGGGACACGCAGCACTGGGCTTGCTGTTCGGGCACGTTGTCGCAGGTCGCAGCCGACTATCGCATCAACACTTACTTCCGCGATCCGCAAGGCGTATGGGTGAATTTGTATATCCCTTCCACACTGCGATGGACCGAAGACGGAGCTGAGGTCGCGCTGACGCAAGCAAGCCGGTATCCGTTTGACAGCCTGGTGCAATTTGATGTGAAGACATCGAAAGCCAGCGATTTCACTTTGAGTTTCCGGATTCCAGCGTGGACAAACGGGGCCTCGATTTCGGTAAACGGCCGCCGCGTGCAGACACCCGCAATTGCCGGAAGTTTCGCGGCGATTCATCGCCAATGGAGTACGGGCGACCGCGTCGAACTGGATTTGCCAATGACAATGCGGCTCGAGCCCGTCGACCCACAGCATCCGCGGACCGTTGCGTTAGTATTCGGGCCGCTCGTGCTGTTTGCGATTACTGACCATCAGCCCGTGCTGACCCGTGCGGACTTGCTGGCAGCCAAGAGGATCGACCAGCGCAGCTGGCAAGTAAACACTCCCGGCGCACCAATCAAGATGCTGCCGTTCACCGATATTGGAGACGAGCGGTATTCGACTTACCTGCGCGTCACGTAGATTCCCTCCCATCCGAACAAAACGCTGTCAAAATATCAGCTTCAAGCCGAGCTGCAGGACTCGCGCCGTGTGGGCGCCGTTCGGGAAGAGGAAATAGTCCGAGCCTATAGAGTTGTTCACCCCCGACCATTGCGTATGGTTGAAGACATTGAACCCTTCAAGGCGGAATTGCGTATCCAACTTCTCCATAGGTTTAAAGACCTTGTAAACCGACATGTCGAAGTCTGTGCGAAAAGGTATGTTGAGACTATTGCGCCCGGAGTCGCCAAAGGTCAAGCCTTGGGTCTGCACATAGGCATTGGGATTGAAGAGCAACGGCCCCTTGATGGCGGGGTCGGGAGAAAATTGGTGGGGAGCCACGTTATGAGGGTCACCGACTATGTCGGCGTACGATCCGGTTCCCACGCCATTGGCAACGCCGGCGCTGTCGCCATACACACCATTGAGCACCGAAAAAGGTTCGCCGCTTTGCGCGGTCATGATGCCGGCATACTGCCATCCGCCCAAAAGGCTGTGAGCCAGACCTGCGGTGCGGAAGAAAGGTAGATCGTAGACCCAGGCTACCGTCAAGACATGTCGTTGATCGAAGTTAGAGCTGGCATAACTCCCTTTTACGTTATAGGAATTGACGAAGTTACTGTCAAACTTGTCGGAAGAGTTATCCAGCGAGTGACTAAAAGTGTAAGCCACGTCCAAGGTCAGCGGCCCACTGGTCCTGCGCAGGGAGAACTGCAATGCGTTGTAATTCGAGTTGGCTTCGGGCGATACCCCTTCCGTGGAACCGAGGCCATAATAGGGTCGATACGGGTTTGGATCGTTGCCGCAAGCGACTGCCAGGTTAATCGCCGGCTGGCCTGTCACTACGTGCTTATTGATTTTGAAAATTGGCGCCTTGACGGTGCCGTATTGTGTGCCACAAATGTCGTCGGTGATGGGCTGGCCTGGCTGGAAGGGATTCTCCGAAGCCGGGACTGGAACCAACTGGTTGAGTTCGTGGATCAAAGTCAGGTGGGTTCCCTTGCTGCCCACATAGGAAATTGTGGCAACGGTGTTCTTGAGTAGATCACGCTGAATATCCACGTGCCACTGCTGCACATAGGGCCAGATCACCTGAGTGGGGATCGAGATGGCAGACAAGGGGAAAAGCAATCCTAATCCGCCGACATTGTTGTAACCAACGACATTGAACTGAGTTGGCTCTTGCACCAGCGGTGGAGTTCCCTCCAGGTTTTCGGCATTCGCTTCCTCGCCGTTGGTATGGTCGAAGAAAATTCCATAACCCGCGCGAATGGCGGTTGTCCCTTTGCCAAAAGGATCCCAGGCAACCCCGAGTCGAGGAGCGGGGTTGAAAACCTTCCCCAATTCACAGCCCCGGGGTATACCGGGCGCACCACACTGCACCATACCGTTGAATGGATTCCCCGTTCCGGCGATGAGCGCTCCCTCCTGCCCAGTTTTGCTGCCAGTCAGATCAATCTTGGGAATCTGGGTGGGGTCGAACGCGGAGGGCTCCCAGTTGTAGACCTGGTGTGCCTGCTCGTAGAAAGTGCCGAAGAAGCTGAGGCGCAGTCCTAGATTCAAGGTCAGATTTTTCGAAATATGATAGTCATCCTGAATAAAGGGTTCGAACATGCGATAGTGGATGTGATACTTGGGCTCGGCGCTGTCCTGGGAATAGGATGCGACGTTCCCCATCAGCAGATCGGCAAAAGCGTTCCCTGTCGAAACTGGAGAAGTGCTGTCGAAACTCATATCCCCTTCGACATCGGTATACGCTCTCTCATTCTTCTGAGCCGTGACATAGTAGCCGCCAAACTGCAGATTGTGTTTGCCCCAGCTCTTGGTGACATTATCACGCACGGTATAAGTCGGATTCGAGTTATTCCACGGGAAGGCGGACGGCCCCTCGCAGAAGCCGTTGCCATAAGCCCCAGAGGTGGATACGCATATGTCGGGTAACTCGCCGTTATTGTCGGGAAACAATCCAGGCATGGTGAAGGTGCTGGGACGCTGCCACACTTGAGGATTGGTATTGATCTGCTGGATGTGGTCTGTCGTATAACTGGACACGAATTCGTTGAGCAGCGTGGGGGAGACTGTCGCTGTCAGTTTGGCAACCACACTTACGCCTGGCCCAATAAAGTGCGTGCCAATGGTTGGAAAACTCTCGCCCGCCCAGGTGACGGTGGAGTTCACGATGTCCCAGGAATCGTGGATGTAGCGGAAGGTGGCTCGCAGCTTGGGATTGAAATCGTGATCGACACGCAGCAACTCTTCCCGCCAATGCATGGGCTGGGGAGCGGAAGCAAGGAAGAGCGAATCGGCGCCGGAGCCCGTCGTCGGCTCGGGTATCATGCCCAGGAAGGCTTGCCCATTGGGATCGATGAAGGGCAATTGATCGTTGGGAAATTCGTTTCCGTTCTGGTCAACGGGGCAGTCAGTGGGATTGGGGACGCTGCAAACGTCGCTGAAATCACCCTGGCGATTCGCCAGGGAAGGAACGAAGTTATAAAAATTCGTAGGGACGTTTTCGCGACGCCATTCCTGCGACCAGAAAAAGAAAGTATGGTTCTTCCAGACCGGGCCTCCCAGAGTATAGCCAAAATCATTTTTTCTATATTTCGGCTTAGGAGCCCCGGGGGCGGTGAAGTAGTTTTGCGCATTGAGCCATTCGTTGCGGAAGAACTCGTAGGCGTCGCCGTGAAAACGGTTAGTGCCTGACTTGGTCTCGGCTTCGATCGTGCCCGAGGCGTTGCGGCCGTACTGTGCCCCGTAGTTGGAAGTCAGCACGCGCACTTCGGCAAGCGAATCGATACTGGGGTAGACATTCAAGGTCTCGTTACTGCCGTTATCCATGGTGTCGCCGCCATCGATCTCCCAGTTGTTGTTTTCAACCCGGCCACCGTTGATGCTGTAGTTGACGTTTCCCTGCGCTCCCACCACCCCTTCATCCTGTCCCGTTTGATTGCTCACACCGGGCACAAGCGTTACCAGTTGGGTAAAGTTCCGCCCATTCAACTGGAGCTGAGTTATCTCTTTTCCAGTAATCGTTCCGCCCATCTCGGAGGACTGTGTATTTACCTGGGCCAAGCCTTCGCCCTTCACGGTCACTTCTTCCTGGACGTTGCCCACTTGCAGGGCAATATCGATGCGGGCATCCTGGGCCACACGGAGGGTGACACCTTCGGCTTGATATCTGCGGAATCCAGGGACGGTAACCGTGATGTTGTATTGTCCCGGAGCCAGGGCCGCAGCCAGGTATTCGCCGTCGGAGTTGGTCACAAGGTTGCGCGTCGTTCCCTGAGCGACATTCTTAATCACGACGCTCGCTTTGGGCAGGACTGCTCCAGTCGCGTCCCGCACCGTCCCGGTGAGAGATGCGGTATCTTGTGCCGCGGCAAAATGAACAAGAAATAGAACCAACCCCAGAACAGCAGGAATCCCAACGCGACGCAGCATGGCATTTCCCCCAGGGAACAAAGACGCACAAAAAAGGAGACGCCGAAACAGCCGGCGCCGAGCGCTCCATGCGCCCGACGCCGTCCCCTCGGCTCGCGGTCAACCCTTAATGGTCTTGCTTGCCTCATCCCAATGCACGGTCTGTTGACGGAAATACGATTCGTTGGCCATGTGGCAAGCCAAGGCCGCGTGATGGCTGAACACGGCGTCCTCGACGACAGGCTTGCGCGAGCGCACAGCCTCAAAGAAGTTCCACAGATGTGGCTTCACGTCGTCGTAATCCGGCCCCTTGAACGAAACTGTTTCCGGCATCGGCTCCTGCCCGAGTTTGGGATCGTTCTCCTCGTGCCATTTCTTCTCGTACTCCTCGCGCATGGCGTGCGGAAAACTGGAGTCGTAATAACTGGGTGCCGAATCCTTGCCGCTTTGCGGAGTGAAGCTCAGTCCGAACTCGGTCATTTCCAGTATGCCCTTCGATCCCTGGAAACGATAAGTCTCCGGCATGTCGGTACCCAGGTTCAGCCGCATGTAAACGGGGATGTCGCCGTATTGAAACACGGCGGCCTGAACGTCCGGCATGTTGCGTCCATCTTTCCAGCGCAGAATTCCTCCCACCGCCATCACCCGCTTGGGAGCCTCGTTCCAGCCGAGGACAAACATCATGCCGCTGACCAGGTGTACCAGCAGATCACCGGCCACGCCCGTGCCATATTCTTTCCAGCACCGCCAACGCGCAAAGATTTCAGGATTAAACGGCCGCTTCGGCACCGTCCCCTGCCACGTATCCCAGTCGAGGTTCTGTGGCGAAAGATCGGACGGCGGCGGATACTCCCATGCTCCCGTCGGATCGTTACGGCCGAGCCAGCCTTCCACCAGCATGAGATCGCCAAGCATCCCCCGATCGACAATCTCCTTTGCCTTTTTGCAGATCAGGGAACTCACGCGTTGCGACCCAATCTGAATGATGCGGCCGGTGCGCTTTTGCGCATCCACCATCTCCACGCCCTCGGCGGCCGTATGCGACATGGGTTTCTCGCAGTAGATGTCCTTGCCGGCCGAAACCGCATCTACCACGATCTGCTTGTGCCAGTGATCGGGAACCGCCGCGATGATGCAATCAATGTCCTTGTCGGCGAGGAGTTCCTGGTAACGGCGAGTCACCGGCAAGCCCGGTTTGTTGGTGATCTCCCGGGCCAGCGTGTGGCGTCCGTCGTATAGATCGCAGGCCTTCACACACTCCACGCCCGGCAACTCGATGGCGCTGCTCAGCAGCCAATTGCCTTGCATGCCAATCCCGACGATTCCGAAACGAAGACGATCGCTCGGCGACGCGGAAAGAGTCGAGGCAAAAAGGGGCTCGGGAGCGAGGAAGATCGTTTTCGCTGCCAGTGAAGCGCCAGCCGCGGCAGCGGTGACTCCAAGAAACTGACGGCGTGAAAAAGAACTGTTCTTCATAAAACCTCCTGGGACAGCATAGTTTTTAAAAACGCCTACTGATTCCTATTTTGTGCGCCGAGTGTTGCCCGCGGAAATTGCTGTTACTCCACATTCTTTCGAGCTACCTCCGCTCCGATCAGCCCGTACTCGTCCTCGACGATGTACGAGCAAATGCGGAACGAATCACAATCTACTCCTGCAAGCCGCGCCAGATGTTCCGCTGCCAGTTGTGCAGGCAGGATGTCAATCACGAACTGCCATTCTGCGGGCACATGCGGAAGCTGAAACACCAGATCGCCCGCATCCGGTAGAAGCTCCTGGCCGATCAGGACGACCGAGGCTCCCAGATATCTGAGGTCGCGAGCCATCGACAAATCTTGATCGCGACTGCGTTGCCCGTCGACCCACATGGCGAAGCGAGATCCCTGGACGACCATCTCTTGTGGGCCGTGTTTGAAGGAACCTGTCCCCAACGCTGCGGCCTCGGACTTTGCGCCTTCCTCCCACAAAAGCGTGGCCTCGTAACAACTCCCCAAGCTGCCGCCGCGGGCCAGAAAATGGACAAGCTTGCCGGGCGCAAACCAGCTATTGCCGCCAATCTGCTCCTGCCAACTCGGAATTTTGCGTTTGGTCTCGGCGACTGAACTGCTCAGCGAGGCTGCGAGCTTGTCGTCAAACGCATCGACCGCCGCCGATGCAAGCGCTGCCGCCGCCAGGGCCAGAGTGGAATAGGTGTTCACCGAGATCGCGTGATCCCGCAGAGTTGGAACCAGGATTGAGAGCTGCGCTTCCTGCGCGAGCACGCCGTCGGCTGAACTCGTAATGCCGATGACGGTGGCCTCGCTGTCGCGGGCTTTGGCCAGCAAGTTCACTATTTCCACGCTACGGCCGCTGCGGGAGATTGCGATGATGACCGAACCAGCCGGAAAAGCGGCGAACTGCACCAGTTCCCCCGCGTCTTGCATATATACGGGTCGCCCGGCGCGGGAAAAGATTGCGCCCGCCCCGAACGCCGCGTGCCAACTGCTGCCGATCCCGGTCAAATACACATGGCGAGCTTTTTGGATCGTGCCAGCCGCAGCCTGCAAGGTATCTCGGCCCGCGCCGGAGAGGTAGCTGATGGATCGCTCCAACTCTTGCGGTTGCCGGAGTATGTCTTGAAGAAAGTGAGTCATTCACAACCTTCGAAAGTCAGCGGTAGCCACCTACTACTTTGCCGGAGTGATCACGATGTTCCGAAAAGCGACGTGGCTGTTCTCGCTGCCCTGGAGATAGATCGGTCCAGGAAGTTCTTCGTGGCTGTCCAGAGCTCCACCTGTGATTCCCGGGATTTCCTTCTGATCGATAATTGTTTTCCCGTTCTGTACGACGGTGACGGTTCGTCCGATTAGAGTGATATCGAAGGTTTGCCACTCTCCCGTCTTGCGGGGCAACTCTGGTGAGGGCGCCAGGAAGCCATAGACTCCGCCGGTGTGATGGCTCGGCGGTTCTTGGATGGAATCGACTTCGATCTGGACTTCGTAGCGGCCGCGCAGATAGACGCCGCTGTTTGAATTGGGCGAGCAATTGAACTCGATGTGAAGCTTGAAATCCTGGAACTTCTTCTCGTTGATGATCTCCGGCCCGTGTCCCGGGCTAATCAGCGTCCCATTCTCGACCGTCCAAACCGCCGTGGCATTCGGGTCGCTCATCTTCCACCCAGTCAAATCCTTCCCGTTGAACAGTGACACCGGCTTCCCCCACTCGGGTGTGGTCTTTCTCTGGAGAAGTGGCGCCGGTCGGCCGGACCATGTCCACGGACCATCTTTTGGTCCGGTGACAGATCCGGAGAGAGTGTTTTCGTTCACCTTCCCGGCAAAGACCCAGTCGGCGGGCGAATCTTCTTCTTCCTTAGGCGAAACGAAAGTGATTTGGCCGTCGGAAATTTCAACCTTGGGGAGTGGGCGCGCATTCCCCCAGCGACCGACCATCTGCGCCGCCAGCTTTCCATCCTCCACCCGAATCTCCAGCCATGAGGGATGCTCGCCGTCGGGAGCCTTCAGGGTCAGATCCCAGCGACCGAGGAAGGGTTTGGCGGCAGCAGCACCTGGAGCGGAGCCGTTGAGAGCAAGTGGCCGCTTCGCGAAAGTGGTATAGCCTGAGCCGAGGACGGCAACGAAGATGGCAGTGCAGAAAAGGGCTTGCAAGCGCCTCAGAGTCATGGTTTTCCTCGCGATGCAACCGGTTTCTGTAACCGGTTTCCAACTCCTTCTATGCCGCTGCCCCAGCTTTGTCAAGTATTTTTTCGCGCCTCTTTCGCAGCCCCAGTTGTTCCGGCTAGGAATGTGGACTGGCCGTTTCCTTTGCCGCCAATCCGTGGTAGGTTCAGATGCGTGTAATCGGTTTCAGAAACCGCTTTCATCGTTTTCGCCAATGGCTCGATTGCACGCCCGCTCGGCAACCGACTCGCAGCACCGCCGTTCTGGGTTTCTCGGGCCGGGAGAGTTCCAATGTCTGGAAGGGGGCGCTTGCCATGAGCCACACCATGAGCGAAGTGGCCACGCGAGCCGGAGTTTCCAAGGCGACGGTCTCGCGCGTACTCAACCGCACTCACACCATCGCGCCGGAAACCGAGCGCCGCGTCCTCGAAGTCGTGCGCCAGTTGAAGTATCACAAAAATGTTCATGCGCGCCGTCTGGCCACTGGTCGCAGCGATCTGTTCGGATTGGTCATATCGGAGATCATTAACCCTTACTTCCCGGAGCTGATTCGCGGTTTCCAGGCGGAAGCGTGGGATCGCGGTTTCGACGTCCTCCTCTGCAACACCGAGTACAACTCGCAGCGGAGAGTGTCGGTCATTCAAAAGCTGATCGAGGGCGACGTTCGCGGAGTGGCGATCATGACTGCCTCCCTCGACAGGAGTGGGACCTCCGAATTGACCGCGGCCGGAATTGGGGTTGTCTTCTGCAACCTTGGTCCCGCCGAAAGGCTGGTCAGCAATATCTCCATCGACTACCAGCGTGGAATCGCGCAGGCCATCGAGCATGTTGTGCAACTCGGCCATCGCCACGCTGCCGTCATCGCCGGCCCCGAGGACAACCGCACTGCCGTGATCATCAAGCAGGCGCTGGTCGCCGGACTCAACGAGCGCAAACTCATTCTTTCCGCCGTCGTCAACAGCAACTACCGCGTGGATGCCGGCGCTTCCGCCGTGCGCGCTCTCGTCGCCGCGCCCGAGCTGCCGACCGTTATTTTTTGTGGAAACGACCTGATTGCCATGGGAGCGATGAACGCTCTGGAAGAGGCGGGAGTGCGAATTCCCGAGGATGTCTCGGTCATCGGCATCGACGACATCTCCTTCGCTTTTCTGGCCCGCCCGCCTCTTACCACGATCCGTGTGCCACGCGAGCGTTTGGGCACGATTGCATTTCAAGCGCTGGACAAAATGCTGCAGCTGAAACGCCGCAAAGGGGTCGACTACTATCTGGAAACCGATTTAGTAATTCGCCGGTCCACCGCTCCGCCCCGAAGTCGCGAACTGGGCAGCGCCGGCCTCTTGCTGGAGCGTGCTCGTTAGAACTCTTAGCTTCCTCCAGCCTGATGCGCTGTCTTCGGAGCGCGCCAGTTGGGCCAGGTGCGTCGCCATCGCCGAGCGGTATCCTTTACTTTGCCCGTGCGGCGAGCGTAAGCTCGGCACGGCGCTTTCTCCTTGCGCCGAGACCGAATTTATGGATGCCCAGCACAGAATCGCTCCTCTTTTTTTGATCTCCGTCGTAGTCCTCACGATCGGCATACCCGCGCTGCTCGCACAGCCCCCTGCGGAGGCGCGCAGCTCCGACATCATTCAGATCGATGCCTCCGCTCCCGCTCATCCTTTTCCCCACTTCTGGGAGAAGATGTTTGGTTCCGGGCGCGCCATCCTGTCTTTGCGCGAGAGCTACCGCCGCGACCTCCGCGACGTTAAGCAGATTACCGGCTTCGAATACGTCCGCTTCCACGCCATTTTCCACGATGAAGTTGGCATCTACGACGAGGACGCCGACGGGCATCCGCAGTACAACTTTTCCTACGCGGATCAGATCTATGACGGCTTGCTGGCCAACGGTGTGCGCCCGTTGATCGAAGTGAGCTTCATGCCTAAGAAGCTGGCGGCAAGGGACGCCCTGCACGCCTTTTGGTACAAGCAGAATGTCTCCCCACCCAAAGACTGGAATAAGTGGGACGATCTCATCACCCAGTTCACCAGGCACCTTGTGGACCGTTACGGCATCGACGAAGTTTCACAGTGGTACTTCGAAGTCTGGAACGAACCGAATATCGATTTTTGGGCGGGCGAACCGAAACAGGCAACCTACTGGGAGCTTTACGATCACACCGCGCGCTCCATTAAGCAGGTGAGCCCGCGCCTGCGCGTCGGTGGACCCGCCACCGCACAAGCCGCGTGGGCGGATGTTTTCATTCGACACTGCGCCGACAATAAGGTTCCCGTTGATTTTGTTTCCACTCACGTTTACGGGAACGACCGCGCCCAAGACGTCTTTGGCACCGACGAGAAAATTCCTCGCGACCAGATGGTGTGCCGCGCGGTGAAGAAAGTCCACGACCAGATCCAGTCGTCCAGTATGCCGAATTTGCCGTTGATCTGGACCGAGTACAACGCCAGTTACTCCAACGAGCCTGCTATCACCGACTCGATCTACATGGGTCCGTGGCTGGCTGACACCATCCGCCAATGCGACGGCCTGGCGAATGTAATGTCCTACTGGACATTTTCCGATGTTTTCGAAGAACAAGGCGTCGTGAAACAGCCGTTCTACGGCGGTTTTGGCCTGATCGCCGCCGGCGATATTCCCAAACCGTCTTACAACGCATTCAAGCTGCTGCACCGACTGGGCGACGAACGAATTTCGGTGGACTCCGGCTCGGTGCTGGCGACGCGCCAGAAAGACGGTTCGCTGGTCGTCGCGGCGTGGAACCTGGTTCCTCCAGATCAGAGTGGCGTGTCAAAGACCGGACTGAGGAAGACAATTCATCTGCGCTTCGAACATCTGGGCGGAAGCCGGCGGGCCTACATCTCCATCGTTGACCGCGACCATGGAGACGCGCATCCGGCGTACGAAAAGATGGGACAACCGCGCTACCCGACCGAGGAACAGCTCAAGGCGTTGCGTCAAGGCGCGCAATTGCCACCCGATGAAATCCGCGAGCTTACGACGGGCGACTTGACTCTCGATCTCGCTCCGGATGGTCTGGCGGTCATTGAGGTAAAGTAGCGACAGCCGCGTGGCCACGTCTCAGCCCAAGCGTGCCGCATAGGTTTCAATTCTCTGTATCAGGGTGAGTAATGGGTGAAGACAAAGTCCCGAGCTTTGGCAGACTCGTGGCAAGGAGAGCAGGTTTTGTGTACGGCCTCGTCGGCAGGTTTGCCGTCTTTAAATTGAGCGAACCCCCAGCCGCCCGTCGCGGCGTATCTTCTTGAGTCCTTGACCATCAACTGAACGTTAATGGGGGCGCCGGCCACGAAAGATTGGGCACGGCCAAACACTTTGTTGTTTTCCTCCGACGCGATGTAACTCCAGGCCAGCCGGACAATAATTGTGCCGTCCGGGAACGGCAGCTTTTCTTCCCGATAGGCCCTGATCGCTACATCGTTGCCCAGAATGGCGCGAAAATCGTTGAGGTCACCTGCCTCGTGGGCCACGGAGATCAACCTCCAGTCGCGGTATCCGGGGGGAATTGTGACTCCGAAGATCGGGGCAGCCTGTCCATCGGCGTGTCCCGATGCGGGGGCCATGCAGACGACCACGCCGGTCAGCACTACAACCGCACTCAACCAGTAAGCGATCCCTCTCATACGGTGTCCTCCTTCCAATATGGCTTACTTAACCCTCTCCTTGAAGTCGCTTCACCGTGCTCTGTCAACGCTTCACTGATGCTGTTCGGCCGCAATCTTTTCTGGAATGACAAATGTGACTGTGCCTTTGTCGAGGGTGTGGTGGTTCGCGTCCTCCAGTTCAATCAACACTTTGTGCGGACCGGGGGGAAGACCCATCAGGATGATTGGGTTACCGCTCGCATCTGCCCACACCCATGAGGCATCGTCGAGTCTCACATGAACGTGTCCGACGCGCGGCGAGACCGCCTGAGCATTGGCGCCAAACACCGGCGCAATGTGCACGTTCTCGGCACAATATTGGATAATCGCCACTCCCCGGGAGGCGAGCGGCCCGGCTAGCGGAGGATCGATGACGATCTTCGCTGGGGGCTCACTGCCGGTGAGCGGGATAACCTGGGCGGGTCGACAATTGTCCGTTGCGCTTTGCGCCACAGCGGTCACTGCGTACAACACGATGGCCGCGACCGATAGCAGAGACGTGCCTTTCAAGCTTGTATCCTTCAGATTTGCCATGCTCTTTCCTCCTATGCAGCGGCTAGTATCTTCCTCGGAGTCAAAACAGGAGAGCCTCCGCCATCGAAGCTCTCCCGCTGCCTTACAAATAGTTAGTTAGCTGGCTTTGGCCAAGATCACATCCGACTCAGCGTCTGACCGCAGTGATCGGAAGCCCGCGCGNNGGATAGAGTTCGTCAGGGAAGACGCTCACGGCAACCGGGATGGAGACGCCTTTGGCATTGAAATACCCAAGTTTGCCCCAATTCTCCCAATAGAGACGAGCGCCAGAAAGCGCCGTGTTCGTCAACCAGGCGATCGTGATGTTGTCGAGGATGTCGTCGCGCGTCAGGCCTTCGGATCCTCCCGCAAAGACGCGTGCGATCAACTCGTAGCTGCGCGCGTCGTGATCAAGGAAATAAGCCGCCAAGCCGACGGGTGAGTCCGCGATTCCGTACAACGTCTGCGGTCGCAGCCCCATCTGGAACCCGTAGGCGATCCCCTTTTGATAGACGAACTGCAAACGTTCGTAAGCGACCTTCTCATCGGCTGAGAGACCCGATGGCGCGGGTGCCCCGGAAAAAGCCGCCTTGTCAATATCGTTTGGAAAGATGCCAGGCATGTTAGTGTGAATGCCGAGCAACTCCGGAGGCGCCAACACGCCCATGTGCTCCGTGACGAGCGCACCCCAATCGCCCCCTTGCGCCACAAACTTCTTATATCCGAGGCGCTTCATCAGCACGACCCAAGCACGAGCGATGTGATCAACGTCCCACCCGGCGGTGGTCGGTTTTCCTGAGTATCCGTAGCCCGGCATTGACGGAATCACCAAATGGAACGCATCGGTTGCGCTGCCGCCATGCGCCGTGGGATTGGTCAGCGGATCGATGATCTTCATCTGTTCGATGATCGAGCCGGGCCATCCGTGGGTAACGATGAGCGGCAATGCATTTTCGTGTTTTGAACGGACGTGAATGAAGTGAATGTCCAGCCCGTCGATCTCGGTGATGAACTGCGGCAGGGCGTTCATTCTTGCCTCAATCTTGCGCCAGTCATACTCTGTCGCCCAATAGCGCGCGAGTGCCTGAGTGGTCGCGAGTTGTACTCCTTGCGTCGCATCCGTGACCGTTTCCCGCTCCGGCCACTTCGTGGCGTTGATGCGCCTGCGCAATTCGGTAAGGTCCGCCTCTGGAACGTTTACATGAAACGGACGAACCGCGGTTGCCTCCACCCCATCTGTGAGCTTTGTCATAGCAAACTCCTTTCTGAAATCCGTTGAGTGATTCTCATATTCTGTTCTCCTTGATTGCAAAGTTGTCCAATTGCGGTACCGGTTTCGTTGAGGACTGGTGCGATTAAGCCAGAAGTGGGGAGAGGAATCTATTGGACGAAGGTATCGATTGATATCATCGCCTCAAACGGCCCAAGCTCAGGCCGGGTACAAGCGCAGACCACGGCAAACCAGGCAGTCATGCCGCTCAGGCGAAGTCTCCGAGCGTAGATACGCCACGAGGGGTGACACTAGCCAGGTCGTATCCGGTGGGACCAAGGACCCGACCGGCGTGGTGATCCACCCTCGGATATGGCTTCGAATCACTTCTTGCTACGGGACGAACTCTTGCCTGCTGTTGTGGCGGGGATGCCGACGGATGGTTTGCGTTTCCCCAACACAATCCGGGCCACTCGACTGCGTTCCAGTTTCACGGGCTTGCCCTTCACATTGATGTTCACGCCACTGTTGGTCACCGAGGTGAGGTTGCC
>PMMJ01000332.1 GCA_003162255.1 Acidobacteriaceae bacterium | reverse complement strand
CGGTCTGCGCTTACGGCTATTACCAGGACTATCCGTATGCTTGCGCGCCCTATGGATACTATGGTCCGAACTGGTTCGCGGGCGGGGTCTTCATCGGCGCAGGCCCCTGGTACCACGGTTGGGGACATCCATATGGACGCGGATCCGGACGAGGTTACGCCCGCGGATTTGAGGGACGCGGCTATGTCGGACATGGCTATGCGGGACGTGGTCCGGTGGGCGGACACGGCTTCGCAGCACGCGGTCCGGTAGCAGGGAACCGGGGAGGATCTCGTGGAGGCTTCCGAGGCCGCCGTTAACGCTGATCGGGTGGATCTAACCATCGGGTCATCGGGCCATCGAAGTTCAAGAGCTCTTGACTTTAGATGACCCGATGGCCCGATCGCCCGATGACCCGAGACGAACAGTAGATCTCGCAATACGGGTCCAGTCATCGGCATCCGGTGAACCGCGTTTGTCACACGCTGGGGATTCCGACCATCCTTCTCTCGGGCCCGATTTTTATCGCCAGCATCTTCTTCCACCGCCTGTGGCTGTACGCGCTGGCCCTGTTCCTCATCGGATGGGTTTTCCAATTCATTGGCCACGCCTTCGAGGGGAAGCCGCCTGAATTCTTCCACGACTGGCGGTTCCTGTTCGTCGGCGTGCGCTGGTGGTGGGCTAAGATCCACGGCAAAGCTTGATCCATGCGCCGAGTGCTCTGGACCTTCGGGCGACATTGCGTTCGACCGCCGAGGGCAGCTTTCCCCACGTCAGCTTCTCTCACGACTTTCGTTGCGGCACACCGCGTCTGCGATGCCACAGGGCGTCTATCCCTCGACACGCATCCAAATGGTTGTCGCCACCGCCTTCTGATTTAGAATCAAGCAGCAACGCACCATGGCTCCAAGACTTGCTCTAAAGGCGGTTTCGGACCGAGAATTGCTCTTGTTCATGATGCACAGCGCTGTTCATGGCCATTAAGCTGAAAATTCCGGCGGCTGGAAGCGGCGGACGCGGTAAGGGCCGCATGATATCGCACGATCCCATCGTGCGCGTTGCGCTGCTTGCTTTTCTTTCGGTAGCGCTGGTGGTGATCGGCGTTTTTGCCTACTGGTATGTAAAGTACGACCACATCATCGAGCAGCGTTTCCGCGGTCCAGCGTTCGCCACTTCGGCTAAGATTTTCGCGGCTGCGCCGGTGGTGAAGGTCGGGGCAAACTTAACCGTCTCTGAAATTGCGGCGGAACTGCGCCACGCCGGCTATTCCGAAAAGGAAGACGAATCTCCGCTGGGCAGTTATCGCCTGCATGGCGGGTCGATTGAAGTTCTGCCCGGACCTGAGTCGTATCACAGCCCCGAACCGGCCACCATCGCGGTCACCGCCGGAGCGGTTTCTTCCATCAACAGCCGCGCTGCCGGAGAACTGGCTGCCTATGAGCTCGAACCCCAGTTGCTGGCTTCGCTGTTCGACGCCGAGCAACGCTCGAAGCGTCAACTGGTGAAGTACGACGACATTCCCAAGGTCGTGGTAGAAGCGGTGACGGCGATTGAGGACCGGCGCTTCTTTCAGCACGGCGGGGTCAATTTCATGCGGCTGGTGGAGGCTGCCTGGATCGACCTCACCCACCAGCGCCATCAGCAGGGCGGCTCGACCATCACCATGCAGCTCTCGCGCGCATTCTTTCTGAGTCCGGAGAAGACCCTGAAGCGCAAGCTGGTCGAAATGCTGATTGCGTTGGAGCTGGAACAGAAATTTTCCAAGCAGCAGATTTTCGAGTTCTACGCCAATCGCGTCGATTTAGGACAACGCGGATCCTTCACCATTTCGGGCCTGGCCGAAGGCTCACGCTCCTATTTCAACAAAGACCTCAAAGACATCACGCTGCCGGAAGCCGCGCTGCTCGCCGGATTGATCCAGGCACCCAGCTATCTTTCGCCCTATCGCCATCCCGAGCGCGCCCTCGAACGCCGCAATGTCGTGATTGAGTCGATGGTTGAAACCGGCGTCATCACGCGGGAGCAAGCCGATAAAGCCAAGGCCACGCCGCTGAAACTCGCTCCGCCCAACGTTGAGGCGAGCGATGCTCCGTATTTCGTGGATATGGTTCGCGACACTATCGTCAGCCGATTGAACGAGCGCGAGGTGAACGAACAGGAGTATCGCATCTACACCACGCTCGATCCGGGACTGCAACGGGCGGCCGCGCAAGCGGTCGAAATCGGCATCAAGCTGGTGGACGATCAGGTCACGAAAATGCGGACGCGCAAGACCAAAGTCGGGAAGAACAAGTTTGAAACGACGGTCGCGCCCGGCCCGCAGGCGCAGGTGGCGCTCATCGCCATGGATCCTCACACCGGCGAAATCAAAGCGCTGGTGGGCGGACGAAACTATGGAACCAGTCAGCTGAATCACGCGCTCGCCAAGCGCCCCACGGGCTCCATTTTCAAACCGTTTGTCTACGCGGCCGCCATGAATACGGCGATCGACGGCTCGACCACCGTGATCACACCGGCCTCTTTGGTTAGCGATGCGCCTTCAACGTTCTCCTATGGCGACCAGATCTATGAGCCGCGCAACTATAAAGAGGAGTACCACGGCGATGTTACGCTGCGCTACGCGCTGGCGCTTTCGCTCAACAACGCGACCGTGAAAGTGGCGGAAGAGGTGGGCTATGACAAAGTGGCGGAGTTGGCCAAGTCGGCTGGAATCGCCTCGGTGAAGGCCACGCCAGCCATGGCCTTGGGCGCCTACGACGCTACTCCCGTCGATATGACGGCCGCTTACACCAGTTTTGCCAACAGCGGCGTGCGGCTCTCACCCGTGTTCGTAAATTCGGTGCGCAACTCCAAGGGCGACATCATCCTCAACTTCGGGGCCGAAAAGAAGCAGGTGCTCGATCCGCGCATCGCCTTCGTCATGACCAGCATGCTGGAGGGAGTGATGAATTTCGGCACCGCCTACACCAACGTGCGAACTCGCGGATTCACGGCTCCGGCGGCCGGCAAGACCGGTAGTTCACACGACGGCTGGTTTGCGGGATACACCAGCAATCTGCTGTGTATTGTCTGGGTGGGATACGACGATTACAGCGACCTTCGCCTGAGCGGCGCCCAGACTGCCGCACCCATTTGGGCCGAGTTCATGAAGAAGGCGGTCACGTTGCCACAGTATTCGGACGTGAAGCCCTTCAGCCAGCCCGAGGGTGTGATCGATGTGCAGCTCGACAAGATCACTAACCGCCTGGCGACATCCACCTGTCCCGACGATTACACGATGGCCTTCGTGGCCGGCACCGAGCCGCGCGATACCTGCGACCAGAGCGGCGGTATGAGGGGGGCATTTTCCCGCATGTTCGGCGGAAATTCCGAGAAAGAGCTGCCTCCGGCCGTCAACGGGAACCCGCAGGCTGCCGCCGGTGTCCAATCCGAAGAAGAGGCACAGAAGAAGAAAAGCTTCTTTGGCAAGATCGTTAGCGTGTTCAAGGGGGACGGCGGATCCTCCAAGAATGACAAAAACGCGCCGGCGCCGTCTAAGAGTAGTGACAGCGGCACGCCGCCGCAGTAGTCTGAAGAAGGTTTGACGTTCGATCGTGTTCGTCCGGGGGTGGATATGCTTTCCTGGGCTCGCATCAGCTCTGTATCTCTTCTCTTCGCCGCGCTTGTCGTTCTCCCATTGCAGGCTCAGAATACCGAACAGTTGGAAGTCGGACCTCCGCCGCGGCACCGCGCCGAGCCGCCCGCTCCGGGGGCAACGCCCGAGGAACTCGAAAAACGTGGCGACGAGTTGCGCGAGGATAAGAACTATCTCGATGCTGTGGACTACTACCAGGCCTCCCTGAAACACGCGCCCGGGAACGCCGCGCTCCTGAATAAGATCGGGATCTGCCAGATTCAGCTGCGGCGTCTTAATGAAAGCAAGAAGACTCTGGAGCGCGCCATCCGAGTTGATCACAAGCATGCCGACGCATATAGCAATCTCGGCGTCGTCTACTACGAACTAGGAGTCTCTACTCACCAAAGCGGCAACTTCAGCAAGGCAATCAAGATGTATGACAAGGCGATCGCGCTTAGTAATGAGTATGCGTCCTACTTCAACAACCGGGGCGCCGCCTATTTTGCCACGAAGCAGTATGAACGAGCGTCCGCCGACTATGCGACTGCGCTCCAGTTGGATCCGGACATCTTTGAGCGAACCTCGCGCGGCGGAGTTCAGGCCCAACTGCCCTCTCCCGAGGAACGCGCCCACTACGATTATGTTCTCGCCAAGATCTACGCCAAGTCTGGCGAGCCGGACCGTTCGTTGCACTATCTGAAGAGGGCGATGGAAGAGGGCTATAAGGACATCAAAAACGTCTACAAAGACAGTGAGTTCAGCACCCTGCGCAAAGACCCGCGCTTCACCGAACTCATGGCGGCAAAGACGCTGGCTATTCCCGATTAGGCGCGGATAACTTGCTCGCGGGAAATGAGTTACCGAAGGGAGGAATAATCTGACAACTCGGCGAAACTTTCTCGCCAGAGCGGGGTTCTTAGAATCATTCCTCCTGAAAACAACAGGGTGAGTAGGGAGAACAACACCCACCGGTTGCTAACCCGAGCACGCCCCAAGCAAGCAGCCGGTGGGTGAAGTGAAGCCACTGGGATGTGGCCGTTAGAGTCTCGCTGTTCGTCGTTCGCTTTTCGCCGAGCCAGCGGTTCCCGCGAACAGCAAATGACGGACCTCTTAGCTTCTCTGTGAAGTATATTCCTCGATCGTCCTGCTTCCGTTTCCCTTGGTCTTTCGGAAAGATCCGATCAGCGTCTTGGCCGAATTCTCTTTGAATGTGAGCCGTTTGGAACAGACAGCCAGATTGTTACTGAATACGATTATCTGGTTTCACCTGGATGCTCCAAGTTCTCNNCAGACCAGACCAACATTAAGGGTTGCCTGGGTGGCTCGGATGGAAACTACACAGTTGTGCAAGACAACACAGGCCAGATCTTCAAGATCACTAGCGGCAGTGTTGACCTCAAGGCCCATCTGGGCCACGACGTAACCCTCACCGGGCACAAAGCAAGTGGGGCCAATTCTGCTGCTGACAACTTTGCAGTCACCGAACTGAACATGATCTCCGAACATTGCGCTGCGGTCGCTGCTGCACCCATTGCGGTTGTCAGCACGCCTTCGGGAACTGCCAGCACGCCGCCGCCTGCGGCCGATGCCGCGCCCGCAGCCACTACCAGCACCGTTGCGGAGACTGCCATCACACCGGCTGTGGCTGCCGCTCCACCTGCAGAGACTGTCGTCGTCACACCGGCTGTGGCTGCCGCTCCACCTGCAGAGACTGTCGTCATCACACCCGCTGTGGCCGCCGCTCCGCCTGCGGAGACTGTCGTCGTCACACCCGCCGCAGCCGCCACTCCACCTGTGGAGACTGTCGTCACACCCGCCGCGACTGTCAGCACGCCCTCGGAAACTGTCATCATGCCTTCGGAGACTGCCAGCGCACCTGCGGCACGTCATCGGAGACAGTCAGCAACACGGGCTGCAGCTGCAGCCGCCACTACACCCGATGTGACTGCCACGCCCTCGGAGACTGTCGTCACACCGACTGCGGCCGCCGCTACACCCGCTGCGACTGCCAGCACACCTGCTGCAGCCGACACTACGCCCACTGCGCCTGCCAGGAGTTGGACCTCATGGCTCTTGATTCCGTTTGTCGTGCTGGTACTGGTCCTCGGCACACTGTTCCCTCTCCTCAGCAAATGGAGAAAACGGAAAACGTTGGAGGCGAGGGGCGCCGAGAATCTTTCCTTTAACCGTGAAGAGAGCTCCGTCAAAAACAAGACCGACCAGGGAGGACCACGCAAAGCTGCCTAGTCCGAGTGCAGGGCAATGACTCCGACCTTTGGCGCCGGCGGCAACTGCTGCCGGCGCTTGGGGCGCTCAATTGATTTCTTGACGCACACGGGCCTAGACTTCGCTATGTTCTACCTCCCGCAAGTTGGGGCGGAGAATTCCAACGCGAGGGGAGTCAGCATGAGTCGGTTCTTTCGGTTGGTTGTTGTCCTGCTTCTGCCACTCTTTGCGGTATCGGGGCAAAACGCTCCCCCTCCCCAGCTCCAACCCCGGCCTGCCGCGCCGTCAGTTCCAGCGGCAGGCGACACGGACAGGCAGATCACCTTGGATGTGCGGGTGACAGACAAATCTGGAGCGCCCGTTCGCGGGCTGCAAAAGCAAGACTTCACGGTTCTGGACGATAAACAGCCGCAAGACATTCTCTCCTTTAATGCTGTCGATGCCGGAGCGGCCGCGACTACCGATCCGCCCGTTGAAATCGTCTTGGTGGTCGACGCCGTCAACGCTCCCTTCCAGGTCGTCGCTGCCGAACGGGACGAAGTCAAGAAGTTTCTTTTGCGGAACGGCGGCAAGCTCGCGCAGCCCGTGTCGCTCGTCATGCTCACCGACACTGAAGCAAAGAGTCAGGGTAGTCCCTCTCGCGATGGAAATGCTCTCGCGGCGCTCTACGAACAATACGAAACCGGGCTGCGGTCGATTAACCGGGCTCAAGGTTTCTACGGCGCGCAAGAGCGTTTTGACATCTCGCTCCGGACCTTTACCTCACTGGTGGAGTACGAGGGAACGCGACCCGGCAGAAAACTGATGATTTGGATTAGTCCGGGGTGGCCGCTGCTCGCGGGACCGAACGTTCAACTTTCTTCCAAAGACGTGCAGCAGTTCTTCAACACGATCGTGACTGCTTCCACCAGGCTTAGGCAAGCGGGCATCACCGTCTATAGCGTTGACCCGCTTAGACTGGCGGGTTCAGGTGGAATTCGGATAGCGCTGTACGAAGAATTCTTGAAAGGTGTAAGCTTGCCCTCGCACGCGCTGCCCGGGGACCTGGGCTTGCAGGTACTCGCAGTTCAGAGTGGCGGGCGCGCCTTTAATCCGAGCAATGACGTCGCCACCGAAATCGCAAACTGCGCTGCGGACGCCGATTCTTTTTACGTGCTCTCGTTCAACGCCGCCAAGGCGGACAAGGCAAACGAATACCACGCACTCAAGGTCACGATCGACAAGAAGGGAATCACGGCTCGCACGCGCACCGGCTACTACGCCCAGCCCTAAATCGCCGCTCCGAGGGCAGTTTGCGCCCGTCATCCTGGCGGGTCGTTTTATCAGGTAAATGGCGGCTTCTGATCCTGTCGGGCGAACATTTTACGAAACTATAATTTCTCGCTACAATCACCTCCATGCCGTCCGTTGTCTC
>PMMJ01000161.1 GCA_003162255.1 Acidobacteriaceae bacterium | reverse complement strand
CGAAGGGCATGTGGTGGGGTATGGAGACGATCCGCACATGGAATCGGCAGTGGGAAAATTCCGCGAGCATTTCGGATCCGATGTGGCGGTCTTCTTCGTTTTCAATGGGACGGCGGCAAATGTGCTGAGCTTGCAGGCGCTGACGCGGCCTTTTCACGCCGTGCTGTGTCCGGAACTCTCTCATATTTATACGGACGAATGTGGCGCGCCGGAAAAGTTTACGGGCTGCAAACTGGTGCCTCTGCCAGCGCCCGGTGGCAAGCTGACGGTGGAAACGGTGGCGCATGCGTATCACGGAATTGGGGACCAGCATCACGTGCAGCCCCGGGTAATTTCAATCACGCAATCGACCGAGATGGGGACCGTGTACAGGCCGGCAGAGGTCGAGGCGCTGGCGCGGTTTGCCCACGACCGACAAATGTTTCTGCACATGGACGGGGCACGGATTGCGAACGCCGTGGCGGCGCAGGGACCGTCATTATCGTTGCGGCAGGCAACGCGCGATTTGGGAGTGGATGTGCTTTCCTTTGGAGGGACGAAGAACGGATTGATGGGCGTGGAGGCGGTGCTGTTCTTCCGTCCGGAACTGGCCGAGGATTTTTCTTTTGTGCGCAAACAGGGGATGCAGTTGGCTTCGAAGATGCGCTACCTGTCGGTGCAGATGGAGGCGCTGCTGACCGATGATCTCTGGCGGCGGAATGCGGAGCAGGCGAACCGCATGGCGCGATTGCTGGAACAGGAAATGAAGAAGATTCCGCGAGTCAGGATTGTGTATCCCGTCGAAGCGAACGGGGTGTTTGCGCAAATTCCGCGGGAGGCAATTGAGAAGATACAGGAGCGCTACTTCTTCTATGTGTGGAACGAAGAGGAGTCGGTGGCGCGGTGGATGTGCTCGTTCGACACGACCGAAGAGGACGTTCGAGAGTTTGCGGAGTTTGTGGGGGCAGTGCTGAGGGAACTCCCCAATTGACACGCCTCACGCTGGGCGCGTCTAAGCGGGAGGACCCGATTTTCCGCCTCGTGAGCGGAAAATCGGCTTACCTATTTCTTGCCCGCCCGGACCTTTGCCCATCGTGCTCTCTGCGCGGCTGCGATTCTCCTGCGTCCGGCAGCGGAAATGGTTCGTTTCTTTGCAGGTGCAGGAGTTGCAGCAGATCTACGCTTGTTCCCCTCGAGGTAGACTTTCCCGAAGGTAGTTAGTGCGGCGGTTACGCGATGGAGTTCATCCTCAAGTCGCGCGCGTTCCTGTTGGAGTTGTTTGACTACGGAATCAATGAGTGTGTTTGCCATGAAAAGCATTTTATCACTTGTAAGTCGGACATCAAGGTAGTTCGTGCCGGAGGGACTGGTTAGCGGGCGCAAATTCCCGTTATCGGATGAAATCCCGCTCTGAGCAGGGCTTTCAGGCCACACTTGTGCTTCACATAGGACTTCGATAGGAGACCTAAGTACGCAGGCGGCGGAGAGGAGCGTTTCCACCGCCGGGTCGCTGTTTACTTCATAAAACGGGTATTGTCTTCACGCGGTCGGTGCAAGAGGTCGCCGTCATTATGAGTAAAGCGAATGCCCCATTGCCAACTGTTGCGTTTGATGCGAGCATTGTACGAGTGAGACGCCGGGTCGCTTTCGGTTTTGGCTTGACATTGGAGCGATGGGGCATTACCAATGCAATCTTCTGGCGTTGTTGTGTTTCGTGGGGATTTGTTCCGTGATTGCCGGTTTGAACTAAACCGCCGGATGAGGGCGGAAGGAGGCAATTACGCGGGTATGGGGTCCATGTTGCAAAACTTTGTTTCTTTGGCGCGCGATTACGCCGAACTGACTAAGGCGCGCATTACGACTTTGATCGTCCTTACGGCGTGGTGCGGCTATTTCTTTGGCGCGCACCGGATGGGCGTGTCGTCGTGGTCGCCAGGCCTCGTCCACGCCCTGTTGGGTGTGGCTCTGGTTTCAAGCGGAACGGCGGCGCTGAATGAAGTGCTCGAGTCGAGCGTGGATGCGCGGATGCGCCGGACAGCGCTGCGCCCGTTGCCTTCGGGACGAATGACCAGGGCACACGCGGCCACGGTTGGGTTGGCGCTGACTCTGGGCGGTTCCGCTTATCTGGCGATTTATGCCAACTTACTAACCGGGTTATTGGTATTTTTGACCGCGCTGGTGTACCTGGCGGTTTACACTCCACTGAAGAAAGTTTCTCCGGTGTGCACATTTGTGGGCGCGTTTCCGGGAGCGATGCCGGTGGTGCTGGGCTGGACGGCGGTGCGCGGGAGACTGGAAATCGAAACTCTGATCCTTTTTGCCATCATGTTCGTCTGGCAGTTTCCGCATTTTCTTTCGATCGCGTGGCTCTATCGTGAGGACTACGCGCAGGGCGAAATACGCATGTTGCCGGTGGTGGATGCCGATGGAAAGTCCACCGTGTGGCGGATTCTGGCTTATTCCGCAACGCTGATTCCTGTGAGCATTATGCCCTTCGCCTTGGGAATGGCGGGACGCGTGTATTTTGTGGGGGCCATCCTGATGGGCGCGGCGCTGTTCCGAGTGTCGATGGGAATGGCGTATCCGCAACTGCCGGCGACGGCTGCGGCCTCGAAACTGCCAGCTCGACGCTTGCTGCGGGCAACGATCATCTATCTACCCGCGCTGTTCGCGCTGATGATGGTTAACTCGGGCAGTTAGTCGTCAGTAATTTAATCTTCAACATAAATTGACGAGACTTAGTGAACGTGTTAGCGCTCGCCGACGTGCGCGCGGTTACTCCAACTCCAACTCAATTGTCTTGGTCGCGGGATCGAGCTTGACTATCCGGAACTGGCGGATCTGGCCTGCCCGCAAGGCTTCCAGCTTCGTCTCGTCGGCGGCACCGCCGCTCTTCCAGCGGGCTTGCAGCATGGAACCGAGCGATGACAGATCAGGCTTCGATGAGGACGACGGCGCCGGTTCGGCGCGCTTGTTTTCCTTCGCCGAGCCTTCCGCTGGGATCCGGCACGTTGCCACGACGCCTTCACCGAGTTCCACACGTGCGCGTCCTTCGGAGACTTCGACCATACGGCCGGTGACGATGTCTCCTTCTTTATGTTCAGCGAGATATTCATCGAGGCCAGTTGGGACCAGCTGTTTCATGCTCAGGCGTATGAGCCGCTTTTCCGTATCGAGCGCTAGCACCTGCGCCTTCACCACTTGCCCGACCTTCAGCAGTTCTTGCGGGTGATTGATGCGCTNNAGTTGCACGAACGCGCCGAACTTCATGATGTTCGTCACCGGCCCTTCGATCACCGTTCCCGGCGCATATTTTTGTGCCGCCCCCGCCCACGGATCGCCCAGTGCCTGCTTCAGGCCGAGAGAGATGCGGCGCTCCGCTGCGTTCACTCCTAGAATCACGGCTTCAACGGTCTCGCCCGGTTTCACTATGTCACTCGGAGTTCGCACTCGCTTGGCCCACGACATTTCGGAAATGTGGATCAGGCCTTCAATACCCGGATCGAGTTCAACAAACGCGCCGAAATCGGCGATGCGGGTGACGGTGCCTCGTACCCGTTCGCCTGCCTTGTATTTCTCGGCGACGGCGTCCCACGGATGCGGCTGAAGCTGCTT
>PMMJ01000539.1 GCA_003162255.1 Acidobacteriaceae bacterium | reverse complement strand
AGCGACGGACTGGCTGGATGCAGACGTAGTGGTGGAAGGTTGCGCGGCGGGCGCATTGTCCTGGCTCTGAGAATTCTGGTTCTGAGAAGAAGCCGTTGCCGCAGCAGCCGGTGAATGGCTGCCGGGAGCGGCGGTGCGCGCGAACATCGTGGCCGCACCGAGAATGGCAACGGAGGCGACGAGCATAAGAGCTTTCATGAATTCGCACCTCTGCGAGGATGCACGAGCAAATCCATCGAGGGAATGAGCGTACGCGAACTATTGCGGTTGTGTCGGATCAAACTTATTCTCTTCCCGTTTGCTGCCACGGATCATCTCTATCTGGTAGGACGTTGGTGGAACTGCTGCCGGAACCTTCGCCACTACTTTGTGAACTTTGGGTTTGGGCGCAGCTGCCACCGGTATCTCGCCCGGGTACAGCGAACTTGTCCGGGTCGCGCCGATGCCTCCTTTTTTTGTATCCAGCGGATTGCGCAAAGACAGCTGAATCCGCCCTTCCTGCGAAGCCAGCGCCAGCTTCTGGGCATCATCCGGAGAAACCAGGAGCGTAATCACCGGGGCAGTTTGCGCCTCTCCGGTAGCGTTCCGCTCCAAGCTCTTGCCCACGGCGATGACCGCGACGTTCTCAAGGACGGTAGTGGTTTGACGTTCGTTGCCGGAGCCTTCACTGCCGGTCGCGAGCACATCCACGCGGGTGCCCGGTTGCACGAAACCCGCCACCGAAACCACATCGTTCACCCGCACCGAAACGGCGCGCATTCCCTGCGGGATCATGGAGGGAAGTCCGGCACCGGCGTTGAGTGCCGCCAGTTTGCTGGGCAAAATGAATTCACCTTTGCTTACCGGCAAAATCGCGCCGCGGCCCAGAACCTGCGAGGTCGCGGAGAAGTAGCCCGGAGGGACGTCCGATTGCGGAAGAGTGATCGCGCGGACGTCATGAGCTTCCAACTTGGTCCCGACCGGAATATCGTTGGCGGCCACCACGACTGCAACTCCGCGCTCATTGCTACCGGACCCCGCGAAGGTCCGCAGCCGGTTATAGACGGTAAAGGCGACAAGCAGGCCGACAGCCAGCGCCAAGCCCCCAATCATTAACAAACGGCTTCGGTTCATCCCCCTCCTTACCGGAAACCTCCGGACCCTTTCGTGGCCGAGGCGAAGTCAACTTCCGCCAGCGCGAGGCAGATGCCGCGGCCCTACTGCGTACCTACCTGGCTGGCTACCTGCGAGAACACGTTGTTCGCGTTGCCGCCGATGAGACGGACGGCGCCGATCACGAGTACCAGAATTACCGCCAGCATCACGGCGTATTCCGCGATGTCCTGCCCTTCTTCATTGCGCCAAAAGAGCTTAGCAAAATCTGTCATTCCAGCCTCCGCGATCTTTATCCGGCAACTCCACCCGGACGAGTTTGGGAACCAGTTCCCGTATGCGCCCCTAGTTTCGCAGATTCGGGATGGCTCTGGGAAACATTTTTTCACTTTCGTGAACGCCGGACGCTGGGTCTGGGGCGGCGGTTGCGGCGGCCGGGGGCGTCCGCAGCAGGATGATCGCCTTGGAGTCGCTGAAGGCAACATGCCAATTGGGGTCCAGAAGGAGGGCTTGCGCCAGTGCGCACGAAGGCGGCACAAGTACCGTCTCCACCTGCCAGCGGCTAAGAACGTCTCGCCAGCCCGTGCGGAGTTCCACGGCGGTCTGAAACTGGCGCAACAGGTCGTCGCCCTGCAGGTCGTTGCCATAGAGGTCCGCGCGGCCGTCCACGAAAACGCGATATTGGGGATAAAGCTTCCAGATGGCATAGCCGCCCCAGTCGTAGTAAGCGAAAACTCTCCCGGATTGGCCGGCGGCGCGCAGGAACTCGACCGCTTTTTGGGGGAACTGCTCGGCCTCGCGAGCATCCTGATTGCGGACAAGAGTGACCCATTTCACCAACGCGAAAACAGCCAGCAGAATGACGACAGCCACGTTGAAGATTGGCCGGAACCGCGACGAACTGGGCGCCTCGCGATCGCTTCTGGCCGCCGGGAGAGCCACTGCGATCACGGGTATCGCCACCAAAACAAAGATTGGTATGTGACGGACCGCGTCCAGGGCGGCGAAAGAAGTTAGGAGCAGGGGCACGATCACGCGTCCCTTGGGCCGCGACCGGGCGCTGGCCAGTGCCGTCAGAAGCAGCAGCCATACCACTAATAATGGACGGTAGAGCCAGGTATGAAAATCCGGCGAGTGCCACTCACTAATGAAGGACCGCATCCCGGATGAGCGCAAAGTGTCGAACGGATAACGATAGAGTTGCGCGCCGCTGGGGTTGAGAGGCACCAGCGCCAAACAAACCAGCAGAAGCAGCAGCACCCGCAGGAGGATGGGGCGCGCTTCCTGCCACGGCGTATTGCCGGACGCCGTCTCCATCATCAGGCCGACACCGTACGCTAACACCAGCGCGGGTCCGAGCGCGAATCCGGCGTGCAGATTCAGCCACAGGAGAAAAAGCGGTGGTATCCAAAGCAGGAGCCTCGGCCGGTCTTTTTTTGTGCCGCGTTCTGTGCCGCGTTCGAGCAGCCACAGCAGCAGGCTGGCTAGCGTGAAGGTAAACATCTGCGGCCGGACGCCCCAGCATGGAGCCGAAGCCAAGGCGCCTACGACGGTGGCTGCCGCTGCCCAGTGTCTTCTTCCTCCATAGGGAGGACAGCGCAGATAGAGCAGCATGAAGCCGGCGGTCGTAACCATTGCCGCAAATACGATCAATGCAGCAGCGCCGCCATGTTTCCAGAGTTCGTAAAACACAACCTCCGACAACCACTCATGCGACACCCAGGCGTGCCCGGCGCGAGTGAAGGAAAAAGGATCGGAGTGCGGCACGTGGCCGGTTTCCACGATCCACTGCCCGGTGCGCAGATGCCACCAGAGGTCGGGATCGGTTGCTGGACGGGCCGTCATGCCGAACAACCCCAACAGCAACACCAGCGAGAACATGTTGGATAAAGAAAGGTGGTTAGCTCTCACGCTGAGTGATCATACCCCAAACTCGAAACTGCTCCAGCCTGGTTCCAGTGCCTGTTTCGTGCTTTTCCCGCCTGGCGATAGAATGCAGGTCGGCAGGATGACCGGCAAACTCAAGGCCCGCTGTTGGGAAGATTGCGGCACTATTTTACCGTGAAGGTGCGCGAGCTAAATCGAGAAACAGCGGTCCCGGAAGGGCCCGCGAAGTGGAACTGGTGGCGGCGGTTGACCCAGAACACGCTGCTTCTTCTGATGCTAGCCGGCATCGTCTACTATTTCGCGCACAATTTTGCAGCAAGAGCGCAGGGAACCGATTTTACGGATCGCTATGCCGCCGCTCGGATGGTACGCGAAGGATACGGACACCAACTTTACGACTTCCACGTTCAAGAGCAATTCCAGATTNNCGCGTTGGCGAGTACTACATCCACCCGCCATTTGAGACGCTGCTATTTTTGCCAATCTGCCTTTGGTCGCTGTCAACCGGCTATCTGATATGGTGCCTTCTTAACGTAGGAGTTTTGACATACACCTCGATACTGTTTCAGCGGCATGTTTTCAAACATTTCGACTGGCGCGTCTTGCTGCCCATGTTCTTCTTGTTCCCGCCGGTGTTGATCGGTTTTCTGCAAGGTCAAGATTCGCTGCTGCTTCTCCTGGTGATGACGCTGGCGGTCGTCGAGTTGCGAAAGGACCGCAACTTCACGGCGGGCTGTTTGCTAGGCTGTGGTCTGTTCAAGTTCCATATAGTTCTCACCTTAGTCGTATTGGTGGCTTCGCTCGGGAGAAAAGGGCTCCTCCGTGGGTTTGCCGTCGTCTTCCTGACGTCGCTCTTGCTTTCGGCCGGTATTTCCGGATGTGCCTTCTTCACAGCATATCCTCGCTTCCTGATGAGCTTGAGTAGCCTGCCCATGGCAGACATTAATCCGGCAGCGATGGCGAATATCAGAGGATTGGTCAGCGTTTTGGGGGTCGCACGGCACGCAGAAGCTCGTCTGGCTCTTATCGGGATTGGTTCGGTTTTGCTGTTCTGGCATGCTTGGAGAACCTTCAGGAGCATTGGATCGAGGTTTGCCGATGCTGCAAATCTGGCGTTCGGAAATTTTGTTTTGACGTCAATCCTGGTGAGCTATCACTTAAGCCCCTCGGATTTGTGCATCGCGCTTCTACCCATCGGTCTGTTCTCGCAATATCTAGCGGAGCACACCGGAATCCCGCGATGGGCGAGGCTCACCGTGCTGGGCAGTCAATGTGTTCTTTTCCTCCCCCCTTTGCATATGATCTCGCTGGCCCGGCACATGTATGTCTACCCGATCATTCCGATTCTGATAATGTTCTTGCTCACATCGGCTGAGATCTTTAGAGGAATACCGAGAGATGTTAACGGGAGCGCTGTATCCAGGTTTCGTCCAATTGCGCAATGAGACCTGCCATTTCCTGGCACTCTCTGGGGGGCTGAGATAGGGACTGCAATGAAGCCGCGCTATTGGCATTACTGGATCGGCTTGCTCCTGAGCGTGGCCCTCGTCCCGGTCTTGCGAGCGCTGCATCTTCCGGCCAGGTTCGATTGGAAAACGTTTGGCATTGCGTACTGGATTCTGGCCGTGCAGTCCGTATTCGTTGCGGCGCTGCTATGCCTGATCGGGCTGCCCAGCCAGACGGTACTGAGATCTTTTGTCGGACGTTACCGGCGCGCCCCGCTTCGCATCGTTCTCGTCCTGCTCTGCTTCACGGCTCTGGCATGGACGTTTAATTGGATGACAGCGGCGCTGCTGACCGTCGATGCCGTTGCCATACTCGATTTCCGCGAGCGGGATCCCCACAAACTGCTTCATGCCGTCGCTTCGCTGCTGCTGCCTGCTCTTTATATATTTGCCGGTTTTCTTCTGGTGTTCGCTTACAACGACATCATCGTCTCGGTTCATTTCGGTTTTGCCTATGACGCGGCGTTCAACGCCATGGACAGGTGGATTCTCCACGGATGGTCCGTTTCCGATCTGTCGCATTGGGCGCTCGGAACCTATCCGCTAGCCTTTTTTCGCTTTCTGGAATTCATCTACTTCGGCATGTTTCCTCAGATTGGGGCGGCCATTCTCCTGGTCACTCTTTATGACGGGAAGGATCGTGGCCTTCAGTTCGTGGGCACGATTCTCATGAGTTACTATCTTGCCCTCGGGCTGTTTTACCTGTGGCCAAGCCAGGGTCCGTATTATTTGTGCCCAGGGCATTTCCTGCGCTTTCCGGGCACCTTGCAGGTCCATTCCATCCAACAAGCCATGATCGCCCGTGTGCTGGCGCTTTGGAATCATGTTCCGATCCATTGGATCTCGACCGACTACTTCATCGCTTTACCCTGCATGCACATCGCCCAGCCACTGATCGTGATGTGGTTCATGCGCCGCTGGAAACGAATACTGATTGTCCTGTGTGCCTATGACTGTCTGCTGATTCTCTCTATCCTTCTGCTCGAGTGGCACTATCTTGTCGACATCATCGGGGGTATTTTGGTCGCGGGAATTGCCATCGCAATCACCGATCCTCCGGCCTGGAGAAAACCTTGGGTTCGGAACGATTCTGAAATGCTGGGATAGATCCCGCGGATGCGCCGGACGGGTGTCTCAGCCCTTTCTCTTGAAAATGCGGAGCTCTGGGCCCGGCAGATGAGGCCCGCGCGCTTCATCGCCCCAGTAATAGCGCGATTCCGGCTCGGCGAGTTCGACCATTCCGACTTGCTCAAAGCCATTGGAAATGTATTGCTTCATCCAAGCGCTAAAGGCCACAACTTGAGGGGATCCCGGGCGCTGGAGCCAGGAATCGGAAACATTGACGAAGACCACGTATGCAGGCTGCCTGGCTTCGACCTCCTGCATCGTTTGCTTCTGCATGGCAGGCCAATAAAGCTGGTCTTCCATCAGGCTGTAAGTGTAGATATATCCGCTGGCGGAATGGCGATGCGCGTAGAAGTAGATCTCCGGCTCCGAGCCAAACACCATGATGGTATCGTTGGGCGCGGTGTGCTGGCGCAGAT
>PMMJ01000052.1 GCA_003162255.1 Acidobacteriaceae bacterium | reverse complement strand
GCCGTAGCCGCCCATCAGGCTGACCGCTTCGCGCATCATCTGCGCGCCCCAGCCGGTGTTCCATAGCTTGGTGGCGGGGCAAAGGACGTCGGCCAGCGAGTCCAAGAGAACGAAACGCAGAAGCGGATCGGATTCCAGTTGCGCTCGCTTGGGATCGTTGGCTGGCAAGCGGACTAGATCTGCCGCGCGTTCCGACGCCTCGCGTTGCAACTTGGCTCGGGCTCTGGCGCTGGTGACTCCCTGCGCCGCCAGCATTTTGTCGGCTTCGCGTTCCAGCGGATCGAGTTCATCGAAGGCTCGCGCCGCTGCAAATCCAAGCGACGCGCCAGCCTCGCCGGTCGCCCAGACGTCCACCAGCCGATGCAGCGCGTCTTCGCGAGCCTGCAGTCCAAGTTCGTAGCGCACCGATCCTGGAGTCGCGGTCTCCGCGCCACGGAACCGGCTGCGCTGATAACGGATGACGGGCTCGACCGCGGAGAGCAATTTCGCGGCGGTCATGATGCCCACGGTCACGCGTGTACGGCGAAACACGGCTTCTATGACCTCGCTGTGGTTGTAGCGCGGGATGATGACGCCATCCTTCACGTCGTAACCGCCGACAATCCGGTTGGCGGGAATACGCAGACTGAAAATCGGATCGCCGGTCGAAGAAAGCTGATGCACGAGCTTTTTCGTGGGCGTGCCGCGATCGAAGGTGCCGGGATCGCCTTCTTCCAGGATCACCATGCAGCTGCCCTTGATGCGCTCGTCGCCGGAATCCACCGCTGCCGTGACGAAATTCGCAAATCCAATATTGGTGATGAAGCGGCCGCGCTCGTGAATCGGCGCCAAGGCCAGACAGCCCGCCAAGCTGGCGGTTGCGGCCCCGCCGTCCACCCAGGCTAGTTCAAACGCCACCAACGCCAACGCCAGGTTCTTCGGGCCCGCGATGAATCCACCCTGCTCCGGCTCCATGAAGACGGCCGTGATGCCGGACGAGTCAAATGCCTCCAGCAATTCGGCCTTGGCCGGCGTCCAATCATGCGAATTACGGCCACCGCTCGCCACCAGCCGCGCTACCGGACCGCGGGCCACAGATCGTGCCGACTGCACCAACATCTGCAGGTCGTAGCGGTCGGCGAATCGCCATTGAATCTGACGTGCGGCGTCGGAAGGAAGCGTGCGCAACAGTTCCGGCTTGACAGGGGTGGCAGTGGAGGCCATAGCCTTGCTCCTTGGTTGCTTAGTGATCATTTCGATTCTGCCGTCGCATGACCACTGGGTCTGTGATGTGGGTCATAAGGGCCTGTGACCAGGGCACATCGGTGCGCGAGTTGCGTGGCGGTAGGAGGAGGCTGCGGGAAAAGTCGCTATTCGATACCCAGCCCCTAAAGGGGCGCCTGATTTCGAAGGACTGCCGGTATCGCTAAAGCGATACCCTGATGCGAAACCGGTGTTTTTCCGCGGGCTGCCAGGCGAACCTGGATGGCGCTGCGCTTTCGGATTCCACTCGCCTTCGCACTCGGGCGGATGGCAATACCACTTTCACATTATTGACCTATATGTTTGCCGCCCTATAATCACGGCACTTCGGTTAGCGAAAGATTTTTGATGACAAAGTGGGGCTGGAACTTGAGCATGTGGCGCAAGTTCCCGAAGCGCGCATTGATCAGAGCATTGGTTGTGATCGCTCTGGTGTGGGTGCTGGGCTGCGGTGCGCTCTACCGGATCATGCGGCAGCCGCCGGAACAATTTGGGCACTTCATGGCCAAGTTGCCAGGGCCGGTTCCATTCCTCCTCTTTCCCTTTGAAACCTTGTGGATGCAGGCGCGCGCCGGGAGCTTGCGCGTCGGCGATCTGGCACCCGACTTCTCGCTGATGAGGCTCGACAAGACCGCCTCGGTGCAGCTCTCTGCTTTGACGGCGCAAGGGCATCCGGTGGTGCTGATCTTTGGCAGTTACACTTGACCGCCGTTCCGGCGGGAGGTTCCTGCCCTCAACAAGCTCTACGAGCAGTACCAAAATAAGGTCGATTTTCTGGTGGTGTATATCACGGAAGCGCATCCGAGCGACGTCTGGCAGATGGAGAGCAATATTAAAGATAAGGTTGTTTTTGCCAGTCCGAAGGATGAAGAGGAGCGGGCAATGGTGGCGGGAGCGTGCGTGCGGAAACTCGGCATACATATTCCCGCGGTGATCGATCAATTCGGCAACTCGACCGAACAAGCCTACACGGGATGGCCCGACCGCCTTTACCTGATCGATGCCACGGGGCATATTGCCTACAAGGCCAAACCGGGCCCGTTCGGCTTTAAGTCGGACGAATTGCGCACGGCGCTGGGGAGGTTGGTAAATTAAGCCGGTGGTGTTGTATTCTCGGGGCGTGCCGCGTTCGCCTGTACCCCATCGGTCTCCAACTCCAAAATTATTCTTAGGACTGATCATCATCCTGGCGGCCGTGGTGGCTTACTCGGGATACATCACGCGGCAGATCTCCGGCCTGCGCGAACTACAGAACAATCTGGTGGACCGCAACCGGAAAGACTCTCTGCAGTTGCTCCGCATCCAGAACGATTTGAACTCGCTGGCGCTGGCGATGCGCGACATGCTGGACAACGATGAGCCCTATCCGCTGACGGCATGGTCGGCGCAGTTCCAGCGGGTGCGGACGGACCTGGACGACGCGCTGCGCCGCGAGCAGAAGGTTGCCCCGGTAAATCGCACTCCGGAACAGGAACAATACCTGGAGAATTCGGTGGCGCAATTCTGGGATGCCGCGGATCGGACCTTTGCGCTGGCGCAGGGCCCCAATCAGGCGGAGGCCAGGACGCAGATTCAAATCTCGCTGCGAGCCCGGCAGGAAGCGTTGAGCACGGTCGTGTCCCGGTTACTGGTGCAGAACAACGAGAGTGAGGAGCAAGCGGCGCTGCGAATTGCGCAGATTTACGACCGCGTGCAGCGGCAGGTGTATCTGTTCCTGACGGCGACTTTGATCGCCATCCTCTTTACCAGCCTTTATATGATCCGCTCGAATCGGCGATTGTTCGCGCAACTCGCGGCGCTTTCCGCGCAGCGCAGCGAACTTGCCCAGAAGCTGATTGCCACCCAGGAATCCACCCTGCGTCACATCTCGCGCGAACTGCACGATGACGCCGGCCAGGCGCTGATCACGCTGCAATACAGCCTGACAGCGGTCCAAAATGAACTACCCGAAACCGAGA
>PMMJ01000312.1 GCA_003162255.1 Acidobacteriaceae bacterium | reverse complement strand
GGCCAACAAGCTGCGCAGCTTCCTCACCATGTTCGGCATTGCCTGGGGCGTCGGATCGCTGCTGTTGCTGGTTGGCCTGGGCGAGGGGTTCCGCAGCGGCCAGGAGAAGCAACTGAAGAATCTAGGCCAGGACATCATGTTTACCTTCCCGGGGCGCATTCCCGCGGTCGAAGGCAGCACGCAGTCCGGCCGCACTTACCATTTCACTTATCAGGATTACCTTGCCATCCGCAACGAGGCGCGCTCGCTCAAGTATCTTTCGCCCGTGTTGAACCGCGAGGACATTCGCGCCGTCAGCGATTATGGTTCCACCAACGGCCAGGTTTTCGGCATTGCGCCCGAGTACAACCAGATCCGCAATGTGCCCGTGGGCCCGGGACGCTGGTTCAACGATGAGGACAACGCGGAAACGCGCCGAGTGGCCGTCGTCGGCTGGGAGCTTCTGAAGAACATATTTCCCGGACGCCCGGCCGTGGGTTCGCCCATCTTGCTCAATGGCATACGCTTTGAAATTATCGGAGTGCTCAGCAAAGTCGGGCAGGATGGTAATAACGGCACCAATGCGCGCATCTTTATTCCCATCGAGACCATGCGCAACCTGTTCCGGCTGAAAGAGGAGAACAGCGAAGACGCTATCTCGTTTCTGAATTACCGTCCGCTCACGCCCAGCGGGAATCTGGTGGCGAAACAGGAAGTCCACGACATTATTGCCCGCCACCACGGCTTCGATTCCAAGCTTGAGGAGTCATTCGAAGACTGGGACACCATCGAAGACAACAAGCGCGTTGCCAAGATCTTCGACGGCATGGACTGGTTTCTTGGGGTGGTGGGCGTGATTACACTGGCCCTCGGCGCCATCGGCATCATCAACATCATGCTGGTGTCGGTCACCGAACGCACCCGCGAGATTGGGCTGCGCAAAGCGCTCGGCGCCACTCATCGCGCTATCCTGACGCAGTTTTTTGTGGAGGGTGCATTTCTGACCGCTTTGAGCGGTGGCATCGGGCTGGCCATCACCACGGCGTTGGTCACGGTGCTGGCCGCCTTGCCTGCTCCTGAAGGATTCGACACGCCGCGGATTGTTCCGTCGTCCGCGGCCATCGCGATTCTCTCGCTGGCGTTTGCCGGCATCGTCGCGGGACTTTATCCGGCACGTCAAGCCGCGCTGCTGCAACCGGTGGAGGCGCTGCGGCAAGAGTAGGTGCGGTGGAGCGACGGGCGTCTCGCNNGCGGGGACGCCCGGCTCTCCACTAAGCGGATAGGGATTAATTATGATTCTCGAACTCGCCCGTCAGGCTTACAGCGCGCTCAAATACAACCGCCGCCGCAGCATCCTCACCATGCTTGGCATGGCCTGGGGCATCGCGACCGTCGTGCTGCTGCTCGCCTACGGTTCCGGCTTCGAGCGTGGCCTCTGGGTCGCTTTCCGCTCCTGGGGCACGAACCTGGTTTTCATCTTCCCCGGACGCACCTCCCTGCAAGCAGGCGGCACCAAGGCCGGCAGCGAGATCAAGCTCACCGTCAACGATCTCGATTACCTGCAGGCTGAAGTGCCTCTGCTCAAGCGCATCTCGCCCGAAGCTTTCAAGCAAAGCACCGTCGCTTATGGCACGCGGAGCGGCAGTTACGGGATCAGCGGGGTCTATCCGTACTATCAGCACATGCGCCGCATCGACGTGGAAGACGGCACTTTTTTCACCGACCTCGACGAGAACACGCACAGCCGGGTCGCCATTCTCGGCGCCGACGTAAAGAAGAAGTTGTTCTCAGGGGAGAACGCGCTGGGCGAAAAAGTCCGGCTCGACGGCATTTCGTACGAGGTCATCGGCGTGATGAAACACGTCATACAGAATGGCGACGACAACATGAACGGCAAAGTGTATATCCCGTTCAGCGCCATGAGCGATCTCACGAATACCTACTACCTCAACGCTGTGGCCATGGAATACGAAGGCGACCATGAAAGAGTCGCCGATGCAGTGCGCCGCTCCATGGCGTTTCACCATGAATTCGATCCCAAGGACAAGCGCGCAATCTTTGTCTTCGACGTGTTTGCCGACCTGCTCGACCTGCGGGTTATTACCACCGGCATCAAGATTCTGCTCGGGTTTATCGGGCTGCTCACGCTCGGCATCGGCGGAGTGGGCCTGATGAATATCATGCTAGTCTCGGTTACGCAGCGCACTCGCGAAATCGGCGTCGAAAAAGCACTGGGGGCGCGCTGGTGGCACATCCTGGTCCAGTTCCTCGCCGAAGCCCTCGCTATCACGCTTCTCGGAGGACTCGCCGGCGTGATTCTCGCTTACATCGTTTCCTGGTCGGTTGGATCGCTCACCCTCTGGAGCGCCTTCGTGGAGAATGGCAGCGAAGGCGATATCCACCTCACCATCGATTCCACCACTCTGATCGCGTCCACGCTGATCCTCGGATTCGTCGGCGTCGTCAGCGGAATGGTGCCCGCGATCAAGGCTTCCCGCCTGGATCCCATCGAAGCCCTGCGCTACGAATAAAAGAGGTCCAAGGTGTCAGGTCTCAGAAAACCTGGCGCTGCGTGCAGCCCATGTCTTCCTGAGACCTGACACCTTGCCTCTTGTGCTATATTTCCTCCATCCCAGGAGGAATTCCCATGCGCCCACGTGGTGTCACTCTGGTCGGTCTCTATCAGATGCTGCGCGGTGCGATCGCGCTGCTGTTCGGAGTCTGCGTCCTGCTCTTCACCGGACTGGCCGCCAAGCTCGCTTCCGTGGCCGCGGAAGGCAACGCCGTCGGACGAGTGGTACACGGTCTTGGACACGCGACTGGCCTGGTCATCATCGGGTTTGCGATTGTGCACGTGCTCGCCGGCTACGGCGTCCTGCAGATGCAGAACTGGGGACGTCTGCTCACGATTCTGTTTTCCGCGATTGGACTGGTGCTGGTTCTTCCCGGCATGGTTCACGCGAATGTTTCTTTTTTGGCCTTCGGGTTGATTAACGCGGCCTGCATTCTGTATCTCTCCATGCCTCCGATCAGGCGCGCGTTCCGCGCCGAAGGCAGCCCGCTGCGAGTGGCAGCCTGAACTTCAGTTCTCAGTTCTCGGTTCTCAGTTCTCAGTGGGAAATGGGGTACTGGGAACTGAGAACTGAGAATCAGGCGTTAGGCTCGGTTTGCAGCGTCCTGCTCGGTCGCATAAGTACAATGAACCCGTGTCCGATTCCCTGCAGAAAGTACTCGATCACTTGCAGCTTTACGAGCATCCGCTGCTCGCCTTCTCCGCGCGCGAAAACAACGGCGTGATTGAAGTTCTGATCGATCTGAAGGGCGCCCCCGTCCCGGTTCACACCTACGTCTTCCCGATTCATCCCCGCGACCTCGATCATCCCCAGTTCGCGTGGCATCTTCAGCACCAACTCTACGACGCATTGCACGACTATTTCATCGAAATGTTTACCCGCACCCCGCAGGATAGCTCTATCAAGCGCGGCCCTATGCGTGGCGGAGAGGGAAACGAGGAGAGTTAGCGCATTGTCCCTCCAGTTGTCTGTCCGGGAACAGATCGAGCAGGAAATCCGCCAGCGCGGCCCCATGCCGTTCTCGCGCTACATGCAGATCTGCCTCTACGATCCCTCCAGCGGATACTATTCCCGCAACGCCGAACAATTCGGCAAAGCGGGAGACTTCTATACCTCGAGCGACGTTCATGCCGTCTACGGACGGCTGCTGGCGCGCCAGTTCGACGAGATCTGGAGAGCGCTCGACCGCCCCGTTGAAATCGAGATCCTCGAACTTGGCCCCGGTCGCGGATTGTTCGCTCGCGATGTGCTGGACTGGTGCGACAAGAAATTCCACGACTTCTTCGCTGCCCTCACTTACACCTTGGAGGAATCCTCGCCCGCGCTGCGAACCAAACTCCAGGAAACACTGCGCGCGCATCTTGATGCCGGGCGAGCCGCAGTTCCGGAGGAACGACCCAGCTTAGCCCACCGCTTCAGCGATGGGTATCCAGCGAAGCACGACCAAATCCCGGAGGGACGGCCCACCGGCCTGTGCCGAACTCTGCAACCTGAAACTCCCCTGATTGTCTTCGCCAACGAATTCTTCGATGCTCTGCCCGTGGAAATTCTCGGGACCGCTGGCAAACTCCACCTCGCGCTAGAAGACAATCGCCTGCGCGAAACGTGGCTGCCGCCGCTCGCCGAAGAGCTCGACTTTCTCGACCGCTATGGCGTACAACCCGAAGAGGGTGAACGCATCGAAGTGCCCATGGCCGCGCAGCGATGGGCGCAGCAGATCGCGCAGTCCATCCCCTGCGGCGTGTTGCTAATTATCGACTACGGTTACACGCGCAATGAACAACTGGCGGGTCGCTACCGCGGTACGCTCATGGCATATCGCCATCACTCTGCCAGCCCCGATCCCTACCAGGCTCCCGGCGAGCAGGACCTCACCGCCCACGTCAATTTCACCGCGCTTGCCACTGCATGCGAGCAAGAAGGTATGCAGGTCGAGAACCTCCTCACGCAATCGCAATTTCTAATGGGCATTGGCGAAAGAAATCAGTTTGCCGACGCCTTCGAGGATTGCCAGATTCCGCAAGAACGAGCGAAGGTAGCTCTCCAGCTCAAACACCTGGTGACCCCAGCCGGCATGGGAGAGAATTTTCAAGTGCTGATTGCCAGCCATGGGATCGACCCCAAGCGGATCGCCGGGCTCAGCGGACTGAGCTTCACAGGCGGCTCTCGGCTCTCGGCTTTCAGCTATCAGCTCTCAGTAAAGGCGATTGTGGTTGTCCCGGTAGGGACTTGGTCGTTGAAAACTGACAGCTGACAGACGATAGCCGATAGCTGATAGCCGACGCCGCCGAGGACCAAAAGGACCCCGTACCAAAGATGTGCACCATTTTCGTTGCTATTTAACATTCCTGAAATATCTCTGGGGTAAACTACGATTAATGAGCGTACCTCGGGCATCTCGCTTTGCGCTGCCTCTGCGGGTCGCTGCCGTCTGCTACCGGCGGGTGAACTCCCATGCCGAGTTTCTGCTGGTCCATACCAACGGCGGCAACAAGTGGACATTTCCCAAGGGAACCCCTGAGGCCCGTCTCTCGCACAGCCAGGCTGCGGAGCGCGAAGCCAAAGAAGAAGCGGGCGCCATCGGCATCATTGAGCCTCGCCACTTTCACATCTACCTGCAATCCAAGGGCGTCTTCTGGCAGCCGGGCGGCGTGCAGGAATACGTGGTCAAGGCTTTCTTGATGGACGTGCGCCAAACCCGCACTCCGGAAGAAGACTTCCGCAATCCCACCTGGTTCGATGCAGAAAGGGCGCGCGTGATCCTGGCCAAGGGCCGCGAAGTCAAGTATGCGCACGAGCTCCAGACCGTGATCGACCGCGCACTGGAACACATCGGAGTGGCACGGGCAGCCGCGGCTCGCTAGCGCTTGTGGAGAGACGGGCGTCCTCGCCCGTCCAGCCGAGCGAAGCTCGGCANNATTGGCTGATCACGCCAGAATCCCGCATTGGTCTAGTTGGAGCGAACGGCACCGGCAAGTCCACGGTAATGAAAATCCTTGCCGGGAGCGAATCGCTCGACTACGGCGCCATCTCGCGCGCCAAAAATATTTCCATCGGATACCTTCCGCAGGACGGCCTCACCCTCACCGGCCAAACCGTTTTCGCCGAGTGTCTGTCCGTGTTTGCCGAGCTTCATGCCATCGAAAAAGAAATGGA
>PMMJ01000163.1 GCA_003162255.1 Acidobacteriaceae bacterium | reverse complement strand
TACGTTGAAGAGAAGTATCCGGCAACGGGAGGACATTCCTAGCCCTGCTACCCCGTGGCTGACGACGCACAATGCTCCGCACCCCTGGAACTCGCCACAGATTCAGAATCGGCTGTTCGCCTAGCGGGGGCTTCTACTCTTTTTGAATGACTTCGCCAAATCGTCGGTGGTTTTGGATCGCGAGCTTGAGGAAGAAAAGAACCTTGGCACGTCGGAACCCCCGCGCATTCGCTGTCCGCTCTGCGGCTGGTCACCCCGCAAACAAGACCTCTGGTCGTGCACCTGCGGCCATGAATGGAACACGTTCGATACGGGAGGAGTTTGCCCCGCCTGCCTGCACCACTGGACTGAGACCCAGTGCCTTTCGTGCGCTCGCTGGTCGCCGCATTCGGATTGGTCTGCTCCGCTGTGAGTCCCAGGGACTGAGCCAGAGCGAGTGACTGTTGACACCAAGACTGGACTAAGGTTTGGAGCCATTGGGAGGGATCTGCTCGTCAGGAACCATCCCGAGAATAAACGACAATTCTCTTTCAACGTCTTGCGGACCTTCATCTGGGCGGGCGCTCCGAATCTGGTGCTGCCCTGATGCAAGGCTACGAACTAAGTCAGTTCCCGCACTGATGTGGACGGGAGAGCTGGATATGAAGCCAATAGGTATTGGAATTGCTTGATCGATCTGATAGTGGAAGACTGCGCAAATGAAACAGTCCGGCACGATGAATAGCTCACATTGACCATTCATCACCGTACCACCTGCTAAGAACAGCTTGGGAAAGCTGTTACGGTGCACTCGGGCATATACCTCCGAGTCCCTTAACCCGCCAGACTGCAATATCGCCTTCACCCCGCTGTTTTTTCTCAATGCATCAGCTTCAGATGTCAACTCTCCGGCTTCGGCTATTTCCCCGCGGAGGAGCCGCGTTTCTTCATCGGTTGTCAAACGCACGGCTGGTGAACGCCCCCNNGGACCGAGGCGCTGACTTCTGAGTCACATCCTGAGACGTGAAACAGGTTCTAGTCCACGCAGCAAGCCTACGACGATTCTTTTGAAGATAGAGAGCGCCCAAGATCGCTTCCGATCCGCCCGAGTACCCCTCCCGATGCCAAACGTGCACATCCTCAATATAGTTTCGCAACTCGAATCGACTGCCTTTCATATACCGCCCGAGCAGCCCATCTCCGAAGATAGTTATGAACTGATCGAAGCCTTCGTTACCACCATAAACGGGCGTCGACAGAGCATCTGAAATCGCTTCCGCGACCTCCAATTGGCCTTCGAAGAGCTCGTCTTGGAGCGATCTCGCAATCCCAACCCTCCACGCAGATGTCGGTGAATGCGTGCGACTGCCCCGTGTGGACAAATCCACATGATTGGTACACAGTTCCGACGTGATTCTTGCCGTTAGTCGGGTTGATGATTGCGCCATCCGCATAGGAGACGAGGATAATTTTTGGGTATTTTTTCTTGAGTTGTCTCAGGCACCAACTGATGAATCGACTTTCCACTCCGTGCCTGTGGACTCTGGGTTTTCCTGTTTTCCTGTCTATTCCCTGAACCTCGGATACTGGCAAAGAATCTGCCAGCCAGATACGGTTCAGTTCGTACACATCTTCGGATCGCGCCCCCGGCTCCGTCATCTGTTCGTGAGTCTCACCGACGATGCCGCACCTGACCGACCAGCTCATGAGTTTTCCAACGGTGAGAACCCCAAGGAGCTTCCCGTCAGCGTCTTCTATACCCCACGCCCAAGAAATGGGACACTCGCAGTGAAGGTAGTGGTGTTCGATGACAAGTGCAGTTGCACTGTCTTTATCGATTTCAAGGAAATGGAGCGATGGGCTTGGATTTGAACCCGCATCCACCGAGGGGATGAATCTCGGTTGCCTTACCATGTTTAGACCACCATCGCATTGTTGAGCCATTACTGTGTGACCTTCCTAACTAAAACGAGCTTGTTGGGAATCTTCACTGCCTTAAGCTTTCCCTGCTCGTCCAGTTCCCAGACTTTCGGTGCATTCTTCGCCAGCACCCTATGCCCCGTCGTCTTGCCGTTGGGGATGAAGACGTGCCTATCGCCATCCTGTCCGTCGTAGATGGTCTCGATCAATTCGTTGCGGCTGCCCTGCCTCACAAAGTATGTTTTGCCGACTTCGAGGACAGTCTCGATTTTCTTCCCTGCGGGTTTCGGTACTTCGCCGATCAGGTGCAGGCCGATGGTGATTTGGCAGGACGCCCCTAACTTGTTTTCTGACTCATTGCCAAATGCGTGAATTTCATCTTCGCTCTCTGGCAGGCTGATGACCTTATATAGCTTGCCAAACAGGGGAATAATGTCGCCTCCCTTCGGCAGCTTCTTAGTCTTATCCTTCGGCTTGTCGCCACAGATACGGTTGGCGGTTGAGAGCGAGACGCCGTGCACATGCTTGTTCCGCTCGACCCAAGCCTGCCATCCGATATCAGGCACGTCCTTGCAGTCGTTCCGTTCGCCCTGTTTGCTCAGCAGGTCACGCACCCTGAGAAGGTAAGGCCGCAGGGCGAGACGTAATTGCTTCCTCTGTTCATTTGTCTTCTTAGCATGGATGTTCCCGTCATGCAGGGCTGTGAGGCCGTCCATGCAGGTTGCTTCAAGATCAGCGAAAGACATTGACTTCGGATCGCCGCAGCTAAGAGCATTGAGTTTCAGGGAGGATCCGTCCTCGAACTGGCTTGATGTCGGGACGTACTTCGGGTCATTGACCTGAAGTTGTGGCCGTGCAACGGTATCCATGCCTGCTCCGCCGTCAGCGAATGACTGGAGCAGTCCATTATTTGTTGCTTCCGTCGAAATATTAGGACTAGCGCTCATAAATCCTCCTTCTAGGACTGACCTCTATAAGTTCCTAATACTGGCTTTTGGGGCCGAGTGACCCGCTAAGCCGAACTCTTTCCTACCGAGCACACGTGCGCCATCTCTCGGGCACACGTGTACCCGCGTGATTCAATGCTCAGAATTTCTGGGGAGTTAGCTGTCAGCCGAGCCTCAACGTGCAGGCTGACGGGACGCGTTTTACCGCACGTCCAGCGGGGTTCGGAAGTGCCGAACCAGCACTACGGCTGGCAGAGATTCTAGGTAGGACGGGCGTTGCACCCGATGATACTCTGCCATTCTAACGGTGCTATTATACCCAGCCGGCTGGTGAAATCGCTAGGAATGCCGAAACCGGATTTGCCATTAAATCAGAGACTTCCGGACTTTTTTACTGCGGACTCAGTCCGTCTAATTCTGCCCTCTTCGCTGGCTTCCGCCTGCCTTGGAGACAAAGCGGAGCCGCCTGTCTCCCCCAGGAGGTCTAAGCCTGTGACCGGCAAGACCTTGCCTGAGCACGGCCCCCTAAAAGAGCTGAGGATTCGCCAAAATATCGCGTATTAGACACTTAGCATCGGGCGTCGATGTTGACAGCCACGGCTCCGTGGGATCCTCTCAGACACCCGGTGCGAACCAGCATGGATGCCCAACGTCAGGATCGACGAGGACAATGGGGGTCCAGTTGAAACAGTCGAGGCAACATGTTTGAATTCCTTCAAGTCGCAGTTAAACCGCAATGAACCCATACACGAGCGCAAACCGTGCTCCCAATGTCCGCCCGAGCCATTCGTCGATGCCGCCCGTGGAGCCGCCTTCTTGTGCTGCTCCCGCAAGCATGTCCTATATCTAGCCCGCACTGGGCAAATCACCGCCTACCCACGCGGCGGAAAGTCGCGCCGGACATGGCTTTTCAGGCTTTCGGACCTCGAAGCCCATGTGTTAACGTCTGCTGGGCGGTCTTCAGAAATGGAGACCACAGCATGAGTTATCAGCAAGGAAGTTTGAGACCAGTACAACGAAAGGAAGGGCGGGTTTGGTATTTTCGATACCGCATTGAGAAACACGGGGAGCGGGTCGAGAACACCAAACGAATCGGGCTTGTTAGCGAATTGAAGACCGAATCCGCTGCGTGGAAGAAGGTCGATGAGATGGGGCTGCGGGCCGAGATTAACAAGGACTGCGCCGAGGCTATGACGTTCGGTGTTATGGCCCTCCGTTACCTCGATAAGGAACCCCACGATGATGCCGTCGTCTACTACGTGAAGAAGGTCATGATCCCGGTATGGGGAAATACCATGGCCGACGACATCAAGCGTAGGGACGTGCGGGATTGGTTGAAGGCCCTCAAGGACGATGGCACGTACAGCGGGCCGACCACTGGGAAGATCAAGGGGATTATGCACGCCGTTTACGAATACGGATTGTTTGAAGAGCAGGTTACCTCAAATCCGTGTGATGGCTGGCGACTGAAGGGCGTGAAGTCCACGTACACTGCAATCACGATCACGCCGCAACAGACGCTCATGATCCTGCGATCCGTGACCGATCCCCTGTACTTCGCGTTGGTGTTCACCGTTGCAGCTACGGCACTCCGTGCAAGCGAAGTGATCGCACTGCGATGGGCAGACATCATGTGGGACGAGAGCCGCATCCGCATCAATAAACGTTGGAGAAAAGGTAAGGATGACAAGCCGAAGACAGAGGCGTCTAATTCCACCGTTGCCCTCGGCCCCATACTGGCTCACTACCTTCGCACATGGAAGGGATTGAGTCCGTACACTGCTGACACCGACTTCGTTTTTCCGTCAATGGTGAAGAAAGGTGTGGTTCCTGTCTGTGCCTCTGTGTTTGACAGGAACTATTTGCGGAAGGCTGCGATTGCGATTGGCGTAAACATCCCTGACGGATACCGCTTCGGACTTCACAACCTGCGTCATAGCCTCAGCAATTGGTTGGTGAATTCTGGAACGGACGTGAAGACCGTGCAGACGATGCTTCGACACTCGAAGTCGCAAACGACGCTCGATCTCTACACGCAGGGGGACAACGACAACAAGATCAATGCACAGGAAAAGTTCTGTGGATTGATTGTGGATCGGGGCGATTCTGCCACAATCCAATAAGTCTTTTGGAATGTGGCGGGGACGACGGGACTCGAANNACCTCTGCCGTGACAGGGCAGCGTTCTAACCAACTGAACTACGTCCCCACTTGCCAAATCAACAGCTTACCGGGAAACCTTGCTGAATGGAGCTTTTGCAAGTTCAGCATACAGCGCATCTTTCGCCGGTCATGACCGCAGCGGCACTGTTCCTGCCTAACTTCTAACAAATCTCCATGCGGTTATGCGAGATTTATCTTAACACAGCGGATCGCCAGCTTCCCGGTGTTGTTGCAGTGCTGCCTTTACGGTTATCCGGCGTAGAGCGCGAGCTTGTCTCCTGCCCTCGCCTTGGGAGGCTCCCACCATTCAGATGGCTCTCGCGACATGATCGCACGATCACGCGCGCTTTCTCTTTCTTTCCCAGAGAACTACTTTACTGCCGCAAACCCGCGGGAATGAAACTTCAACGTCTCGCCGAGGTGTGCCAGGAAATACGCGGCGCCGTGGTTGCCAGGATAGAGATGGAACTCGTGCTGGATGCCTTCTGCCTGCAGTTGCCGGTGGAGTTGCGCAGCTCCTTTCTCAAATCCGAATTCATCTTCGCGGCCGCAGTTGAAATAGATAGACAGCCCTGCCACGCGCACCCGATTCTGCTTCGCCAGGACAAAAGGGCTGTTCTCGTTCCAGTGCGCCACGTCAATCGGATTGCCGAACACGGCACCCAGCATCCCGCCTAGCGTCGTTCCCGAGTGCATGGTCGCAGTTGTCTCCCCCGGCAATTCCGTGATCAGCGCTGCGCTCTGGGCGCTGACCGATGAAAACAGCTCGGGATGGGCAAAGGCAAATCGGAGCGCGCCATATCCGCCCATGGAGACGCCGCTGATGGCTCGTGCGGCGCGCTCCCGCCGAATGGAGTAACGTGCCTCGATGTAGGGAATGAACTCGCGAGTGAAGAAGTCGCTGTAGCGCACGCGGCCGTCAGCGGAGTTGATGTAGAAGCTGCTCCTCCCTTCGGGCGCAACAATCAGAAAATCCGTGATCTGTCCCTGCTGGCGGAGGTCTTCGATCAATTGCCATCCGCCGCTCTTAAGAAAAGACTGTTCGTTATCGCCGAGTCCGTGCAGAAAATAGAGCACGGGATAACGCCGCGGGGAACTGCCCCGAGTCGCGGTGTCATAGTTGGGCGGCAACATAACGCAGTAATGGACAGTTTGACCGAGGATGCGGCTTTCCAGCGCATTGCAATCGGCGCGGCCCTGAGCGTGTGCTGGGGAGAAGACGAGCGGGAGCAAAAATAGCGTAAGCCATCGCATACACCGGCGCATGGTGACCAGTCTACTCGTAGCGCAGTGCCTGCACTGGATCGAGCCGCGCGGCTCGGGCCGCAGGGTAGAGGCCCGACAACAGGCTGACGACGATGGAAAAGCCGATCGCGCCGAGAACGAGCCACGCCGGCACCGACCAGATCTGCGCTGGCGGAAAATGCTGGCGCTCAAGATAGATGTTCGTTCCGAAATTGATGATGCGCCCGATCGTCCACCCCAGCGCTACCCCAACTGCACCGCCGATCAGTCCCATGGCGCCTGCTTCGGCGAAAAAGAGACCGCGCACATCAGAGTCACTGGCGCCGAGGGCCTTCATGATTCCAATCTCGCGCCGGCGTTCGAGGATGGCCATCACCAGCGTGTTTACGATGCCGATGGAAGCAACGGCAAGCGCCAGGCTGCCGAAAATCCCGAGGAACACGTCGAGCACAGCAAAGAACTGGCGCATACTCCGGGTCGCATCGACGATGGAGAAAGCGCCGAATCCCATCTTCTTGATTTCATCTTCGACGGCCGGAACCTGATTAGGGTCCTTTACTCGCACGCTGATTGAAGGGTAGGTGGGCGCGCCGCTGAACGACGGATCGCGCGTGTCGGAGGGCTGCATGACGTGAAGGCTTTGCGCAAGTTTGAGCGGCAGGAAGACGCGGGCCCGCGCGGCTCCGCGCATGCTCTCCGGATCAAGGTCGGTCACACCAACAATTTTCAGCACCTGCTGGCGGGAGACGACCGAATACGCGGCGCCGCCAGCAGCCTCCACAGAGGAGGGAAGCTCGGTGCGCTCGGCGTAGCGCATCGTCAGCTCCTTCCCGAGTAGAGGCTTGGCCAACTCGGCGATATTTGTGCTGTCCGCGCCCGGCTTGGGTGTTATTCCGAGCAACTCTTCGGCGAACGACCTCTGCAGGATGACTTCCGGGACCGCTTCGGACGAAAAGAAACTGCCCTGCATTCCATCGAAAGCATCATTGTTGTTCTTGGCGGAAAACGGGACGCCAGCCACCATGGTCAAATGAGGTTTGTCTTCGAAGCGTACCTCGGTAACAAACCGTATATCGGGATAGGCCTCAACGACACCAGGGAGGTGCTCGATCTTCTGTCGCGCCCCTTCATCGAGCGCCGGACTATTGGCCGGTGGCGGCCCGTCCTCTCGCTGTTCGCGGAAGTTGCGCAGGTCACGCCTGGAAGTGGCCACCACAGTGTCAAACAGGCCGGACTTCTGCAGCCGGCGTGAAGCCAGTTGCTGCAGGCCGATTCCGAGCGAGAGCATGGCGACCAGCGAAGCCACGCCGACGGCGATGCCGATCGTCGTCAGCGAATTGCGAAAGGCCGATTCCCGTAGATTGCGGACAGCCAGGTCGGTGACGTCGTAGAGCTTCACAGTGCCCCTCCAGGCCGCGCGCTCGCCGACGCGTTGGGTAAGTCGTCAATGAGCTTTCCGTCCGCCAAATGCGCCATTCGCCCGGCATATTTCTCCGCCAAGGCCTGCTCGTGGGTAACCATCAGCACGGTCATGCCCAGCGACTGATTAAAGCTATGAATGAGCTCCATGATTTCGCTGCCGGTGCGGCTGTCCAGATTGCCTGTCGGTTCGTCGGCCAGAAGAAGCTTGGGGCGGTTAATAAGAGCGCGCGCCAACGAAGCCCGCTGCTGTTCGCCACCGGAGAGTTCCATGGGCCGATGGGCAAGCCGCTCACCCAAACCCACACGCGCGAGCGACTGTCGCGCAAGCTCCTCGCGCTCGTGGCGATCGACTTCGGCGAAGCGCATGGGGAGCTCCACATTTTCCAACAGAGTCATGCTGGGTATCAGATTGAACGACTGGAAGACCATTCCGACGGCATGAAGGCGGTACTTGGCCAGTTCCTCGCGCGAGAGCGCGGCCAGGTTGTTTCCCTGGACGATCACCGCGCCAGAGGTGGGGCGGTCAAGCCCTGCAACCAGGTTGAGCAGTGACGACTTGCCGGACCCCGAGGCGCCCAGCAGAGCCACAAATTCTCCGGCACGGATGTCGATAGAAATCCCATCCACCGCGCGCACCAACGCCTGCCCCATCTGGTAATGACGGCAGACGTTCTCGGTGCGGATCGCCAGGGAACTCTGGCTGGAACCATCCATGCTAGCGGACCTCTCTCCTCACAATTCCACCACAATTTCACGCCATGCTCGCCGACAATCGTATCCTATTCCGAGTCGAGTCCTATTCTTTGCTATTGTTGCAGGCAGAGGCGCGGGCGGGAAGAAGAACTTGCCGCAAGGGTAAGCACTCTTAACAGCGCGCCCTGCCAGGAGGCACGGTCATGAGAGTCGGCGTGTTCACCCCATTGTTATCGCAATTCACACTGGAGGAAGTCCTGCGCAAGTTGACGGCGCTGAGCATTTCGACGGTCGAGTTGGGGACGGGAAATTATCCCGGAAACGCGCATTGCAAACTGTCAATGTTGGAGAACGAAAAGGAACTGAAAGAGTTTAAGACGATCCTGGCCGATCACGGCGCCAGCATTAGCGCCTTAAGCTGTCACGGCAACGCGCTGCATCCTGACGAGGCGCGGGCGCGAGAGGCGCGGGAAGTCAGCCGCAAGACAGTCCTGCTGGCTGAGAAACTGGAAGTGCCGATGGTCGTGGATTTTTCGGGATGTCCGGGCGATTCGCGAGAAGCGAAAGCGCCGAACTGGGTGACGTGCCCGTGGCCGCCCGATTATCTGGAGGTTCTGAAGTGGCAGTGGGAAGAGATTGTAGCGCCCTATTGGCGGGCACACGGAAAATTTGCGGCGGAACATGGCGTAAAGATTGCCATCGAAATGCACCCGGGATTCGTCGTCTACAACCCGGAGACGCTGCTGCGGCTGCGCGAGATTGCAGGGCCGTCGGTGGGGGCGAATCTGGATCCGAGCCACTTGTTCTGGCAGGGGATTGACCCCATTGCGGCGATACGAGTGCTCGGCGACGCGATATTTTATGTGCACGCGAAGGACACGCAGATCTACGCGCAGAATTTGCCGCGAACCGGTGTGCTGGACACCAAGGCATACACGGACGAGCGGAATCGGGCGTGGATTTTCCGCACCTGCGGCTACGGGCACGGCGAAGAGTGGTGGCGGGAGTTCATCTCGACGCTGCGCATGTTCGGCTACAATGAGGTGCTTTCGATCGAGCACGAGGACAGCCTGTTATCGGCCGGGGAGGGACTCATGAAAGCGGCCGCGTTCTTGAATGGGATCGTTCTACGCGAGCCGACGGCAGCGGCTTGGTGGGTGTAGGTGGCAGGGGAGCGGACGGAATGCGACGCGTGAAAACGGCGATTGTGGGTTCGGGCTTCATGGGCCGCGTGCACCTGGAAGCGATTCGCAGAACGGGCGCGGCGGACGTGGTGGCCATTGCCAGCCGGAACCGGGCGGCGGCGGAAAAACTGGCGGGAGAATTCGGCGTCCCGCGCGTCGGGAGCGAATATGGCAATATTCTTGCGGATCCGGCGATCGAGAGCGTCCACATCTGCACACCCAATGCGCAACATTTTCAGATGGCGAAAGACGCTCTGGGCGCGGGCAAGCATGTGCTGTGCGAGAAGCCGCTGGGGATTTCCACGGACGAGGGAAGGGAACTGAGTCGACTGGCGCGCGAGCGGGGTGTGCGAAATTGCGTCTGTCACAATCTGCGTTACTACCCGATGGTGCAGCAGATGCGGGCGATGCGGGAAGCGGGCGAACTGGGAGAAATCCTGATTGTGGAGGGGAACTACGCGCAGGACTGGCTGCTCTATGACACGGATTGGAATTGGCGCGTGACCACTGAAGCGGGAGGGGCGTCGCGGTGCCTCGCGGACATCGGCTCGCACTGGTGCGACATGGCGGAACACGTGGCGGGCTTGCGCATCACGGCGATCTGTACGGATTTGCAGATTTTTCACCGCACCCGCAAACAGCCGCGAACCACGGGCGAGACCTTTGCGAAGATCGCGGGCGCGGCCCAAGATTTCCGCGCGACCGAGGTCCAGACGGAGGATTTTGGCGCGACCATTTTTCAGATGGGCGAACCCACGCGGGGGAGTTTTACCGCGAGCCAGGTTTCCGCGGGGCGCAAGAACCGACTGTACCTGGAAATTCACGGCATTCGCGCTTCGGCGGCGTGGAGCCAGGAGCGGCCCGATGAATTGTGGATCGGCAAGCGCGACATGCCGAATGGCGTCATGGTGAAAGATCCGGCTTTGATGGAGCCGGGGGCGCGAGCTTATGCGGACCTTCCCGGAGGGCACAGCGAAGGATACGGCTCGACCTTCAAGCAGTTGTTCCGGCGATTTTACGCCAGCATAGTAAATGAAAAAGCGGACGAGAGAGCCGCCGGCGAGGCCGCGATGGAGTACCCGAGCTTCGACGATGGACTGCGGCAACTCGCGATCCTGGAAGCGGAATTGAAGAGCCACGCCCAACGCGGTTGGGTGGGCGTGCCGGCGGTGTGAGATTTTTTGCGGAGAAGCTGAATGCTAATTGTCGCGGCAAGCTTTGCCATCTTCGTTTACGGGCTGGTCGCGGCATTCTTAGGCACCGCGCTGCCCGATCTTTCCAAGCGCTTTGACTTGACCCCGAGTCGGAACGGGACCATCGCGTTTGCTCAGGCCATCGGACTCATGCTGGCGTCGCTGGGCGCGGGCCCGCTGATTGACTTGCAGGGGAAGAAGATTGCGCTGGTCCTGGGCACGCTGTTGATTCTTGCGGCACTGCTGCTGTTACCCCGGTCGCGTGGCTTCGGCGACGTGGTGCTGCTGATGTTTCTGATGGGTTTGGGCGGCGGGACCATGGTGACGGGCGCGAATGCGCTGGCCAGCGACACGGGGGACGCGCATCGGGCCATCGCGCTGAACCTGGCGAACGTGTTTTTTGGACTGGGCGGCCTGATCACGCCGTTTCTAACCGCGAACCTGTTTCGCGGAAATTCGACGAAGATGGGATACACGATCGCGGGGATTGCCGTGGTATCGGTGGCGATCCAGTTCTTGACGCCGATGGCGCGGCCCGCGGGAGGCGGGCGAATCACGCTGGCCGATGCCGGGAGCGTCCTGGGACGCGCGCCGCTGATCCTAATTGGACTGTTTTTGTTTCTATACGTTTCGTGCGAGGTGGGCGTCTGGAACTGGCTGGTGCGGCACATGATCGCGCAGGGCATACCAGCGCCGCGCGCGATGAATACCTTGTCGCTGGGGTTTGCTCTGGGGCTGCTGATCGGGCGGGCGGCGATCTTGCCGGTGCTGATTCACGTGCGGCCCTTGACGGTCACACTCGTGGGATCGATTTGCATGGCGGTCACAACGCTGCTGGTGATTCAGTGCCGCAGCGCGCAACTGGCAGGGCTGTTTGTGTTCCTGGCGGGATTATCCATGGCGCCCATGTTTCCCACGGCGCTGGCCATTGTGCCCGAGTTCTTTCCGCGGCTGACCAGCACGGCCATCGGCGTCGCGATTACGTTCGGATGGGCGGGACTGGCGGTGAGTTCGCGGATCATCGGGGGCATTGCGGGCGGAGACGCGACGCGACTGAAGAAAGCGCTGTTGGTGCTTCCGGCATTTTCGTGTGTGATGGTCGTTCTTAGCCTGCTGATGCGGGTGGTGCGGTGAGGAATGCGGGACGGGACTCCCGCGCTGTGTACGATGGTTGCGGCCTTGGCGGAGATTGCGGAGATTAATGTCTGAACCCCTTCACTTTGTAGTGGCCGGCCATCTCTGTGTCGATCTAACGCCGGCGCTGACCGGCGGCTGGCCTCAGCCCGGTGGCTTGATGGAAGCCGGCCTTCTGCACTTCTCCGGTGGCGGTGCGGTCGCGAACGTCGGGTCGGCGCTTTGGCGTTTAGGCTGTCCAGTGCGGCTGATTGGTTTGGTGGGGGACGATCGGTTGGGAGAAATATCCATCGATCTACTGCAGCCGCTGGGAGATCAGTCGCGGATCCGCATCGCGCCCGGGCAGAGGACCAGTTACAGCATCGTGGTCGCTCCGGAGGGGTGCGATCGCGCGTTCCTGCATTGCCCGGGCGCCAACACCGTATTCACATCGGCGGATGTTCGCGACGAAGACCTGCAAGGCGCCGGCTGGCTTCACTTCGGATACCCTCCCTTGATGCCAGCCATCTCCACTGACGGTGGCAGAGAGTTGGCGGACTTGTTTTGCCGTGCCAAAGAACGCGGTCTGCGGACATCATTGGATTTCTGTTCGATTGGCGGCGCCGCCGCTGCGACGGATTGGCAGACCGTGTTGCGTAATTGCGCCCGAGCGGTGACCGTATTCGCCCCGAGCATTGAAGAACTGCGCGCTGTTCTGCGACAGCGGCCGAGGCAGGCGGGCGATATCGACGATGTTCACTCGCTCGCGTGCGCGCTGTTTGGCATCGGATTTTCCATAGTCGCAATCAAACTGGGAACCAGTGGCGTGTATCTGGCGACAACAGATGTAGACAGGGATCTCGTTGCTTGGCAACTGGGTCCAGAATGGCGTGCTCGCGAACTCCTGGCGCCTTGCTTCCGGGCCAACGTCGTCAACGCGAGCGGAGCCGGTGATTGTGCCGTCGCAGGATTCATTGCCTCCGTCGCCGGTGGCGGCGGACCGGAGCAGGCGTTGACGATGGCTGTTGCGGTCGGCGCTTGCAGCGTGGAAGCTGCGGATGCATCGAGCGGCGTGCGATCCATGGCGGAGTTGCAGGCGCGCATCGATTCGGGTTGGGAGAGGATCGAGAGCACGGCCCCTGGCAAGGACAAGGATAGCGATAACGATTGGACTTATGATCCGCGCGTCGGAGTGTGGCACCGTGCGCGGGAGGAGAAAATTAGATGAAACGAAGTGAAGTGCTGGCGGCACAAGAGAGAGCGCGGCAGATGCTGGCGGGCGCTGGCATTGCCTTGTCCAACGACGAGGCAGCCAACATCGAAGTGGCCGATTTCGGAATGAATCGGCTGGCCTCGGAAGGACTGGAGTTAGTAATCTACGTGAACACCGACCGCTACTGTGCCAAGGAGTTGGTTCTCTTCCCGGGCCAGACGTGTCCGGAACACCGGCATCCGGCGGTCAATGGACACGCTGGCAAGCAAGAAACTTTTCGCTGTCGCCGTGGCCTGGTCTGGTTATACGTGGAGGGGTCGCCTGCCTCGCGCATTCAAGCCAAGGTGCCGGAGGCGAGCAAGAGCTACTACACGGTATCTCGCGAGACTGTGTTGCACCCGGGCGAACAATACACCATTCCACCGAATACACTGCACTGGTTCCAGGGCGGCCCGGATGGCGCTGTGGTCTCGGAGTTCTCCAGTCCCAGCAGTGATGAATTCGACGTCTTCACGGATCCAAACATCCGCCGCGCGACGGTGATCGAGGACTAAGCGCTCATACACTACAATGCGGTGAGGGGATCATTCAGTGGACTTGCCGCTTTCATCCGCCATCAACGTAGCTCAGACGGACCAGCTTTTTCGCTACATCAATCTGAAACTGGTCGCTCTCGGGCAGCCCTCCAGTCGCTCGACGGCAGATCCGAACTTCTTGGAGATCGCAGCCCCACTACTGCGCAACTTCTATCAGAAGGATCAACTGCTGGCTGGCCGGTTGTGCCCCGCCGACGCCCGCGTGCAGGAGTTTCTGGATTCCTATCTGGACGGAGTATGTCCGGAGGGAACGCCGCGATTGCCGTCCAACACCTTTGCCCTCGACCGGCCGGGGATGGCGCGAGCATTGTCGCTGCCTCCGAGCGTGGACAGTTTTTCTTCCCCTTACCTGCATTCTTATCGCGTCGCCCAGGGAGTTCTCCACAATCCGAAGAGCGACCGGCGCACAACGCAAGGCCTGTTTCATATCGTCGAGGACGGACTGCCGGTGCCGGCCGACAAAACAGCCGTGCCCCGGTTGACGTTCGCGAAGCTTCTGGCGGAGGCGCTCCGCCCGCCTTCCGATACGCTGACCTTGCCCTTCACCGCCGATCAAAAAGAAGAGGAGCAGGCGCGGATCTTCGTCAGCCTGCTGCTGCGTCCCGTGGTGTGTCCAGCCACCGGCCGCGATCCCGAGAAGACAATGGAGATACGCTTTTTCGCGCCCGGGACGCTGGTCAGCAACCTGGATTTCGTGGAGGCCATCTTTGGCAACGGCGGCGATCCCTATCTGCCGGAAAACGACGCCGCGCTCGACGCCGCGCACTGGACCGGCCACACGGGTTGCGCCATCCTTGCGCCGCACTTGGTGGGGAAGTTGAAAAAGGACCTCGGCCTCCCGCGCTTCGAAGACGCGACCGAGCGCCAGCGCCGCGATGGCATGTGCTGGCGCGACGAGAAAGAACTGTACAACGATGGCCGGGCGTTCAAAGTTGTGTGCCGCGACGGCCGCGGGATCATCGTCACGATTATTGCCGACAACTATTACGGTTATTGCAAGAAAGAGGTCAAAAGCCATATCAGCTACTCGGCGAACTTGTCTGGCGGATGCGAGGAGGAACACTCCGGCGGCGCTATCGCCTATCCCGCGTACGTGCTGGGCAACGAATTTACGGCGGAGCGATCGCCTTCCATAAAGAAGGTCGCGATCGAGGACGCAAGAAACCTTCTGCAAGACAGTGTGGCCTGGAAACCTGAAGGTTACGGAATCGACCGCGTTTTCCCCAGCATCGTCTACGTCCCCGAGCGCGCCGCATTCAATGTCCGCGAAGGCTTCGTCACCTGGCCGCGGGACGCTGGCCAGCACAAGTTGAACATCGTGCCCGACCAGGTTTACGTGCTGCCCTCCGGCTATCGCGTGTGGCTCGAAAAGCAGCTCGGCGGTACCAGTTGGCGTTTGGTGGGCGCGGTGGCGCACGGCACACTTTGTCACAAGCCATGCACCGTGTCGGGCGGAGGCAAATCGGAAATCTCCAAGTCGATCGCGAATGTGCTGGTGAATGGGCCGGTGTTCGTCCGCAACTATTTTCAGGACTTCGCCGAAGTGGAGCGCATCCTGCACAAGGATTTTTCGAAGATCCAGAAGCAGCCGGACAAGCGCTCCCAGCGGCCCATTTTGAGTCCCGATCGATCCCTGGGGTCGGTAATCAAATTGCTGACCGCCTCCGCCGAGTACACCGACGAATACAACGCCTGGCTGCGTGACCTGCCGCAGACCATCCGTCAGCTCGTTTTCACCGTCAAGAGGTACTACGTTCCCGAATGGGGAGACAACTGGCGCGAGCATTTGACGGTGGATCGCATCAACGGATTCCTCGGACACGAACTGAAGTACGAGAACCAGAAACTCGTGGGCAATTATCTACGGATGGGGTTCGATCCACAGGGCTCCTGGCGAATTTTCAAACTGCGCCCGGATTTCCACCCGGCGGACAAGGTACAGGTGGAGGACGATATCACCGCGTCGGTGGTCGTGTCGCGGAATTCGCTGGACGACTTCGATCGCAAGTATCCGAACCAGAGCGTAAAACTCGTCGAGAACTGTGAAGCATTCCTGTTCCAGCGGCCCGACGATGCGATTCACCCCGGCTTCGACAAGCAGGCCGAAGCCGACATCGCGAGTGACGGCACCTTCTTGTCGAACTTCGAGCCGCTGACTCGCGAGCAGGCAAGGGCGATCGTCGACCACATCGTCGAGTTCGATCAGTACACACAACCGATGCAGCGCAGACTGCGGGAATTTGTGGCGTCCGCTGCGCCGGCCTACGTCGTTTCCTCCGCGCAGGCGCGGCTAGTGGATGGTAAGCCTTCGAAGAATCCCAGATACCTCCAGCGCCGTCCCGACCTCGCGCGTCCCCGCGACCGGCGTCTCGCCGAGATGTGCGCGCGCCTCGACCGCGGCATTCCATACGGCAAGCCAGTGCATTTCCCGGTTAACGCGGTTCTTGCGGGACGACGCGGCACCGTCGCCGATCCTGCACTGGGCCTGCCGCCGTTGACCGTCTACAGTCCCGTGCATTATCAGGAATTGCCCGAGTTGTTCATGGACTTCATTTGCAGCCTTACCGGCAAGTCGCCTTCGACCACGGGTTTCGGCAGCGAGGGAGCTCTAACGAAAGGGCCGTTCAATGCGCTGCCCCCGGTTGTGGACTTGAACAACGCCGTGGTCTCCGCCATCCTTACCGGCTATGCGGGATTCACCACGGCGGCGGGCTATGTCGGCCCGAAATACCGAGTGGATCACGACATCAGCATGCTCGTGCCCGAAGTCTGGTGCCGCATAAGGGTCGAGGAGCGCGATCCGCGGTTTCTGATCGAGAACGGGCTCTTGGAGAAACTGAACGACTTCGAACGCAACGGCAAGAAAGTACTGGCCAGCCGGCTGGGATACCGCATCACGGCCCTGTTCGCCGAGCGCTTCCTGGGCCGCATATTCGAAACCCCGGACGCGATATTTTCGGAAGAGATGCTGCGGCCGGAGTTGCAGGATCAGGATGCCTTTGCGGCGGGCGTGGACGCGATCGTCGAAGCGCAGCAACGCGTGGCCGCGAACTACTTCGAGGATGGCAGTGTGTCCGCGGCCTGCCCGCCGCTCGGAGCGCTGCTTCACATCATGGCGCATGGCCAGTGGCAGGGAAAAGGCATTGAAGATCCCGAGATCCGAGCGATGTTCACGCGCGATTCCATGCTGGCCAGCGGCTGGTATCAGGATCGCCTGAAACGGAAACAGGAACGGGACATCGCGTTGTGGAAGCGCCACGCCGCGTCTCTTGAGGCGGCGCGCTCCTCCATCCTGCGCTGGGAATTCGACCTCGAGGCGCGCCTGCGCAATGCCCGCGAACAGCTTGCCCGCGTAAGCTCGGAGGCCTACCGCGCGGAACTGATCGGCACCATCGGCTTGGACGCGATGTTCGCCGAGACTTCGTCTCCGCCCTGTCCCTGACATGTCCCGGGCGACCGTCTTTGGATATACTTCTCCGTTCAAGGTCTGAGGTAGCTGGTGAATCTCTGTGCAGGAGTGCATTCATGGTATTCCAGTCGGCGTGGTGTCGCAGTGCGTGGTTTCGTGGAGTGTTACTGATGGCGATCGGCGTGCCGTTTCTGGCGCAGATGGCGAACGCAGAGCGGAGAAGTGTTTCTCTCAACGACGGCTGGGAATTTCGCCAGCGGTTTGAAGAACCCGGCGCCGCTCCAGCGGCGTGGCATCCAGCCGAAGTGCCGGGCGTGGTCGACACCGATCTGCTGCGTAACAAGCTCATACCCGATCCCTTCTTCCGCTCCAACGAATCCACGTTGCAGTGGATCGAAAACGCCAACTGGGAATATCGCAGCACATTTCAAGCCACGCCCGAGGCGCTCAAGCACGGCCATGTCGAGTTAGTGTTCGAAGGCTTGGATGGTCCCGCCGAGGTCTATCTCAATGACAAGTTGATCCTCACCGCCAATAACATGTTTCGTGAATGGCGGGTTGAAGTTAAGTCGCAATTGAAAGCAGGAGCAAATCAACTGCTCGTCGTCTTCCCGTCGCCCATCACGGAGGCGACGAAAATTGCCGCCAAGGATTTCTGGCGCCAGCAGACACAGACCCCCGAGAAATCCTATTTGCGCAAGGCGGCCTACGAGTACGGATGGGATTGGGGACCGCGCTTCGTCCTCAGCGGAATCTGGCGTCCGGTGAAGCTTGATGTTTGGGACGACGCGAAGATCTCGAACCTTCATATCCGTCAACGCGACGTCAGCTCCGAGAGCGCTCACCTGGTGGTCGAAACCGAAATCACATCTGCCCAGAAGGGCGCGGCGACTGTTACCGTCGATTACGAGCAAGGTGGCAAGAAGGGCAGCGTCTCGCGCGATGTGGAGCTCGGCCCCGGTGTCAACCACATTGATCTTCCCATCGACATAGCGCATCCCGATCTGTGGTATCCGAACGGATACGGCCGCCAGACGGTGTACGCTTTTCGAGCGCAACTGAAAACCGGCGCCCGCGTTCAGGATGATCAGACCGTCCGCACCGGACTCCGCTCGATTGTTCTGCGCCGCGATCTTGACCAGTGGGGACGCTCGTTCGAGTTAGTCGTGAACGGCATTCCGGTATTCGCCAAGGGAGCCGACGTTATTCCGTTCGACAGTTTTCCAACCCGCGTCACCACCGCGCAATATCGCCGCGTCCTTGAGTCGGCCAAAGCTGCCAACATGAACATGATCCGTCACTGGGGCGGCGGTTATTACGAGACCGACGAGTTCTACGCCCTCTGCGACGAACTCGGCATCATGATCTGGCAGGACTTCATGTTCGGCAACGAATGGCAACCCGGCACCTACGACTTCAAGCAGAATGTCGCGCAAGAGGTCGAATACCAGATCAAACGGCTGCGCGATCATCCCAGCATTGTGATCTTCTGCGGGAACAACGAAACCGAAGCTTCATGGGATTGGCACCGCGACATTACGGGCAAGCTCAGCGCCGAAACCACGCGGCGTATGTGGCAGGACTACGTGACGCTCTTTAGTGGTGTCATTGCCAGCGCCGTTCAACGATTTGCCCCGGAAACTCCGTACTGGCCCAGTTCGCCGAGTGCCGATTACGAAGACATTACCGACAGCCACCAGTCGGGCGACATGCACAACTGGAGCGTCTGGCACGGCCGGCTTTCGTTCCGCGATTACGAAAAATCGACTCCGCGGTTCATGACCGAATACGGATTCCAGTCGTTCCCTGAAATGCGCACGGTGGAAGCCTTCACCCAGCCGGAAGATCGCACCGGCATTCTCACGCCCGTGATGCTGGCGCACCAGAAGAACACTGCCGGCAACGCCATTATTCACGACTACATGTTGCGCGACTACCCTGAGCCGAAGGACTTCGCTTCCTTCCTCTATGCGAGTCAGGTGCTGCAGGCGGAAGGAATCAAAATCGGAACAGAGCATCTGCGCCGCAATCGCCCGCGCACCATGGGGGCGATCTACTGGCAGTTGAACGATTGCTGGCCGGTGGCGTCGTGGTCGAGTATCGATTACTACGGCCGATGGAAAGCGCTGCAATACTACGCCCGCCGTTTCTACAACGACGTTCTCGTTTCACCACATCAGGAAAACGGCGGATTGGCCGTGTACGTCGTTTCCGACAAGACCACGCCGGTAGCGGGCGATCTGCGATTGCGTGTCATAACGTTCGACGGCAAAGTATTGATCGACAAGAAGGAAAGCGTGCAGGTCGCGCCGCTATCCAGCAAGATTTATCTGCAACTGCCGATCGAGGAATCCCTGATTGCCAAAGGAGTCGATCCGACGAAGGTAGCAGTTGCGACGGAACTCACCGTGGCGGGCACCCTGATTTCGTCCAATCTCGTCTACCTTGCGCCCACGGTCGAGATCCATCTGCCGCCCGCGCCACTTAAGACTGAACTGGCGAAGAACGGCGATTCGTATCGGCTCACAGTGTCATCGCCGGTTCTGGCCAGGAGCGTCTACATCAGCTTCGGCGACCTTGACGCTGAAGTCTCCGACAACTATTTCGACCTGCTGCCCGGTCAGACCGTGGAAATCGCGATCAGGACGGCGGCGAGCGAAGACGCGTTACGCTCCGGGCTGAAGGTGATTTCGCTGGTGGATGCATTCAACCAAGATGCCGCGGCAAAGCAAGCGGCGGCATCTGGTGTGACCGGTCCTAACTAGCAGCTTTCGCATAAATCGCTCTGGGAAGGGCACGGATTCAACCGTGCCGCCCAGAGCTCCACAAAGACGGGGCTTTAGAGCGAATTTAGCTCGTGTGGGGACGAGCGCAGCTCGGCAGCTGTCCGTGGTCACCGCAACTGTCGACCCGCTATAGCCGATTGTCTTTCGGAGCGCTCTTGCCGCAAACGATCTTGACCAGTTCAAGCGTGCCTCGGAGGCGTTGGCGAATCGCTTTCCTGCTTGCCATCGGGGTTCTGGTCAACTTCTTCGACCGGATCAACCTGTCGGTCTCTCGAGACGCGCTTCATGCTTCATTCGGCTTATCGTTCGTTGCCTTCGGCTATCTTTCCAGCGCCTTCAGTTGGACTTACGCCTCGATGCAAATGCCTGTCGGAGTGTTGTTGGACCGGTGGGGAGTGCGCCGCGTGGGGCGAATCAGCGCGTTCCTGTGGAGTGTTGCCTCTTTCGCAGCCGCGATTGCCCCTGGCCTTAGCTGGTTCTTCGGCGCCCGCTTCCTGCTCGGCGTGAGCGAATCGCCCACGTTTCCGGCGAATGCCAAAGCCTTGGGCTACTGGTTTACGCGCGAGGAAAGGAGCCTGGCAACGGCAATCACCGATGCTGCGGCAAAATTCTCCAGCGCCATCGGAGTCCCGTTGATCGGGCTGCTGCTCTTGTATTTTGGATGGCGCTGGAGTTTCGCCGCCACGGGCTTCATCAGCTTTCTCTATTTTGTGCTGTTCTACGCGATCTACCGCAATCCCAGCGAAGACAAAGCCCTCTCGGCGAACGAACTCCAATTCATTCTTCGCGGCGGGGCTCAACTAGAGGACCAGGCAAAAGCGCGAAGTGGCACTTCACTCGGCTACCTATTGACGCAGCGTAAGGTCTACGGACTCGCGCTGGGATGGGGCGCTTACAACTACACTTTCTTTCTTTTGCTGACGTGGTTGCCCAGCTATCTTTCCGTTTCCCTTCACATGGACTTGTTTCACTCCGTTTTCTACACCAGCGTGCCCTGGCTGTTTGCCACTTTCACCGATCTCCTGATCGGTGGATGGCTGGTGGACGCTCTTATCCAGCATGGCCGCGATGCTAACCGCGTTCGCCAAACCGTGATGGTGGTGGGAATGGCCTTCGGTCTCGCCATCTTCGGCGCGGCGAGCACACACCGTCCCGCGATCGCGCTACTCTGGATCAGCCTTGCCCTGGGAGGACTGGCTGCGGCCGCGCCAGTGGCGTGGACCGTTCCATCACTCATTTCGCCGCGGGAAAGCGTCGGCACACTCGCTAGCGCGGTGAACTTCTGTGGCCAGATCGGCGCGATCTCTGCGCCCATCGTTACCGGCTACATCGTCTCTGGAACGCACTCCTTCGCCGCCGCTTTCGTGACCGCGACCGCAATCCTGCTGCTGGGGATCGTGGGCTACATTTTCTTGTTGGGACGCATCGAACCGATCCCGGAACCGCAATCCTCAGCGCGCAATGCGGGCTGAGCCCCCTCGCATCACGGCCTCGACTTCGGGAAGTGTGGCCATGCTGGTATCTCCCGGTGTGGTCATTGCCAGCGCGCCGTGCGCAACTCCGCACTGGACGGCCCATTCGGCGTCTTTGCCCGCGAGAAAACCATAGATCAGGCCCGAAGCGAATGAGTCGCCACCGCCCACCCGGTCCAGAATCTCGATCGGCCGCTGCGGAACGTGAAGCGTCCTCCCCTCGTACAGCGCGATCGCGCCCCAGTCATTTTTCGTCGCCGTGTGCGCCGTACGCAGCGTGGTTGCAATGAGCTTGAGGTTGGGGTAGATCTCGGCAACACGATGCAGCATCGATTCATAACTTGAAACCGGCAACTGTTTGAAGTCGTCACTCACTCCTTCGATCGCAACCCCGAGCGTCGCGGAAAAATCCTCTTCATTGCCGAAGAGAACGTCTACCGCCGATACCAGTTCGCGGTTCACCTCCTGCGCCTTCGCCTTGCCGCCAATGCCTTTCCACAGCGACTCCCGATAGTTGAGGTCGTAGGAAACCACTGTATCCGCGGACCGTGCCGCCTGAATCGCAACTTTTGCCACGGACGCTGTCGAGGGCGAGAGCGCGGCAAAAATACCACCGGTGTGCAGCCAGCGCGCGCCGCTAGCCGCAAAGATCTGTTGCCAATCGAAGTCGCCGGGTTGGCTGTTCGCGATGGCCGTATTCCCCCGGTCTGAGCAGCCGACTGCTGCTCGCACGCCGAAACCCCGCTCGGTGAAGTTCAGGCCGTTGCGCACGGTTCTGCCAATCCCGTCGTACGGCACCCAGTGGACCAGCGATGTGTCGACTCCTCCCTGCAGCATCAGGTCTTCGAGCAGAAGTCCAATCGGGTTCTTTGCGAATGCCGTAATGATCGCAGTGCGCATCCCGAAGCAGCGCCGGAGTCCGCGGGCAACGTTATATTCGCCGCCGCCTTCCCAAGCGCGGAAGTTTCGGGCCGTATGGGTGCGTTCGTCACCGGGGTCGAGCCGCAGCATGACTTCGCCGAGGCTGACGCAGTCCCAACTGCAGCTTTCGGCCGTTTTCAAAGTGATCGAGTCCATGCGAGCATTCTAGTGTCGCGCCTTAATTTCGCGAAATAAGTTCGGCTTGTCATCTTGACCCTGAGCGGCGCCGAAGGGGAAAGACCTGCATTTGGCGCCGCATGGGTCCTTCGGCTGCGCTCAGGATGCCAGTGCCGTTATGTATAATCGCCCCTTGTATCAAGTCTAGCAGCGGCATGAAGATCCTCAAGTTAAGCACTGCGGTGGTAGAGGGCAACTTTGATTGGACCTTCGTTCGCATTGAAACGGATGAAGGACTTCGAGGTCTGGGCGAGTGCTTTTTCGCTCCCGGCCTCACCTCCATTCTGCGCTCGCTGGAGCCGCTGCTGGTGGGCGAAGACCCGCGCGACATTCATCGGCTGTTCCGCAAATTACAGCTGGCAACTTCAGGCGCCGGTTCGGTAGCGGGCATTGTCTACAACGCGATCAGCGGCATCGAAGCCGCGCTTTGGGATGTGCTTGGCCAATGGCTCGATGTCCCCATTTATCGCCTGCTGGGAGGAAAGTTTCGAGACCAAGTTCGCATCTATGCGGATTGCCACGGCGGGGAAGCGCTGGAGAGCCTGGACGAAGTCTTGCGCTCCCGCCCAGCATCATGGGCGTCGAAAGATCCCCAGCACCGAGCCAGAGATTACTTCGGCGAGGCCGGCGCAGATCCCCCTTCTTCCCCCGATGACTATCGTCGCCAGGCTCTCAAGAAAAGAGCCGAAGGATTTACCGCCCTGAAGTTTGATCTCGATGTGCCTGGCACAGAAGGCCCCGATGCTCACAGTCGAGTGCTCAGCCATCGCGCCATCGATCGCATGGTGAGTTTAATCGCCGCGGTGCACGACGCCGTGGGTAACGATACCGACATCGCGGTCGATTGCCATTGGCGCTACAACGCTAGCGACGTCGTAAAAGTAGCCCGCGAACTCGAGCCATTCCGGTTATTATGGCTCGAAGATCCGGTTCCACCCAACAACACCGCCGCGCTGAAGGAAGTGAATTCGAAAGTGCGCGTGCCGATCGCGACTGGGGAGAATCTGTTCCTCTTTGAAGGCTTCCAGGAAATCATTGCGCAACACGCGCTCAGTGTTGTCACTCCCGATCTTCAAAAAGTTGGGGGTTTGTCCGTCGCCCAAAGCATTGCACAGTTTGCCGACGTACATACGATGCCGGTGGCTCCGCACAACATCAGCAGTCCGGTCGGCACTTTAGCTGCGGCTCATTTCTGCGCCGCGATCCCAAACTTCCTTGCGCTCGAGTTTCACGCCTCCGACGTTCCTTTCTGGAATGACCTGATAGATGGGTTGCCGAAGCCGCTGATTCAGGGCGGCTTTATCAATGTGCCCGAAAAACCCGGCCTGGGAGTTACGTTGAACGAAGAAGTGGCCCGCCGTTATGCGCGCCCACGAGAGCCATTTTTTGAGTGAAGAGATGGGCCGGACGTACTGAAACCTATGTCAATCTCGAAAATAGAAGTCTTGGAAAAAATCGCCGCCTCCGGATTGGTCGCCGTAATCAGGGCGGAGAATCCCGAGCAAGCCGCGCGCGTCGCCGAAGCCTGCGCTCTTGGAGGCGTGGCTGCCCTGGAAATCACCTTCACCGTGCCGGGCGCAAGCGGAGTAATCGAACATCTTGCGAAGAAAATCTCCGGTCAGATTTTAGTGGGAGCGGGCACGGTGCTCGATCCGGAAACCGCGCGCATCGCGATTCTCGCAGGGGCGCAATTTGTGGTCAGTCCCGCTCTCAACCCCGAGACCGCGCGCCTCTGCAATCGCTATCAGGTGCCCTATATGCCCGGTGCCGGAACCATCCGCGAAGTGATCGAGGCGATGGAGTGTGGCGCTGACATCGTGAAGGTTTTTCCCGGCGAAATCCTCGGGCCGGCATTTGTGAAGGCGGTGAAGGGGCCGCTTCCGCAAGCGCAACTCATGCCCACCGGTGGCGTCAGCATCGAGAATGTCGCCGATTGGATCAAAGCCGGCTCGGTTGCCGTCGGCGTCGGAGGCAATCTAACGGCCGGCGCCAAGGCCGGTGATTTTGTGTCCATTACCCAGCTTGCCCGGCAGTTTGTGGAAAAAATCAAAGAGGCGCGCAGCCGATGAGCGCAAGAACGAGCGCAAAGACGACAACGAAAACAAATGCGACCGTGAGCACGGCGAAGTTGTGGAACTCCGACGACGAACTTTTCGCCCTCGTGCAGTGCGAGCTCTTCACCTGTGTTGTGGGCGATGTGATGGACAAGTTGGGTCTGCAGCACCAGTTCCTCCCGCCGCAGATCCAGCCTTTGCGACAGGACATGGTTGTGATCGGCCGCGCCATGCCGGTCCTCGCGGTGGATGTGTTTGCCGAGAGAATCGCCGGCAGCGCCAACCAGTTAATGGACAAGCCGTTTGGCCTGATGCTGGAAGCGCTCGACGATCTCCACCAGAACGAGGTCTATGTGAACACCGGCTCCTCGCCCCGAAACGCGCTGTGGGGAGAACTCATGAGCACGCGCGCGCGCAAACTGGGCAGCCGGGGCGCCGTGTTAAATGGCTACGCGAGAGATACCAAGGCCATCCTGAATTTGGGCTTCCCGACATTCGCTTTCGGTTCTTACGGACAAGACTCCGCGCCGCGATACAAAGTAGTCGACTTCCGCATCCCCGTCGAGATTGGATCGGTGCGCGTCCGTCCAGGAGATATTCTTTTCGGTGACATTGATGGTGTCTTGTTGGTGCCCGCCGAAGCTGAGACCGAGGTCTTCACACGAGCGCTCGAAAAGGCTCGCGGCGAAAAGCTGGTAAAGAAGGCTATCGAAGAAGGAAGCAGTGCGGTCGCAGCGTTCCAGAAGTACGGAATCATGTAAAGCGTACGGGTCACCCAATCAGGACGCGAAGTGTTTTTGAGCATTGAAAGGAGCGAGCAGCAGGGAGCAAGCGATTGGGGCAAACGACTATGATCAGCATTGATCTCTCAGGCCAAACGATTCTGATCACTGGAGCCATGGGCGCGATTGCCGAGCACGTGGTGCGAAAGCTGGTTGCCGCCGGCGCAACGCTGGTGCTCACCGACATCAAAGAGGACGACCAAGCCCGGCGGACGCTNNCGATTGGCAGATTCCGTCTTCGTCTTATCTCTATTATCCCGCCGACATCACCGACTCCAGCCAGGTAAACAGCGTGGTGAACGCGGCTTTCGACAGGTTTCCGGCCATGGATACGGTCATCGGCCACGCGGGCGGCTGTGAACTGCATCCGTTCGCGAGCACATCGGAAGCCGAGTATGAACGCATCTTCCATTTCAACTATTTTTCGCAAACTTATCTGGCGCGATCCGTGCTCGCACAATGGATGCAGCGCAAAATTGCCGGTCACCTGATCTTCACGTCCTCTTACGTAGCTCGCATGCCGCACACGCAAATCCCTGCCTACTCCTCGGCCAAAGCGGCGCTGGAAAACTTTGCCCGCAGCCTCGCCCTCGAATATGCATTGACTGGCATTCGCGTAAACGTGGTTTCGCCGGGAAACGTAGCGGCCGGCAGTTCGCTGAAAGTTTTCGACGAAGACCCCGCCTATCGCGAGTTTGTGCTGCGAGTATCGCTCGGCAGAAGAAACAGCCCGGAGTCGATCGCGAACGCGTTTGTTTTTCTTTGCTCGCCGCTGGCCGCTGAGATCAACGGACAAATCCTAAGCCCCGATTATGGTGCCGGTATCGGGAATCGCCTATGAAGATTGGCCTTGGCCTCTATCGTCACATGCTGACGCGCGACTACTACGACTTTGCGCGCCAGGCAGGCTGTACCCACGTTGTGGTTCATCTCGTCGACTACTTCAAGCAGAGTCCGTCCAACCCGCGTAACAATCAGCCCACCGGCTCAAAATACGAAGCGTGGGGAGTTGCCGGCGATCCTGATCGGCTCTGGATGGCAACGGAACTCAAGACTCTTCGCGGAGAGATTGAAGAAGCCGGGCTGATCCTGGCCGCGGTCGAGAACCTCGATCCCGCACACTGGCACGACATTCTGCTCGATGGCCCGCACCGTTCGCACCAGATCGAGAACGTGAAGACCATCATTCGCCGCCTGGGCGAAGCTGGCATTCCGATACTCGGCTACAACTTCAGTTTGGCCGGCGTATGCGGCCGTGTAACTGCCCCATTGGGGCGCGGCCACGCCATCACCGTGGGGATGGACGGTCCCGCCGAAGACGTGCCGATTCCCAATGGGACGATCTGGAACATGATCTACGACGGTAACGCGCCTGTCGGCACGCTGCCCTCGATTTCGCATGAAGAGCTGTGGCGGCGGCTGCAAAGATTTTTGGAAGAAGTGATTCCCGTAGCCGAGCAGTCGGGGGTACGGCTCGCCGCCCATCCTGATGACCCTCCCATGCCGACCATGCGGCAGCAGCCGCGCCTTGTCTACCAACCGCAGATGTATCAGAGGCTGATTGATCTTGCTCCCAGCCGCAGTAACGCGCTTGAGCTGTGCGTAGGAACTCTCGCCGAAATGACCGAGGGCAATATTTACGATGCGGTCGATCAATACAGCAAGCAAGGCAGAATTGCCTATATCCACCTGCGCAATGTCGTGGGGAAAGTGCCGCACTATCGCGAAACTTTCATCGACGAAGGCGATGTGGATATGATTCGTATTCTTGCCATCCTTCACCGCAATCACTTCGCCGGTGTCGTCATTCCCGATCACACTCCGCAAATGACGTGCGCGGCGCCCTGGCATGCTGGAATGGCGCACACTCTCGGATTTATGCTGGCGGCGAAAGCGGTTCTCGAATCCCCCGAGCGATACGGCGCGGAGCTGGCGCCCGTTACTCATGGAGGTAAATAATCTGAGCGTCTCGTCCAGTCCTTCGCATTCGCGCGCTCCTCTCGTCGTTGCCGCCATTGTCTCCACTCTCGGTGGTTTTCTGTTTGGATACGACAACATTGTGATCAGCGGCGCGATTGGATACCTAAGCCAATTGTTTCACCTGGATGCAGCGGGAGTGGGCTGGGCCGCAGGCTGCGCGTTGATAGGATGCATTGCGGGCTGCGCCGCCGCTGGAACCGTAGCTGACTATCTGGGCAAGAAAAAAGGTCTCGCGCTCTGTGCGCTTTGTTTCGCTCTTTCCTCCGTGGGCATGCTCTTCGCGTCGGATCTCCATCAGTTTGTACTCTGGCGGCTGATTGGCGGACTGGGCATCGGAGCGGCGTCCGTGATTGCTCCAAACTACATTGCGGAGATCGCGCCCACGCGAGTTCGCGGCCGCTGCGTGACTCTCTACCAGCTAGGCATTGTGGTTGGTATTCTCGCCGCTGTCTTCGTCAACATGCTGATTCAACGCATGGGCGATGAAGCGTGGAACATATCCTCTGGCTGGCGCTGGATGTTTTTCGCCGGGGTTGTGCCGGCGCTTCTGTTTGGATTGATGATCCTGCCCGCAGTCGAAAGTCCGCGCTGGCTGATGAAAATGGGACGGCGGGATCAGGCTATCGAAGTTCTGATCAAAATCAATGGCACTGACGTCGCGAGGCAAGAAGCCGCAGAAATTGAAAATTCACTGGCCACCGAAGAGGGCCACATCTCGGAGCTTTTTACTACCTTCCGTCGCCCGCTGCTGCTGGGCATCATGCTGGCGGGGCTGCAACAGATCAGCGGAATCACGCCGCTATTTTCCTTTTTGCCGGAGATTTTTCGCGCCGCCGGAACCGCGACCAGCGACGCATTTTTCCAGTCCGTGCTGGTGAGCCTCGTCAATCTTTCGTTTACCCTCTTCGCTCTCTGGCTGGTGGATCGCGCCGGACGCAAGACCCTGATCCTGGCCGGCACCACCGTGCAATTCGTCTCTTTTGCATTGGTCGGTTGGTTCTATCACATCCACGGCAGCGGCTTGGCAGTTTTGATTTTTGTGATGAGCTTCGTCGCCGGTCACGCCTTTGGCAATGGAGTGGCCTGCTGGGTCATCATCTCGGAAATTTATCCTACGAAGGTTCGCGGACGCGGCATGTCCATAGCCGTCACTGCCCTCTGGCTGGTGGGGTACTTGGGAAACCAGTTATTTCCCATCATGCAGAAACATTTGGGATCCGATGGCACTTTCTGGTGTTTCAGCGCCGGCGCACTGTTGACGGTCGTTCTGGTCGCATGGCTGATTCCCGAAACCAAAGGCCGTTCGCTCGAAGAGATCACAAGATTCTGGACGGAAGAGAAATCGGTCAAGGCGGAATAAACGCCAGCACAAAGCCACGCGAGGAATGAGGCGTGAGGCGGCGTATCTTCAGCTCCCGTCGTGACATGAAGCTTTATTTCCCACCTCGCCACGCATGACTGTCAGGCAGTTCGAGCGCAAACTTCCGAATCGAGTTGCGGCGCCTCGTGTTATGCTCGCCGGAGTATGGCTGTCACGATGTCGGATATCGCGAGGGGCTTGGATGTTTCCGTCGTCACGGTCTCCAAGGTTCTGCGCAACCAGGGCAACATCAGCGCGGCAACACGCAAGCGGGTATTGCAGCGGGCGAAGAAACTCAACTATCAGGCGAATTGGATTGCGCGATCGCTGGTAACCGGGCGCACCTTCACGATCGGATTGCTGCTCCCGGATATCCAGCATCCGTTTTTCGCGGAGATTGCCAAAGCGGTAGCCGAAACCGTCCGGCCGCATGGCTACCACGTGATCATTTCTTACTTCGAGGAAGATCCGGAGTTGGAAGTAACCGAGGCGGAATCTCTCGTGGCCCGGAGAGTGGACGGACTGATTCTGGCGTCGGCCCAATCGCCAGAGGATGGCGGTTTATTCAAGCATCTTCGCGAGCAGAAAGTGCCGTTAGTCTTAATCGACCGTCCGGTAGCGGGCGTCCGGGCAAGTTTCGTCGGCGTGGACAATGAAGCGATTGGGAAGCTGGCAACGGAACACCTGATTGCACAAGGTTGCCGGCGAATCGCGCATTTGCGAGGTCCGGGCAATGGTATTGCTGAGGCGCGTATGGCCGGCTATAGCGCAGCCTTGGCGAAACACAAACTGGTCGCGCCGGCCGAATACGTCGTGCAGGCCAGTTACCACGATGATATGGGCTATCAGGCGATGCAGAAGCTACTGCTGACCAAGCCAATTCCCGACGGCATATTCTGTTACAACGATCCGGTCGCCATAGGTGCCATGAAGGCGATTCTCGAAGCTGGTTTGAACGTGCCGCGCGATATTGCGATTGTTGGCGCCGGCAATGTGCATTACTCAGACTTGTTAGCCATTCCGCTGACCACCATTGACCAGGGAACCAGTTTGATCGGAACTCAGGCTGCGGAATTGTTGATGCAGCAGATTGCATCGAAGCGCAAGCTTCCGCCGCGGAAAGTCTTGATCGCCCCCAGGCTCGCGGTACGACAGTCAACCCAACGGGCGGGACTAGGCGAGAAGTGAACGAGGGTGTAGAAGTAATCGAGAGCTGGTGCGGCTGCTCGACTCGGTTATGAGTTACGCGTCTTGCGGATCGTTTTGTTCCGTGGGACCACGTCGGTTTTCAGTTCCGTTCAGCGTGCCGCAACGCCCCCAGGCTGCGACGCAGGGCCACTTTCTCAGGAGTATTGCTCTGCATCCAGCTAATGCCTGCGCCAATCAAGGCGGCGGAATCCAATAATTCCGCACGCGCGAGCGTCACCCGAAAATCGCCCAGTGCTTCCTGCGTTGCCGGCTGAAAGAGGGTAGCGGCTTGCGAAATTCCTCCTCCCAATACGATTCGTTCTGGAGCAAAGGCAAGACACGTGTACCGCAGGACTCTCCCGAGCTCTCTTCCAAAACCAGCAAAAGCTTCTTGCGCATTCGGATCGTCACGTCCCAAACAAGCAATCTCGCGCACTTCGGCCCAAGTGCCAGTGAGTTGCTCATAGCGCGACTGGATCGCCTTTGTGGAGATCGCGTCTTCAACAATGCCGCCGCCATAAGGAAGATTCCAGATCCTACCGTCGGGAGGGACGCCCGGTCCATGGACGACAATTTTATCGTCCACCGCAAAAGCAGAGCCGACGCCAGTTCCCAGGGTTATTCCAACGGCCCGACTCACTCCGCGTGCCGCCCCATCGTAGAGCTCGCCGAGCAGGAAAGCGGCTGCGTCGTTAAGAAAATGTATGCAGTGCGGTTCACACTTCAGATGCGTCGACAAGCCCTCTCTCAGATTTGTTCCATCGAGAAGAGGATACTTGTGGTGGATGTAACTGATACCTTGCTCATAGTCGAACGGGTTGGGTATAGCGACCGCGATCCCAACGAGCGCGTCTGAAGTTCCCAGCGTTTCGCGCGCAAGAGACGCAAGGCTCTCAAAGAATTTGTCGGGAGCTTCTTCCACCGGAGCGGGGATTTGGTGTGACGGGCCGAGTTCGATGCTGTCCGGACGGAAGAGGGCGGCCGCGATGTGGCTGCCCCCAACGTCAAATACCATGATCATGATTTCCGATCCTTACAGTGCCAGAAGACGCAGGCGCAAGATCAACGGGTTGCGAGCGCCTCCGTCAGGGACATCACTTTCAGCGCAACTCTAAGCTGATCGATTGTGGCCGACGATTGAGAGTAACGGTGGCGGGTTCTCCTGGAAACAGATCAAAATAATTATCCGAGCTTTCGACATCAGGGTCTCCAAAGGAAATATATACGCTGCGGGCGAGTTTCGGCGACTGCAATGTAATCCCGCAGTTCTGCGCCGGTTCTGCGGAGCGCAGTTTCAATCTTGCGCATGACCGGCAGTTCACTGCGAAAAAATAGGGGTGAGCCAGTTTCCTATCGGCGTTCCATGATGAGTTGTCGATGAACGCACGTTATCGCGCTGCCGGCAAATTCATTGGACGGAAGACCGTCAAAGAGGAGAATATTACGAAATGCGGGAAGCTCCAGTGTCGACAGAGCATCGTAGCGGTTCCCCCAGTATCAGGGCCGTAATTCTAGATTATGGTCAGGTGCTGGCTAGCCGCCCAACTGTGGAAGAGTTCGGGCGCATGGCAAAAATGTTTAAAGTAAATTTCGAGTTGTTTTATCAGTTGTGGGAAACCAGCCGGGACCTTTATGACCGCGGCGATGTTACCGCTGAGGAGTATTGGCTGAACTTGGCAGCGCAAACCAACACCTCGCTTGATCGCGAACAGATCGAGATCCTCCGCCGAGTGGAGGTTGAAATCTGGGCCTGTCCCAATCCGCACATGCTCGATTGGGCGAGTCGGCTTCACGCGGCGGGAATCAAGACCGCCTTGCTGTCCAACATGCCTTTGGACTTGGCGGCGCATCTGCGGACCAACTGCCAGTGGATGGAGAACTTTACCTTCAAGACATTATCTTCCGAAGTGAGATTGATCAAGCCCGCCCCAGCCGCCTATCAGCACACTCTTCACGGCCTCGGCGTTTCAGCAGAGGAATCGTTATTTGTAGACGATCGCAAGCCCAACATCATTGCTGCCCGCGCGCTGGGGATTCATGCGATTCAGTTCCGATCCATCGCACAGCTCAAGGACGACCTGGAAGCTTTGCGCTTTCCCATACTGCCCGCGGTTGCGGAATCATCTTCGGCGGTTTCCGGTGCCGCGAGTTCCGCTGCAAGTTCTGCGCCAAGTTCTGCGCGACGACAGGGGCAGGGAATCGAGTTTTCGTCGTAGCCATCGAGGGTAGCCTGTTACACCGGCCGGCTAATGCGGTGATTCTTGTTTGCCCGGTACTGGCGGGGGATTCGAGCCAGTCTGTAACCTCTGGAACTCCTCTATTTCATGCTTTGCAGCAGCCGTCTTCCCTTGTTTCCTATAAAGACCTGCCAGCCCGAAATGCGCCTGTGCCGCGAGTGAACTTTCCTTCTCGATGGTAAGGAGCTTGGACCATTCTTTCTCGGCAGCGGCGGCATCGCCCTCGAGTGAAGCGGCCTTTCCCAGCGAATAGAGTGTCTCCGGCATGTCTGGCATCAACTTGTTGGCGCGCACGAGCTCCGCCCGCGCCTCATGCGCTTTGCCCTGTTCCAACAACGCCGCTCCCAGACGGTAAGCGGCCTCGGCGTTTCCGGGTTGCAGCTTGGACTGTGCCCGAAATTCTTCTTCCGCTTTGTCCCACTTGAAAGCGCCGGCATACACCTCGCCCAGCTCCAGATGAACTTCGGGCACATCCGGTCGCAACCGCAGCACTTCGCTGTACTCCTTCTCCGCATCCGGCATATTCCGGAGTACGAAGTAATTTTCTCCCGTCGCCTGGTGCGCACGAGCCGAGTCGGGATAAGCGGCCAGCAAGGTGTCAATCGATTGTTTCGACAGCAAACCGCTGGCGCGGCCAAGGTAATACAAGAGATCCGGATCGTTGGGGCGCGCGGCTAACGCCGCCTGCAGATTCGTGACCGCCTCTGTCAGTTGCCCGGTTTGGATCTGCGCAATTCCCAGCGCGCTTTTATCTTGCACTCGTTCGAGGTGTGGAATTGCTTCGGCCGCGTAGCCTTGCGAGAGCAGGGCATAGCCCAGCAACTGGTGAGCTGGCGTCGAGTCCGGATTCATCTCCAGAGCATGCTTCAGCGGAGCAACGGCGGAACCGAAATCGTGCTTCTCCATGTACGCCTGGCCGAGGCTGATGAAGCCGTCCGCATACGCCGGTTCGAGCTCGGTGACCTTTCGATACTCCGTGACGGCAACATCGAATTGTCGTTGCTTGTCCGCCGCGATCCCGGCCTGCATGTGCTGGACGGCCTCTGGCGACAGTATCTGCGATGCGAGCCACAAGAGTAACAATGCGCGAATCATTGATTCTGCTTCTCCGGTTCAAGGACTTCCAGGAATTGGTCGGCGTGAACGTCGTCCAGGGTCTGGTGAATACCCGATGGCCAGACGACTTCTACCTTGGCTTTTTCCGCGTTTCCAAGTCCAAAATGAAGGCGTTTGTCGCTCGCCGAAAGATAACCAACCGCTGAGGTCGCGTATCGTGTCTGCCCGTTCACCTGCACGCGGGCTCCGTATCCATCGCGATTGCTGCGCGTACCCCGCAGCGTAATCGTCAGCCAGTGCGTTTTGCCACCACGATTCATGAGCACCTGGGGATGGCCGCCGAGCGAGGTCATCACCACGTCCTCCCAGCCGTCGTTATTCAAGTCGCCGAACGCAGCTCCGCGTGCGGCCGTGGGAGTCGTGACTCCGGAATCGACGCGTTCGAACCGGCCACCGTGATTCATCGCCAGCAGCGGCACATCGAGATAGTGCAGGGACGGATCGATGCTCTCCACGTTATCCAATACATGGCTTTGGCCGACAAACAAGTCCTTCCACCCATCGTTGTCGAAGTCCTCCAAGCCAATGCTCCATCCGGAGGTTCCACTCGAGAGCATGCCGAGCCCAGTTTCGAGACTGCGGTAACTGAACGAGCCGTCGCCGTCGTTGTGATAAACACCATAAATTTCCCGGGGCAACTCGGTCACCATAATGTCGGGCCGCCCATCGTTATCGTAGTCCTGAAAAACCACGCCCATCCCCGACATCCGACGGCCGTCCTCGGAAAGCGCCGCGCCGGCTTCGAGCGCAACTTCCGAGAACGTTCCGTTGCCATTATTGTGATAAAGATACTGCTGCATGCCGTCGTTGGAGACAAATATGTCCGTAAAGCCGTCTCCATCATAGTCGGCAAACCCTACACCCAAAGCACGCCCCTTTTTTGCGGTGATACCGGAGCGTTGACTCACGTCGGTGAAGGTTCCATCGCCGTTGTTGTGATAAAGGATGTTAGTGGTGGCGGGAAATTCTTCCGGTGGACAATACGTGTGGTAATTGCCGCCGCAGTCTTTACTGTGCTTGGTGTCCCAGTCCATGTATCTGGCAACAAACAGATCCAGTTTCCCGTCATTGTCGTAGTCGAAAAACCCGGCGGAGACCGACCAGCCACCCCCCGCAACTCCTGCCTTCGCCGTCACGTCCGTGAAGGTTCCGTCGCCATTGTTGTGATACAGAATATTCTTTCCGTAATTAGTGATGAATAGATCGGGGTAGCCGTCATTGTCGTAGTCGCCCACCGCCACTCCCATGCCGTAATTCCCATCGTCGACTTTCGCCAGTCCCGCTTGCTCGGTCACGTCGGTGAAGCTTCCGTCCTTGTTTTGTCGGAAGAGCCGATTCCAGTATTTCGGGTTATGACGGTCGAAGTTATCCGGCGTTGACAAGGGCGTCGTGAGGCGTCCGCCGTTCACAAAAAAAATGTCCAACAAGCCGTCGTTGTTGTAGTCGAGCAGCGCAACTCCTCCCGGCATGGTTTCGATGAGATGCTTTTGAGGAGTCGGCGAATTCTCCAGTGTGAAATCCAACCCGCGCGGCAGATTGGCCTCGAACACAGGCGCCGCGAGGGCCGCGCCCAGCAGCACCAATGTCATGACCGACGATACGCGCAGCAGAATGTTTAGCAACTTGGAGTTCCTTCAGTCCCCTAGCATATCGTGCTCGCGGCGCTAATTGCACACTCGTCGAGCAGGAGCAGACTCTATGTTGTGTTACCCGTTATGTTACCCGCGCGCGGCCCGCCTGGCGGGCACCAAATTTATCTGATAATTGGGATTCCCTTGAGGTCTTGCGGGGCTCTTGTGATCGCTAACTATCGCTGCTGCCGTAACGAGGGAAGGAATACCAATTCTCATACGTAAATTGATTAGAATACAACTTCCCATAGACCCGCTTCCGACTCCAGATTTAACGATTACCTAAACGGGAAAATCGAAATTTTTCTTGACAACTAATACGATTGTGCTACACACTTCTGCGAATCAAAAATAATGCACGGAGGTACGAATGCTGTCTTCCAAGTTGCAGACACTGCTTCTCTCCATTGTTCTAGTCCTCACCAGTGCTCTTTCTCTCTACGGTCAAAGTACCTACGGCACGGTCGATGGCACCGTGTCAGACCCTTCCGGAGCGGCGATCTCCGGCGCTCAAGTCACCCTCACCAATGTGGGGACGCAGGAAAAGCGTACCCAGCCCACGGGCAGTTCGGGCCTGTACCAGTTTGTGAACGTGACGCCTGGGCAATATCGTCTTGAGATCCAGAAGCCGGGCTTCAAGCATTACACCCACGACAACGTCGTGGTCCAAGTTCAGCAGGATACTCACATCGACGCTATCTTGCCGGTCGGCCAAGTCACCGAGAGTGTGGAAGTGACTGCCGAGTCGCCGTTGCTGCAGGCGGAGACTTCGTCTCTAGGCCAAGTCGTCGAAGAGCGCAAGGCCAACGAACTTCCCTTGAATGGCCGCAATATTTTTAACTTGATCACGGTTTCTCCCTCAGTGGTTTCGCAGGGCGGCGCCGGGGGCACTCCCGTCGGCCAGAATCCCTTCAGCTGGGGCAATTATCAGGTTGGAGGTTCGTTTGCCAACCAGGGTGCTGAGTACCTTGATGGCCAGCCACTGAATATCGGCTACATCAACTTGCCGGTCATCATTCCAACTCAGGACTCCATTGGCGAGTTCAAAGTTCAATACAGCAATTTGGGCGCCGAGTGGGGCAAGTTCTCCGGGGCCGTCTCGAACTTCAGCACAAAATCGGGCAGCAATTCCTTCCACGGCGAGCTCTACGAATTTCTCCGCAACAAGAAGTTTAACTCGAACGACTATTTCTACAAGAACTCTGAGCTCGCGAGCGGCGCATCCAACACACCTCCGCCCTACGTTCAGAACAACTACGGATTCAACATTGGCGGACCCATCGTTAAGAACAAGACGTTCTTTTTCACAAGTTGGGAGCAGTACCGGCAACGCGCCGGCAGCGTTGTGACCACCACCGTGCCGATAGCCCCGTTCCGAAACGGCGATTTTTCGGCGGTGTGCACCGCCGCAGCGGGAACGATCGACCCCACCACCGGATATTGCAGCGCTGCCGCCGGACAGCTCTACGATCCATATACCGTTTTTGTCCCGGGGGGACCCACGAAGTACGGGCTGGATCCGCTCAATACATCCTGTGTTGGAAATTGCATTCCTCAGGTCGAGTGGAGCACGGCCGCGCAGGCTTTGTGGGATAAGTACTACACTCCGGTAGCCCCGAACACCACGACCTTCGGCTTCGGTAACTTCACATCGGCGGCCAGCGGCGGCGGAAATACTAACCAGTTCGTGACCCGCGTCGATCAGAACCTCACCGACAAAACGCGGATCTTCGGTCGCTTCACCTATAATGGCCTGCTTGATCTTGCGACTAATCCTCTGGGAACGGGTTTGTGCCAGGACCGTTGCGCCGAGGACTATCACACCAAGGCTCTAGCGGTTGATATCAACCACACCTTCACTCCGAACCTCATCGGCGATTTGAACATTTCGGGTAGCCGTTTCATTTACCTACGCGCGCCACTCCTTGCAGGTTACGATCTCACCCAACTCGGATGGCCGTCGAGTTATAACGGCGAGGTTCCGGCGAATATGCGGACCCCCCCCACCCCTGCATTCCCGTTTGGCAACGATATCGGTAAGAGCCAGGGCAACAGCGCGATTGGCGATCACAACACCCAGTACAATATTTCGCCGTCTCTGACCATCATTCGGGGCAAGCACACCATTCAGGCGGGCGCTCAGTATGAGTTGGGTCTGGACAACTACTACCAAACCAATATCGCCAGCGGCGCGTTTGGCTTCCTGGGAAGTTGGACCGGTCAGGGCGGCTCCGGTGCCGCGTTCGCCGATTTTCTGCTGGGCTTGGCCCAAGGTGGCCCCGCGTCTTTCGTAAACCAGACAGAAGGTGCGGCAGAGGTTCCTGCGCAAACGGCTGGTCGTCAGACCTACCGCGCGCTCTATGTTAATGACTCCTTTAAGGTCCTGCCGAAGCTGACCTTGAACCTGGGGCTCCGCTATGAGCTTGCAGGAACCTGGTCAGATCGGTTTAACCGCTTGAGCTACTGGAATTCCGCCGCAACCAATGCCGCCGTAACCGGCTGTGGAGGCGACCTCAGTACTCCGTGTACCGGGGACGCGTTCTTGGTTGGAACCGGTCCAAACTCGAGCCACAATAACCTTCCCTTGGATAAGAAAGAGTTCTCTCCACGCCTCGGATTTGCGTACAGCATGAACGAAAAAACCGTGATCCGTGGCGGTTTTGGCGTGTTCTGGATTCCGAACTACGTCTCCTTCGCCCTCAATCCAGACAACGACGTGATCAATCTTGCGACCACGCCGTTCTTTGCCAGCACCGACCATAACGTTTCGCCAAGTGCTACTCTTGACGAGAGCGGGTGCCAGTTGACCGCCGGGGGGTTTGCCGCCTTTGGCGGTAGTTGTCAGTTCCAGGGCCCATTCGGTGCAACTGGAGTCATCCCGCCGCCAGGAAGAACCGGCGGGAACGCTGCTCTCTCGAGTTTTGTCGCCGCTAACGGTTCCCCCACACTGGCACCGTATAACGACCCGAAACCGGGATACGTAGAGCAATGGAACCTCGATATCCAGCGCCAATTGCCAGCCGGTTTTTTTGCTGACGTGGCTTACGCCGGATCGAAAGGCGTACACCTGGAGCAATATTCCACGAACATCAATCAGATCCCAGATTCATTCGTCGCCACAGCTGGGGGCCAATACAACGCAGCCGTTGCTGGCCCTTGCGCTGGTCTTACCGGTCAAGCACTGATCACGTGCGCGAATGGCAGTGTCTCGATCGACCAGGCGTACATTCTCCCGTCAACCGGTAATCCGGGTAATCCCTTCGTTGGTGCGAATACCAACCTCGAAACCCCCACAATTCTTGCCGGGCAGTTGGATCGCCCGTACCCGCAGTACAGCGGACTAAGCTTGGGCGGATACGGCTGTTGCAGCAGCACCTACAATTCGCTGCAAGCCACAGTCACTCGCCGGTTCGCAGGCGGTGGTACCATGTTGGTCGCCTATACGAACTCCAAACTAATGAGCAACACCGATACGCTCACCAGTTGGCTCGAAGGGCCAACCGGTGGAGTTGGGCAGGTGCAGGATTACAACAATCTGAAGGGAGAGCGGTCGCTTTCTTCGCAGGATGTGTCCCAACGCCTGATCATCAGCTATGTGCTCGATCTTCCCTTTGGCCACGGCAAGATGTTTGCTTCCAATTTGTCAGGAGCAGCGGACAAGGTTGTTGGCGGATGGGGAATCGACGGCATAACCACCTTCCAACGTGGTTTCCCGCTCAAGATTACTTGGGCCGGTGATTCCACCTCTCTGGAAAAGGCCGGATTTGGCATTGGCAACATACGTCCTGACGTTGTTGCCGGATGCGACAAAAAAGCGGGCGGCGGCACGGTTGCCAATTGGTTCAATACGACCTGCTTTGCCGCTCCGCCGCAGTGGGGCTACGGTAACGAGGCTCGCGTGGATTCTACACTCCGGGCGCCCGGAACCAACAACTTCGACTTCGCCATATTCAAGCGGGTGTTGTTTGCCGAGAGATATGGTCTAGAGTTCCGGACAGAGTTCTTCAATCTGTTCAATCATCCTCATTTCGGTGTCCCAGCAACCGGACTGGGATCATCGGGATTCGGTTCGATCACGTCCGATAATGCAGACAGCAACCCACGAGAAATTCAGTTTGCACTGAAGTTTAGATTCTGAGTTGCCTTGCAAAAACCGGACTGGGCATTTTGCCCAGTCCGGTTGTTTTTTTTGTGCTCTTTAAAGTGCTTTTTCACCAAACAGCAGCCGTTTCACCATTTGTGAATCTAGCTGTCCTCCGACCCGCATGAGAAATATCCGCGTCATCGACTACTCCGAAGCCAAGAAGATCATTGACCTGATCGTCGACAAAGCTGCACAGATGCAGAAATCGGTGGTCGTTGCCGTCGCCGATTCGCATGGCGAACTCATCGCCTTTGCCCGCATGGACGGTGCTCCCTTTTCCTCCATCAGAATTGCCGCAAATAAGGCGTATACCGCCGCCCGTGAACGAAAAACCACTAAAGAAATCGGAGAAAAGGTCCGGCACCCTGAAAAGGGACACGACATCGCCTACTACGGCGACTCCAGATTCGTTGGCTGGGGCGGAGGCATTCCCCTTTGGAAGGATGGCGTCGTGGCCGGCGCCGTCGCAGTCAGCGGCCTTTCCTCGGGCGAAGACATCGAGTTAGCCACGCTCGCGGTGGAACTGATCGGCGCCCAGAAACTTCCCTGAAGACGCAACCGAAGATGGTCAACTGAGTTACGACCACCTCATAAGTTCGTTTACGCTCATCGCAACCTGCGGAAAAACTCGATTTTGCACTGGATTCTTGGGTGGCGCAGCGGTTCACCGCTGCGGTAAGTGCATTGCCTTGATCCGGCTTTAGCCGCTGAGGGCGCACGTTCTGCCCGGGGATGAGTCTTTCCGCAGCCTCTTCAGCCGTGCCGCTTCGAGCCGCATAAACACTGGGCCCTAGCCCCTGAGGGAGCTGCTCGTGTCGCCTGAAATCGGTTTCTGAAACACGCCCCAGTCAGGTTTCGTTTTCTCAACCTATCTCACTTGGCGCTTACAAAATCTCCTGTGGTCGCGTTAATCACGCCGATGCCCTTTCTGTTAGTCGCGCTCGTGCCGTAAATGACGTACCAGAAGGGAACGTTCTGCTTCGGCTCCTTGAGTAAGTAGTACGTGATGCCCTGCTGTGGGTCCTTCTTCAGGATAACGTCGCCCCCGTGTTGCTGCGCGATCGCGGCCGCCTTATCCGTATCGATCTTCAGCAGGAACGATGAAAAGGCAAGACTGGCGGATTCGGCGTTGTACGCGACTTCGGCCCCCTCGGGTGAAACTCCGAACGGTGGCGCACCCGCCTCACGGCTTCCGGAGCAAACGATGGTCTTGACCGTGCGGCGACTGGGCGAGCCAAAGTACCCTCTCCAGATGGCGGACTTTCCGTCCTGGCCGTTGGTTTCTTTAGTTGGAACCGATTCCAGCCGAGCCGGCTGCGCATCCGGTGCCCACTTCAAGGCGAGACCCATCATTCGGTTGAATGCCTGCTGGCCGGTGTACAGGACAGGCTCCTTAGTTTGCGGCTGTGCGGCCGCTGCCGGCTGTGCGGGCGTACTCTCCGTCGGCTTGCTTGAGCTGCACCCCGCAGTCAGGATTGCAACGCTGATTAAACTAAGGGCAAATGCAAAACGATATAATTTCACGGTCCGTTCCTCCAAGATTGTTTTCAACCCGTATCCTCATTATCTAAAACAGGTATCTGATCCTTCAACTCTGAATCGCGCCAATTGTACAGCTTGGGAGCCGTAATTTCCTCATTGACTTTTGAGAGCGCCACCCAGTGTATACCCATCCCGCGCCTTTGCAACATCGTGAAATGTGCGCGGATTTGTTATATGGGAGGCACACCTGCCGGTAACCGCCGAAGAGTACTTTTGATGTGATCCAGCATCCGCGCAACCCCTTGCCTGGAAGTAGAATCTGATTAAGTAGGAGCGCGCCGTCCTTAGGTACATAGGCTCCTCGCTCGAGACTGCACTCCCACCTTCGAAGGGAGGTACAGATTATGAGCACATTCGGTCCGATTGGGTCTCTCCTCGCATTTGCCGCTTTCATCGGTCTCGCTCTCACGCCAATCCCAGTCTTCGCCCAGCACGGCGGTGGCGGCGGTTCTCATGGGAGCGGAAGCGGTGGAGGCTTCCATGGTGGCGGCGGATCGTATGGCGGCGCGCGCTCTATTGGCGGAGGAGGTTACCACGAAGGCGGTGGCTCTCGCGTTGGATCATCCGCGGGTCGTGAAGGGGCGGGCAGCCGCTCCTACGGCGGCTCTGCATCCGGCCGCGGTTCCAACTCGTTAGCCAATCATGCATCGAATCTTCGTCCCGCCATCAGCGATGGCCAGTGGCATTCGTTCGGCAACTCCGGTAGTTCCGTGCGGTCCGGTGAAGGCCGCAATTCCGGAGGCCGGGCGAACTCAAGTCTCTCTGCTCGTAACGTCGGAGCTTCTGATGGCGCTTGGCACTCTTTCGGCGCGTCCAGTGGCGCGTCCGATTTCGTCGGCGGAACCGCCCGCGCCGTGCCCGGTTTCGGCTTCCGTGGCGCTGGTTGGAGAGGCGGTTGGCGCGGCTACGGCTGGGGAGGTGGTTGGGACTGGGGCTGGGGAGTTTGGGGCTTCGGCTTCGGATGGCCATACTGGGGGGTCGGCTGGAATCCTTGGTGGTACGACCCGTACTGGTATGCCCCCTCGGCTTACGCTTACCCGGACTACAGCGACGACTGGGGCGACAATCCGCCGTACCGTCCGGACTTGTAGCACGACCACGACTCGTCGGGAAGCGATCCGCGGTTGCCAAATTCGTATTGCTTAGATCCCGTGTGTTCAACCCAGCGGTCGGGTTAGTCTGCCTGTTCTTTCCCACTTGTTACTAACTTGATTCTTAACCACACGGAGTCAGCCGCTCTATGACTGTCCCAACGCGATTCCCAGCCTCGCTATTCGTAGCGCAGACTTTCGACCGGATCGAGTTGAGAAGCGCGTATGGCGGGAAGCGTACCGAACAGGATTCCGACCAGCGAGGAGACGACGATGGCGATGATAGCGGAGAGTCCCGAGATAGGGATCTTATAGGGCGTGAAGAAGTGAACGGAATAGGGGATGGCGAGTCCGATGACGATGCCGAGGACGCCGCCGATGGTGGAAATGAGAATGGCTTCGGAAAGGAACTGGAAGCGGATCTCGCGGTTGGTGGCGCCGACCGCTTTGCGGATGCCGATCTCGCGAATGCGAGCGCTCACGGTGGCGAGCATGATGTTCATGATGCCAATGCCGCTGACCAGCAGCACGACCAGCGACACCGCCAGCAGAACCAGAGTCATGGCGGTTGCGACTTTGTCGGCCATCGAAACCAGTTGCGTCAGGTTCCTGACGCTATAAACGGATTCTGGCCGATGGCGCGATCGAATCACGCGCTGAACCTGTGCCGTAATCGGCACCACCAGCGAAGCATCGGCAGCCGAAAAGAAAATCTCTTTTACGGTTGGCGTTTCCTGAAAGTAACGGATCACGGTGTAGGGAATCAGCATCGTGTTCTCCGTCACCTCCGATTGCTCGAGCGTGTCCACCCGCTCGCGGAAGACCCCAATGATGGTGAAGGGCAAGCCGCTCAACTTCACCGTCTTTCCCAGCGAAGCTTCCTCGGAACCGTAAAGCTGGATCGCGAGTTTCGGGCCGATGACGCCGACCTTGTTGTGAGCTTGGGAATCCTGGTTGTCGAAGAAGCGTCCCGACAGGATGACCAGGTTACGAATCTGTTCGTACTCCGGGTAAACCCCCATGATCTGCAGATCGCGCTCTTTGCCGCCGCCCACGGCCACGCGCTCGTTGAGCGGAAGCACGGGCGAGGCGTAGGCGATGCCATCAACCTGGTGCTGCACCGCTTCCATGTCTTGAATAGTCAGAGCATCGCTGCCGGTATTGGAGATGCGCCCCCCGCCACTTTCGTACTCGGCATAAATCCAGTTCGACCCGATCGATTGAATCTGGTTCAGAAGGTATTGCTTACCGGTGAGGCCGATGGTAGTGACCAGGATCAGGGACGCGGTTCCGATGACCATGCCGAGAGCCGTCAGAGCGAACCGGACCTTGTTGCTCATGAACGTCTCGTAGGCAAAAATAAAGATCTCGCCGAACGCCAGGTTGGCTCGCTCTGGTTGGGAAGTAGTATTGGCCATGCGTATGCTTAGATGCTACGAGGGGTTGATGCGGGCCGCAAGCGCTATCCCGGCTTCCTGCCGCGGAAGTTTTCTGTTGTAATTCTCTGTGCGCATCGACAAATGGATCATCCTACTCTGAACATCAAACGTATCGTCGGCCGCATCTTCGGCCTGCTGCTGTTGTCCGCCCTCGCGCTCCTGATTCATGGCTATCATCCCTACGCGGAAGACGCCGAGATTTACCTTCCCGGGGTTTTGAAGATCCTGAATCCCAGCCTGTTTCCGGCGAATGCGGAGTTCTTTGGCGAACATGCCGGGCACACCCTGTATCCGCATCTGATTGCCTTTTCGGTTCGCGCCACGCATTTGCCCTTGCCCTGGGCCGCTTTATTGTGGCAGCTCATCTCTATCTTTTTGTTGCTGGCGGCAAGCTGGCGCCTGGCATCGGCCTTGTTCGAGTCGGAATCGTCCGCGGATGAGATCGCGCGTTGGGCAGCGGTCGCATTGATGACCGCGTTGCTGACCTTGCCCATTGCCGGGACCGCGCTCTACATCCTCGACCAATTTGTGAATCCGCGAAACCTGGCCGCGTTTGCGGCTCTGTTTGCCGTGGCGGAAGTGCTGCACCGAAAGTACTGGAGAGCGACGTTGTGGCTGGCATTTGCCGCCGCCATGCATCCCTTCATGGCGAGCTTTGCGATTTTATTTTGTGTGTGGATCATCTTGCTCGATCAAGTTCGTCCGCATTTTTTGGGATTTGCCGCTGCGCTTCCCTTCGGTATTACATTCCAGCCTCCGCCGCCCGCTTATCACGAGGTCGCGTTGCGCCAGCGTTCGCACTTCGTCCTGCGTTGGGAATGGTACGAGTGGCTGGGAGTAATCGGTCCGGTGCTCCTGTTCTGGTGGTTGGGGAGTTGGGCGCGACGGCGCGGCATGAAGAACCTGGAATTGATATCGAGAGCGATGGTGCCGTTCGTGCTGGTCGCGTCGGCAGCGGCCATCGGACTCGGCATCCCCGCCCGCTTCGAGGCTCTGGCGCGGCTCCAACCCTTGCGCTGCATGGCATTGTGCTACATGGTGCTGGTGGTAGCGGGCGGTGGATTGCTAGGACGATACCTGCTGCAGCGGCACTGGTGGCGCTGGTTGCTGCTGTTTGTTCCGCTAAGTCTCGGAATGTATTTTGCGCAGCTGCAGGTGTTTCCGGCGAGTGCGCACATCGAGTGGCCGTGGGCGCAGCCGCGCAATCCGTGGGCGCAAGCTTTTGTGTGGATTCGCGGAAATACGCCGGTAGATGCCCTCTTTGCTCTGAATCCCGCGCACATGGATCTGCCGGGTGAAGACGAAATTGGATTTCGCGCGCTGGCCGAGCGCAGCATGTTGGCCGACCTGGTCAAGGACAAGGGAGCATGTTCGATGTTTCCTCCGCTTTCGGTACGGTGGGCCGAACAAATTGCGGATCAGAAAAACTTTAGGCAGCTCGGCACCGAGGATTTCGAACGGCTGCGGCAGAAATACGGAGTCAGCTGGGTCGTGCTGGAACAGCCCACTCCAGATAAAAACATTTCGGCGGTGACCGCGGGCCTGGAATGCCCTTACCAGAATTCGGCGGTGCGAGTCTGCAAGCTCAACTGAACAGATGATCTAGGAAACTCTGATTAAGGGAGCCGGATTTCTTTGAAAGGGCATGGCTTTGCCATGCCGTCAGAACCCGCTGAACAAGCGGTTCTAGCCACCGAGGTCGCTCTCTTACGGACTCGGTGGCGACTGGCTCTGAGATGCTTGCGCAGGAGCGGTCCCCGACAGCTGGGCCTGTCGTGAAATAATCTGCTGCGAACTGGGGAGGGTCGAGGAATCCCAACCCCCGCCGAGTGCTTCGATCAATTGCACGCTGTCCACAATTTGCTCGATCCGCAGGTTCACGGCTGTCTGCTGATTGCTGAAGAGCGTGGTCTGGGCCGTAATCACGTTGAGGTAGGGGTCGATGCCGAGTCGGTAGCGGTCCGTGGCTAGCGTAAGGCTGCGCTGCGCGGACCCGATCGCGGTGTCCTGTTCCTGAATTTCCTGGGAAAGAACGCGAAGGGATGAAAGATTATCCTCGACTTGCTGGAACGCGGTGAGGACCATGTTCCGATAGTTGGCGACCGTCTCATCGTATAGCGCGCGATATTGTTCGACCGTGGCACGACGCAGACCGCCATCGTAAATCAACTCGGATATAGCCGGCCCGACGGACCAGAATCTGCTCGGCCAGGTAAACCAGCTCGAGCCCTTCGTGCTTTGAAACCCGAAAGAAGCACTCAGCGTCACGGTTGGATAATAAGCGGCCTTTTGGACGCCGATCAGCGCGTTGGCCTGAGCCATCAGGCGCTCGGATGCGGCGATGTCTGGGCGGCGCTCCAGCAATTGCGAGGGTACGCCAAACGGAATCGCGGGTGGCGGAGTTTTCAAGGGCTCGACGGCGATCGAAAAAGAAGACGCAGGTTGACCGACCAGGAGCGCAATCGCATGTTCGTATTGCGACCGCAGAATGCCAATATTGGTGTCGAGTGCGCGGGTGGCTTCCAGCTGAGTTTCGGCCTGCGCGACGGACTCGTCGGAATCGATGCCGGTTTCATACAGCGCCTTGGTCAGTTTCAGGGACTCTTCATAAGCCACCACGGTCGAATCCAGCAGTTGTTTCAGAGCGTCCTGCCCGCGCAGCTGGAAGTAATCGACCGCCAGTTCCGCTTGCGCCGTCAGGCGTGTATTCTCCAGGTCGGCGGCGCTGGCCTGCGCGTTGGCGACGTTGGCGCGAACCTGGTTGCGGACGCGTCCCCACAAATCGGGCGTCCAGGAGGCATCGAAGGGCAGAGAGTATTCGTTGAAAGTGCCGGCGCTCGTCCCGCTCGAACTACTGGGCTGGCGCTGCCGAGTGATGCTGGCGCCGGCGGTCACCGTCGGGAAATACTGTGCGCGCGCCTCCCGCACCAGGGCGCGGGCCGCCATGAAGTTAGCGAACGCAGCGGCGACGTTTTGATTGGATACGTTGACTTGCTCTTCAAGCGTGTTCAGTTGGGTATCGCCAAGAATCTCCCACCACTTGCCGTGGAGAGCGCTGTCCTGTGGTTGCGCGACTTTCCAGCCATCCATTTTCTTAAGATCGTCGGGAGTAACTTCTTTATAAGCTCCCGGCGCCTGCATCGTGGGGCGATTGTATTTCGGGCCGACAACGCAGCCTTGCAAGAGCAAGAGGAAGACGAGTGCGCCGCAGAGCAGCGCGGTCGCAGCGCGTATTTTGTTCGTTGGCTTCATCACCGTCTCAGACTCCTTGCCGTGGCTCTGTCGACAGTGGAGCACCGGCGTCCTCGCCCGGCCAGACGGGGTGGCTCCACCGTTTCCGATCTTGAATTCGCGTGCCGCGTCAGAGCTTGTCATCCGAACGACTCAATTTGTCTTTGCGCTTCGAGCTTGCCGTGAGAGCGAAGCCACTTGACTCGCAAGCGGTCGAGCGAGAGATAAACGACCGGCGTGGTGTAAAGCGTCAGCATTTGGCTCAGAATCAGGCCGCCGATAATGGTGATGCCGAGAGGATTGCGAAGCTCCGAACCCGTGCCTCGGCCGAACGCCAGCGGCATAGCGCCAAACAGCGCAGCCATGGTCGTCATCAGAATAGGCCGAAAGCGCAGAATGCAAGCCTTATAAATGGCATCCCGAGGGCTCATGCCTTCGCTGCGTTCGGCGGCCAGCGCAAAGTCAATCATCAGAATGGCATTCTTCTTCACGATACCAATTAAGAGAATAACGCCGATGATCGCGATAATGCTAAGGTCCTTGTGAAAAATCATGAGTGCAAGAACCGCGCCCACTCCCGCGGAAGGAAGCGTGGAAATAATCGTGAGGGGATGGATGTAACTCTCGTAGAGAATCCCCAGCACGATATAGACGGCCATGAGAGCGGTGATAATGAGAAAAGGTTCCGTCGCCAGCGACGACTGAAAGGCCTGAAGCGTGCCCGAGAACATGCCGGTAATGGTATTGGGCATGCCGATTCTCTGTTCCATTTCGACGATCGCCCGGGAAGCATCGCTGAGAGCCACACCCGGAGCCAGGTTGAAGGAAATGGTCACCGAGGGATACTGCCCCTGGTGATTCACCGCCAGCGGAGCCGTCGAAGGTTCGTAATGCGCCACGGCGCTAAGCGGAACGACCTTCCCCTGCGCGGCCCGTATATACACATCGTTTAAATCCACCGGCGATTGCCAGTGCTTCGGTGCCACTTCGAGCACCACATGGTACTGGTTGATGTTCGTATACATGGTCGAAACCTGGGCTTGGCCGAAGGCTTCGTAGAGCGAGTTGTCGAGCGTCTGTGGTGTAATGCCAAGGCGCGAGGCGGTCTCGCGGTCATAGGTAAGCATGGCCTGGAGACCGCTGTTCTGCTGGTCTGTATTGACGTCGGTGAGAATCCGCAATTTCCGCATCTGCTGCAGCAGCACCGGGCCCCACTGCACCAGATCCTGTAAATTGTCGCTCTGAATGGTGTACTGAAACTGGGCGCTGCTTTGCCTTCCGCCGATGCGCAGATCCTGTCCGGCTTGCATGAAAGTGTTTGCGCCAGCGACCGAAAGAAGCTTTGGACGCAGACGGTCGATGATCTGGTTGGAGCTCGCATGGCGTTCTGCCAGAGGCTTCAGGCCCATGAAGATGAAGCCGCCATTGGTGGGGCCGCCGCCGCCCGTGAACGCCATGACGTTCTGCACGCCCGGATCCGTTTTGACCACATCGACGATGCGCTGCGTGGCCTGTTGCATGGCCTGAAAGGAAGTGTCCTGCGAGCCCTGGATGCCGCCGAAGGCGACGCCGTTATCCTGCTGTGGAAAGAATCCTTTAGGGACGATCCAAAAAAGGTAGAAGTTGCATGCGATGGTGAGGCCGAGCACGGCCAGCGTCAGATGCGAGTGTTCCAGGACCCAGCCCAAGCTGCGCTCGTAGAGCCCGAGGATCGAATTGAAGGCGCGCTCGCTGGCGCGGGACGCTTTGCCGTGCCGCTCATCCTGAAGATTCTTCAACAGGCGAGAGCACATCATCGGCGTCGTGGTTAGAGAAATGCCAAGCGATACCAGGATGGCGACCGAGAGAACCACGGCAAATTCGCGATGGNNAGATAGCGGGTGATGTTTTCGATGACCACAATCGCATCGTCCACCACAAAGCCGGTTGAAATCGTGAGCGCCATGAGCGAGAGATTGTCGATGCTGTAGTGAAAAAGGTACATCACGCCAAAGGTGCCGATCAGGGAAGCGGGGACGGCGACACTGGGAATCAAGGTGGCGCGAACGCTTCGCAGGAAGACGAACACCACCAGAATCACAAGGGAAATCGAGATCATCAGCGAGCGCTCGACATCGCGAACGGAAGCGCGAATGGTGAGGGTGCGGTCGAGCACAATTTCGGTGTCAATGGCGGAAGGGATCGAGGCCTTGAGCGCCGGAAGGGCGGCGCGGATACGGTCCACGGTTTCGATAATGTTGGCGCCGGGCTGGCGGAAAATAATGATGAGGACGGAAGCCTTGCCGTTGACGAAGCCAGCCGCGCGCACGTTCTCCGTGGAGTCCTGGACGTTCGCGACATCGGACAACTTGATGGCGGCGCCATTGTGGTAGCCGACCACCAACGGCATGTAGTCGACCGCCTTGAGAAGCTGATCGTTGGTTACGATGTCCGCGCTGGTTGTGCTATTCGCGATCTGGCCCTTGGGACTATTGGCATTCTGCCGGCTCAGCATGGCGGCGACGTCCTGCAAGCCCAGACCATAGCCGTTGAGTTGCGTCGGATTCACGTCCACCCGCACTGCCGGTAGCGAACTACCGCCCACACTCACCTGCCCGACGCCCTGAAGCTGAGAAAGACGCTGCTGCATGATGGTGGATGCCGCGTCGTAAAGCTTGCCGCGGTCATACACAGCCGACGTAAGCGCCAGAATCATGATCGGAGCATCCGCCGGGTTGACCTT
>PMMJ01000235.1 GCA_003162255.1 Acidobacteriaceae bacterium | reverse complement strand
ACATGATCGAGCGCTTGGCAATGGTGAAGGCAAGACTGAAGCAAGGGCGCGGCGGCGGTGAACATCCATCGGAATTGGCAGCGGAGATCATACTGAAAATGATCGGGTAGGTCCTAGTGTTCACTCGTACTATTGCAGTTCAGACTCATCCACCGGGCAGGACGGACCTTGGGTAAGAGTGCTTGCGCCGCACTTCTGGGACAAATTGTTGACAAACAAATTTTGCTGACCCTTGTCCTCACAGCATCTTTTGCGGGAAAATCAACATCTTAGGAATTGTAGTCCTGCCAGGAGACTCTACTTGAAGCTCTGCCTCTCTCCATCGGCGCGCCGAGCGCTCGGTTTCGCCGCTGTCTTTTTACTTACCTCGGCTGCGATCCGGCCGGCGCTGGCGGCCGAGAAATCGCGCCTGCGCGTGGACGACTACCAGATCGACGTCGAACTCCTGCCGCAGACGCACAAGCTCACCGCGCGTGCCGCGGTCAAGGTCACGGCGCTCGAAGACATCAACGTGGCCACCTTTCAGTTGAACAACGCGCTGCGCATTACGAAACTCACGGACGCGAACAATAAGCCACTCGCTCCGGAACGCAACACGCAGGATTCGACCGTGCGCTTCGCGCTCAACAGCGGCCTCTCAAAAAGTGCCAGTACTACTTTCACCTTCGAATACGAAGGCACGCTTGAAACCGCCGACGACAGCCCGGTGGAAGGGTTAAAGCTCGCCTACGTCGGTCCGGAAACCAGCTACCTGCTTTACTCCGGCCTGTGGTTCCCGGTCGCGGGATACGGCGTCAACCGCTTTACTTCGACCATCAACGTCACCGTACCGGCGCACATGGTGGTGATCGGCAGCGGCAAGGAACCGTCCGCAGCGGCGGTAGCGAAGAAGGCCGCGACCGCGATTGCCAACTCCAAGACCTTCACCTTCACCTGGGACAAGCCGAGTTTCCCGGGCACGATCATTGCCGGCACGTTCCAGGAATTCAAGAGCGACGAAGCGGGCATCGACCTGCACGTGTTCTTCAAGCCCAATAAACAGGCCATGGGCGCGGAGTACGCATCAACGGCGGTCAAGGCGTTCACGTACTTCGTCACCCAGTATGGGGTCGCACCCTCGACCCGCCTGAGAATCGTTGAACTCCCGGACGACACGGTGCCCTCGGCGTGGGCGCCTGAAATCGCAGCCCTTTCGAGCCGCGCCATCACGGAGAAGACCAACTACCGGTTGCTGGCCAATACGATTGCCCATCAGTGGTGGGGCGTCTCGGTGAGTCCGGCATCGAAAGACGACTGGTGGATCAGCGATGGCTTCGCGCGCTACTCCGAGGCCCGCTACGTAGAGAGCGCGGCAGGCGAAGCGGGGCTCGAGGAAATGGTGAAAGACATGTCGGTGGGCGCGCTCGCCTATGACAGCGTGCCGCTTTCGAGCGCGTATAAGCTGGAATATTTTTCTCCGGAATTTCAGTCTCTGGTCACCGACAAGGGCGCCATGATCCTGCACATGCTGCGCTGGGTAGTCGGCGAAAAAGACTATCTGAAGATCATGCGCGAGTTCGCCACCAAGTATGCGGGCAAATCCGCCAGCACCGACGATTTCCGCGAACTCAGCGAAAAAGTGTATGGCGAACGACTCACCTGGTTCTATTCCCAGTGGATGGATTCCACCAGCGCTCCCGAGTTCAAGGCCAAGTACACGGTCTACCGGCTGGGCAGCAACAAAGGTTTCCGGATTGTCGGCGCGATCACGCAGGATCTGGATCTGTTCCGTATGCCGGTAAGTTTGCGAATCGATACCGACGGACGAACGGAAGAAAAACGTATTGATGTGGTGGGCACCGATTCGCCGTTTTCGGTCGAGACCTTTGGACGCCCACGACGGATCACGGTCGATCCCGAGAACCGCGTGCTGACCAACTCCAAGGACATCAAGCTGCGTTCCTCAATCTTGCGCGGACAGGGCCTGACCCAGCAAGGCGATCTGGCGGGAGCGCTGAGCGAGTTCAACAAGGCGCTTGAGGTCAATAAGAACAGTTCGCTCGCCCACTACCGGATCGCCGAGGTGTTTTTCCTGCAGAAAAATTATCAGGCGTCGGCCAACGCCTACCGCTCAGCGCTGAATGGCGACGGTGAGCCGCGGTGGACCGAGGTTTGGAGCCACTTGCAGCTGGGCAAAATTTTCGACGTCACCGGCCAGCGCGAACGCGCCGTCAATGAATATCGCCAGGCCATCCAGACCAACGACAATACCCAGGGCGCGCTCGAGGAGTGCCGCCGGTACATGCAAAAGCCCTACGAGCGGGAAAAGGCGAAGGAAGGAAACTAAGCCGAAAAAGAGGGCCCGTACCGCCAGGCGAATAGCGGTACGAGCCAGGAGGGAACACTCAAACCATAACGGACACCAGGAATAATGTCAAGTAAGTCTATGGACTTTTAACCATCCTTTAATGTTGAGAGAGTGGCTTGGTCCGTGTCTTGACCGGTAACAGGGCAGCGCGTAGAGTTTTTGATCAGGGGTGGGGTTTTTCATGTCGAGCGAAGCTGGGAAGTATCTGAAATTCGGTTCCGTCACCGTGCTGATTTTGTTGTCGCTAGGCTATCTGGCCTACACCGGTGTCCAGGACAGCAAGAGCTATTACGTCACCATCAAGGAATTGAACGGCATGGGCAACGAGGCCTATTCCAAGCGTCTGCGTGTGGCTGGCAACGTGGTGCCGGGATCGATCAAGCGCTCCGGAACCCGCGTCGATTTCATGCTAAAGGAAAACGACCTGACGCTGCCCGTTTCGTATACCGGGACCGAAGCTCCTCCCGACACTTTTAAAGACGACTCGCAAGCCTTGGCCGACGGCAGCTTCGGACGCGATGGCGTCTTCCACGCCAAGCAACTGCAGGCCAAGTGCGCGTCGAAATACGCGCCGCAACCCGGAGCGACTCCGGCGCCTGAGCCCGGCAAAAGCATGTCTCAGAACCAGAACTCGCAGGCTCAGAGTTCCGCATCGAGCGGGATGTCGAATTGACTCTCATTCCTTAGATTCCATTGACTGAAATCGCGCCCGTCCCCGTCAACGTCGTCACTGTTTCGAACCTGATCAAGCAGTTTGGCCGTTTTGCCGCTCTGCGCGGCGTTACCGCGGAATTTTCCGGCGGGAAACTTTACGCCATTCTCGGCGACAACGGCGCCGGTAAAACTACCCTGCTGCGCACTTTAGCAGGACTCACCCAACCATCGAGCGGCGAGGTCACGATCCTCGGGGCCAGCAAGTTTCGCGACATCTGCCAGCAGGTGGGCTACATGGCGCATCCGTCCTTGCTCTATGACGAGATGAGCGGGATGGAGAACTTGGAATACTTTGCCCGGTTGTACGGAATCACGAGCCGCACGCGCTGTGCTGAGGTCATCTGCTCGGTTGGTCTCGATCCCGATCTCACGCGCCCCGTCGGCCAGTATTCGCAAGGCATGAGACAGAGGATGTCTTTGGCGCGGGCTTTATTAAACGACCCCAAAATCCTTTTGCTCGACGAACCCTTCTCGAATGTGGACCTTCATTCCGCGACCGCTATGGTCCGACTGTTGGCCGGTACCCGCGATCGAGGCACAACGATATTCGTCGTCACTCATCAAGCGTCGTTGCTTGAGCACGTGGCCGACGAGTTCGTCTGGATGGAATACGGCAAGATTATTGGGCGCACGCGCGAACTAAAACGGCCGGAGAACGCCCAATGAGCGCGCCCACTGGCATCACCCGCGCCACGCTGCTCAAAGACCTGCGCCTCGAGTGGAGATCGAAGGACGCCATCAACTCCATGCTGTTCTTTTCTCTGCTGGTGGTGATCATGTTCAGTTTTTCGTTCGATCCGACCGCCGAAGAATCGCGCCGGATCGCCAGCGGCCTGATCTGGTTGGCATTCCTGTTCGCGGCGGTGGTAGCGCTCAACCAGACCTGGGCGCGCGAGCTGCGCAACCGGGTGCTCGACGCCTACCGCGTCTCGCCCGCGCCAGCGAACTCGCTGTTCATAGCCAAGACGCTGGGCAACTTTATTTTTGTGAGCGTGCTGGAAGCGCTCATGACGCCGCTGTTCATCGTGTTTTATCAGCTGCGGTCGATCGGTCCGGCATGGCAGTTGCTGGTCGTCGCCGCGCTGGGAACCTGGGCTCTGGTTGTGAACGGAACTTTCTTCGCCGCCATGTCCCTGCGGACGCGCAGCCGCGAGATCATGCTGCCGCTGCTGCTGTTNNACCTACGATCTGGTGTTTACTACGGTGTGCCTGCTCTTGTTTGAAACGGTGTTGAACGCGGAATGAAGCTATTGAGCCATTGAATGATTGCGTCATGAATCATTTAAAGGCATTCGAGATTTTCAATGGTTCAATGATTCAATCATTCAATGACTCAATGAAAAAAGCTTTCCCCATCCTCGGCATCCTGACCGCGATCCTGCTGAGCTACGCGCTCTACATGGCGCTGGTGTGGGCTCCCACCGAGCGGACCATGGGCGACGTGCAGCGGATTTTCTACTACCATGTGCCTTCGGCATGGACCGCGTTCATTCTCTTCTTCGTCAACTTCGCAGCCTCGATTATCTATCTGATCAAGCGCAAGCCCGCCGCCGATATCGTCGCGCTGGTCAGCGCTGAGGTTGGCGTCGTTTTCTGCACCGTCGTGCTGGTCACGGGCCCCATCTGGGCGCGTCCGGTCTGGGGCATCTGGTGGACGTGGGANNGGCGGAGGCGGTTCCATCGATCCCCGCATGTTGCACGTCCTGCTCATCAACTGGCTGGCCTTTTCCTGCTTTGCTTTTCTGGTTTGCTGGTCGCGCTATCGCCTGGAAAAGTTGCAGCGCGACGTTGACCAGGCCCATGCCCTGGAATCGTTGATGGCTCCCCGCGGGAGCGTGCGATGAGCGGAAACGGATACCTTTTTGCGGCCTACGCCATTACCTGGATCATCCACATCNNCTGACATCTGACACCTGAGACCTTTTTCTTTGCAACCATTTGCCCCGCTTTCCGCTTCTCACTACCTGGCCCATGCTGTCTGCCCCGCTTGACAGCGTATCTGTTGAATGTAAAAGTATTTGTTTGGTTCAATCCCAGTTTTGGTGACGGGTGCGCATCTGCTTTCTAAGGGTGTCAAGCCGCAGCGGTGTTTGTGTGCCATTCTTGTTCTCACCCCGCAAAATTGGGAAATCGGAGGAGCTTCGTGAATCGGAATTACCCTGTGTCGGTTGGAGGTTCGGTGAGATGTTCGGTGGCAGTGAAAAAGGCAGGAAGTTCGATGAGGGTTGCGTTTCTGGCGGCAGCCGTGCTCGCCACCGCAAGCGTCGTGTTCTGTTTCGGAACCGCAGTACATGCCGCCAATGCCAGCGGGACGCAGCCTGCCGCCCAAAATTCGCTGTCTTCGAGGTCATTGTCGAAGTCGCTTCCGAAGTCGTTCTCGCTGCCAATGTTCTTCGAGCCCAACCAGGGCCAGACCGCTCCTCAAGTCAAGTTCCTCGCGCGCGGCTCCGGCTATGGCCTGTTTCTGACCGCCGACGAAGCCGTGCTGGAGCTTCAGTCGCCAGCCGTCAGCCCTCAGCCGTCAGCTGTCAGTTCTCAGCCCGCATCCCCGTCGGTGATTCGCATGCGTCTGGCGGGAGCGAACGCTTCACCCCGTGTTTCCGGCGCTTCGCCGCTGCCGGGCAAGAGCAGCTACTTCATTGGCAACGATCCTTCCAAGTGGCATCGTGACATTCCGCAGTTTGCCCGCGTCGAGTATCAGTCGGTTTATCCCGGTGTCGACCTGGTTTATTACGGCAATCAGGGACAACTCGAATACGACTTCCGCGTCGCTCCCGGCTCCGACCCAAACCAGATTGCGCTGAGCTTCACGGGCGCTTCCGCGCGCATCGTTTCGGGGGATTCGGGCGATTCCGGCGATCTCATCCTCTCCACCGGCAACGGAGACGTTCGCTTCCGCGCACCTCACATCTATCAGCCCGCCGCGCCCTCGGGAAATGCCGAGAAAACGATCACGGGAAGTTTCCGCCAGCTCGCCGGCAACAAAATCGGGTTCACCGTCGGAGACTACGACCACAGCCGTGAACTCGTTATCGATCCGGCCTTGGCCTATTCGACCTACCTCGGCGGCACCGGCACCCAGGCCCTGGTAAAAGTAGCGGTCGACCCCGCCCTGAATATTTATCTCGCGGGCTCGACCGACTCAACATACTTTTTCCCGCCCAATCCAAGCGACCCGCCGTATCAGTCGCAGCTCTCAGGCCAGCGAAACATATTTATTGCCAAAATCAATCCGCTGGCATCGACGGGCACGTCACAGTTAGTGTATGCAACGTACCTGGGCAGTTCGGGAACTGACCTTCTGGCGGGAATCGCGGTCGATGCCGACGCCAATATCTACGTTGCCGGTACGACCGCTTCCTCCGATTCTTCCTTTCCTACCACGGCCAACGCCTTCCAAACCTCGCCCGAGGAGGTGGGGACGCACGGATTCTTCAGTAAGATAGTCGCGACCCAGACGCAGGGCAACCCCATCACCTTTGTTTACACTCTCGCCTATTCCACCTATCTCTCGGGCAATGGCGCTGATTTTGTCACCGGCCTCGCCATCGACGGCGGATGCAACCAACAAGCCTGCAACGCCTACGTCACCGGCAACACCACCTCCACCGACCCCGCCAGCCACTACTTCCCCGCGAACCCCAACGCCTATCAATTGTTTTCGCAGGCAACCGCCGGTTCCGGAGACCCCCAATTCTTCGCCAGCAAGATCAACACCAACAGCAGCGGCACCACCAGCATGATCTATTCCACCTACTTCGGCAGCGGCAGTCCCATTGGCTTAATTGCCGCGGGCGGCGGCATTGCCGTGGACCCGAACAGCAGCAGCACCGTCAACATGTACATCACCGGCACGACCAACATGCTTCCCACGACAGGGACAGGCAGCGTGCCGATTCTTCTCGATGCCTGGCAGGCCTGCCTCAACCAAACCGGTCAAACCACTGGATGCAGCACTACTCCGTCCACCAGTACCGACGCTATCGTCGCCAAGTTCAACCCGAATGTGGATGGCCAATCCAGCCTGATCTACGCCACTTATCTGGGCGGTGCTGATAACGAGAGCGGTCTCGCCATCGCGGTGGACACCAGCAGCAACGCCTACATCACCGGCTCGACCTTCTCAAACGCCTGGCCCAACACCACCAGTTCCTTTCAGCCGACAGGTTATGGCGGTGCGGGCGACGCCTTCATCGCCAAGATCGGCACACAGAGCGGGTCGACGTATCCGCTGACCTACTTCACCTATTTGGGTGGGTCCGGCGCGGACGTCGGCAATGCCATCCTGGTGGACTCGTCGGGGGCGGTCCACGTGGTGGGCAGCACCACATCCACGACCAACTTCCCCACAACAGAGCCCCTACAGTCCTGCACCCTTCCCGGAGACGCCTTCGTGGCGCTGATAGCAACCTCGGGAACGGTCGTCGGCAACTACGCGACCTGTTTGGGGGGCAGCCAGTTGGATCAGGGCACTGCAGTCGCACTCGACACCTTCAACGCCACTTACGTTGCCGGCACAACCGTGTCTACGGATTTTCCCACTTCCCCGACACCCTACCCGCCGCCCTACCAGGGAACTTTGAATGGTACTTTGCCGAATGCGTTCGTAAGCCAGCTAGGAGCTAAGAGCACACTCCTGCTGACCAACTCCACCAGCAGTCCAACGCCCTTGCCCGTCGCCCTTGGAAACCAAGCTGAGTTTACTTTTGACATTGTCAACAACGGACCCGACACCGCGTCCAACGTGACTGTCAACGCCGTAGTCGCGAACGTCGGCCAGCTATCGGGACCTCCCAAAGCCACAGTCACAGGCGGCACTGGAAACTGCGACACCGCAGTCGGAGGTTCGATCACCTGCACCATTCCGACTCTGGTTGTATGCTCGACAACTCCCTGCACCCCGGCAACCGTTCAAGTCGACGCCACCCCGTCCGTTACCGGCAATCTTCCGCAAGTCAGTGTTTCAGTCAACGTTAGCGCAAACAATGGCCCGGTCCAAGCCAACAATCAACAGATCGACCCAGTCGTCGACTTCGGGATCACCGCCTATGCCCAGACCCCCACCATCGACGCTGGCAAGACTGCCACCATCGTGGTCAAGTTTTGTCCCCTGAATCTGCAGTACGGATATAGCGGCACGATCACCCCCAGCCAGACCAGTTCGCCTTCCATCGTTACCTCACCCAGTCCCACCTTCAACCCCACCACCGTCACTCTTGCCGGGAACGGCTGCGGATACACGACTCTGAGCATCGCAACCGTGGCTCGCCCCGTGAACACTGGCAGCCTGCTCCGCCGCGGCTCGTTCTACGTCACTTGGCTCCCCATCGGCGGCCTAAGCCTGGTGGGGCTCGGCATCGGTGCCGGCCGCAAGCGTCGCCGCTGGATGATCGGAGTCATCCTCGCCATGATTGCCGGCGCGATCCTGCTGCAGTCGGCCTGTGGTTCGTCCAGCAGCAGCACAACCACAACCACCGGTACAGGCGCTGGACCCTACAACTTCACCATCACGGGCACTGCCGGAGGGGGAGATGCGCACACCGCTCCGGTGACGATCAACGTGATCTGACGCGACCGAGCTTCTCGCTCATTAGACACGCAGAAGCCTCTTCTGCTATCGCAAACAATGTCTCAACAACATGTTTGTAGCAGAAGAGGCTTCTCTTGTCTCAACTTCGTGAGTGATGCAGGCCAGCACCGCGTTCTTGCCCAAGAACGTCACCACCTCAGTCGCGTCTGACAACCCGACCGTGACCGTCATCGGTGAGCCGTATGTCTACGGGTTCGCCGATGAAGCAATGATCACTTACGGGTGGTAGAGCTCCGCACTGGCAGTGTCGCCACTGCTATTGAAACCTCCTGCGACGAGAACCTCACCGTTTGTCAGGAGCGTTGCCGTGTGAGAGTCGCGCGCCGTAGCCATGCTGCCAGTCAAGGTGAATCTTCCTGTCGTGGAGTTGTACAGCTCAGCGCTGGCAAGCTCGCCGGTGAACCCCGTAGAGATACCCCCCGCGATCAGGACCTCGCCGCTTGCCAGCAGCGTTGCCGTGTGTAGGGCGCGCGCCGCGTTCATGCTGCCGGTCAACGCGAATTTCCCTGTAGAGGGCGTGTACAGCTCCGCGCTGACAAGCTCGCCACCATTGTAGCCCCCCGCGATTAGGACCGAGCCGTTTGCCAGCAGCGTTGCCGTTTGCTGGTATCGAACCGTGGTCATGCTGCCGGTCAGGGCGAACTTTCCTGTTGAGGGAGTGTACAGCTCCGCACTGGCAATGCCGCCACTGCTGCCGGAACCTCCCGCGATCAGAACCTCACCGTTTGTCAGCAGCGTTGCCGTGTGTTGGGTGCGCGCCGTGCTCATGCTGCCGGTCAGGGTGAACTTTCCCGTCGAGGGGTTGTACAGCTCCGCACTCGCAATCTCGCCGTTATTATTGTCGCCGCCCGCGATTAGCACCGACCCGTTTTGCAGCAGCGTCGCCGTGGGCTGCCAGCGCGCCACATGCATACTGCCGGTCAGGGTGAACTTCCCTGTCGAGGGGTTGTACAGCTCCGCACTCGCAAGGGGACCTACATCACCGCCGCTAGCAGTCCAGTCCAGGCCTCCCGCGATCAAAACCGTGCCGTTTGCGAGCAGAGTCCCCGTGGCCCCGTAGCGCGGTTGGTTCAAGCTGCCGGTGGAAGTGAATACCCCCGTTGAGGGGTTGTATAGCTGCGCGGTGGCAAGGCTGTAACCTGCATCGTAACCTCCCGCAATCAGGACCATGCCATTTGCCAGTAGGTTTGCTGTCTGGGAGTCGCGCGGTGTGTTGAGACTTCCAGTGGTGGTAAAAGTTCCGCTTTGAGCCACGGCGTTGCAACCAAGTGCAAGCACCAACCCGACACAGAGTGTCGAAAACCAGAATTTCAAGCGCATAACTAAATCCTCCAAAAAGTGAAATCACTGTTAAGGCTGACACTATGACTCTTGATTAGAACAACTAAGGAACGTCTGAACAAGTTCTGAT
>PMMJ01000326.1 GCA_003162255.1 Acidobacteriaceae bacterium | reverse complement strand
TGCGTGTCGGTAATCACTTCCTTCAACAGCGGATTGTCGAGAAACTGATGGACGATAGTGACGCGCGGACTGAAGGGATTGGACAAGGCTTCGGGCGAGGTGAGGGCGGGCCCATCCGGAGCATCGCCCTGAGCCGAGTACACAAATTCGCCCAGAACGGCCAGCCCAGCGCTGGTTCCGCCAATGGGCACATTCCGCGCGATGGCCTCATTCAGAGCCTGTTGCACGGGGGTTCCCATCCAGAAATTGATGTAGTTCGCCTGGTCGCCGCCGGCAACGAATACCGCTTCGGCGTTGCGTATGGCCGCGGAGGCAAACGGATCTTCGGCGGCGGCGCGATCCGGAAGTATCAGAGTCGCGACCGAGTTGACCTTGCAAAGGCCCTGAATATAGGGGTTATAGTCATCGTCTCCGCTGGCCCGAAGGATGAGAAAATCGCCGCCGCCGGAACGCTCGCACATCCACTTGAAGGCGCGATCGAGATCATCGCCGCCGCCCAACAGCGCGAAGCCTCCCTGGGTCTTCGTCTGCACGTCCGCGGGATTGCCCGCGCGAAAATATTGATAGTGCGGGCCGGCGGCAAACGAAGGGCACAGCAATAGCAAGACCTGGAGCAACAGGCCAGCGGGCACACCGCGAACACATCGTCGGAATCGGGGCATGGGGAAGCCTCAGCCGTACGTAGTCGTCAGTCCTAACGAGAATCTGAAACGTCAGCCTTAGAGCCGACTCCCGGTGCGGGGAGTCTGTGCCTCCACTCGGCCGTGTGATTGCATACCTCCCAAGGAGAGTTAGAACCTGATCTTCGCTGCAAGCTGAATGATGCGAGGATCATAGGTATCGGTAATCTCTCCAAAACCGGCTACCTCAGGAGTTAAACCTGGCTTCCTGAACTCTGCGTGATTGAAAAAGTTGAAAACATCGGCGCGGAATTCAAGATTCACCCGCTCCGTGATGCTAGTCAGCTTCGCCAGTGAAATGTCGAGGTTGGTCCGATGCGGACCGCGCAAAGAGTTGCGAGCGTAACTACCGTAGGTTCGCTGGCTGGGGGTGGGAATAACACCTGACTGATTCAGCGCGTCCAGTGAATCGGTCTCAAACGCGGAAGTATTGAACCACTGGCCGCCGACGCCATCCGCAGCTAGTTGTTTCCTGGGATCGTAGAACTGAACCGGAGCGATCACATTCGGTCCGACCAATTCCGAGTCGCCGTAGCCGGATGGTCCAGCGCGGCCGCCGCTGCGATTCAAAAAGTAGCGCATGTCCATCGGGAACCCTGTCCGCCAAGATAAGATCGGGTACAGACTCCAGCCTTTGGTGACGCGCTTCGGCGCCGACTCCCACAGGTTCTGGAACGGCAAGTCCCAGCCGGCGCCAAAACTGAGATTGTGCCGGATATCCAGGTCGGAACTGGCCCGGAACAGGTTAGGATCGCCGACCGGCACATTACTGGTCAACGCTCGAAATCCCGAAGAATTGTCGATATTGTGACTCCACGTATACGCGAGCGTGAAGTAGCTGGAGCCAAAAACCCGATTGCCCGAAATCTGTTTCTTCAAGCTCGACTGCAGGCTGCTGTAGAGCGCGTTGCCCACGTTTTGGAACTCGTCGAGGTAACTGAAAGCATATCCCCCGAACTCCGACTGTAAATTGGGCTGGGCATTGAGCACCCGGGTTGCGTTTGGATCCCCGAGAATCACGGGATTGACGTCCTTAATACCAGTCAGCTTATGGGATGCACTGCCTACATAGGACACTTCTCCGGTTAGGCCGTGCTTCAGGTCGCGCTGCAAGCTCAGGTTGTAGTGGAAGGTATAAGGAGTGCGCAGGTGCGGATTCACCGCGTACACACTGCTGCCCCCAAACGGCGCAAAACCCGCGTCGACGAAGTCAACATTATGGTCCGGAGGTTTGGACGGGAACGGGTTGGTAAGCCCGAGGGACCCGTATGGGTCTTCCTGGACGCCTGGCGCCGAGACATAGCCGCCATCCGGTGGCGAGTTGAAGTAAAGGTCTGAACTCGAGAAGAACGGCACTTGTCCGTTGAACTGCAGGTTGTCCTCGCCCTTCAGGACGTCGTAGAAGACGCCGATGCCGCCGCGAATACTGGTGCGGCCATCTCCCTTGGGATCCCAGGCAAATCCGAAGCGGGGAGCGAAGTCGTTACGATCGGGAAAATTCGAGCCGCGCGGAGCACCCGCATCGCCGGGAAATACCAATCCCAGTGGCGCGTTCACGAATACCTTCGATTGCATCCCCGGAATGATCGAGAACGTTCGTCCCTCGGTATCCTGCTTGGGCGTCGAGTACTCGTAGCGCAGGCCGAAATTGAGCACCAGATTTTTTGTTACCTTCCACTCGTCCTGCGCGAAACCGTAGTAGGACTTGGTGCGAATATTGGTGGGAGCCTTGGGCGCCTGATAGTACTCATCCGGCAAACCCATCAGAAAGTCGGCAAGATCGAGCCCGGACCCGGTGAAGGTGCCGGTGGAGCCGTAGTAGTTGAAATTACCGTTGACGTAGTAATCGTAATTGGTGTTGTTCTGATACGGCACAAACTGAAAACCAAATTTCAGATTGTGCTTACCGCGAACCCAGCTCAAGGTGTCCGTATAGGAAAACGTGTTACCAATCAGCGTGGTCGGCCCGTTGGGGCTGAACCCGAGATACAGATTGGATCCATAGAAAGCCATGTAGGGTGGGCCGGTTGTCTGATCGGGAATGGTGCCGAACCCCAAGGCGGCCGGGCCGGGAAGGTTCTTCAGCGGCTTGTCCTGGAGAGTGTTTGACCGCTGCGCGGTGACCCGAAACTCATTCAAGAGGTTAGTTGAGAAGTTCTTGGTATAGGAGACATTAAAGAACTCATACTTGTAAATGTACTCAATGGGAAACGGCGCGGTGACGCCGCCCGCAAAGGGATTGGTTTGAGTCAGTTTGTTCCAACCCAACGTCACCGAGAGGCGATCGGACGGGCTAAAGTTGTAATCCACCTTCCCTGTGAGTTCTTCCCGATCGTCCCGGGCTGAAGCGGTCGGAGTCAGAATGCCGCTTGCAGAGACCGGAATGATACCGGCAGCGATGACGTTCTTTGAAGCCGGATCGATGCTGTTGGGATCGATGATTGCGTTATAGGCCTGAGTCGGGTCGGCTTGGAAGAAGGCGTTGGTTTGGCCTACATTCCCATTTGGATCGGTACATGGTGTGTTATCCGGTTCTGTCGGGTCTCCGGTGTTGTGCCACAGACCGCTTAGGAAACAAGCCACGCTCGGGTCCGGACCCCCGTTGGCGGCCGCATGAGAAAAGTCCCCATTGATCTCCGCGGGCGTAAAGGTGTTGATTACGCTGCTGGACGTGGGGCGCTCGGTTTGGTTTTGACGCTGCCCCTGGTAGCTGACGAAGAAGAAGGCTTTGTCTTTTGCGAGCCACACTCCAGGAATGCCTATTGGCCCTCCGAAGGTGGCACCAAACTGATGACGCTTGAGAGTATCGCGTGGCAGCGTCAGACCCGTGAGCGGGTCTGGATGCTTATTGAAGAAGCGATTGGCATCGAAGGCGTCGTTGCGCGCGAAGTCGAATGCCGTCCCGTGATAGTTATTGGTCCCCGACTTGGTCACAATGCTGATGATGCCGCCGCCGTTGCGCCCGTACTCCGCCGTGTAGTTACTCTCCAAGATGCGGAACTCCGCGACGGTGTCGGGATTCGGGTCGAACACCACGCTGTTGTCCAGCAGATCATTGTTGAGGCCTCCATCCAAAAGGAATGTCACCGAGTCGGTACGGCCACCGCCGATGCTGAAGCTGCCGGCCGCGCCGTTCTCGTCGTTCTGGTCGGTGACGCCAGGTTCCAGGCGCGCCAGGTCGAGAATGTCGCGGCCATTCAGTGGCATGTCCACGAGTTCACGACTGGTCACCGAAGCTCCTAGGGTGGAGTTGTAGGTTTCGACCTGAGTAGCCGCCGCGCTCACTTCCACGGTTTGCGAAGCTGCACCCACGGTAAGGGTCACGTCAACGCGCAACGACTGGTTGATCTCCAGCGCATAGGCCTGGGTGACGGTTCTCCGAAATCCCTCTTTCTCAACCGTGATGTTATAGTTCCCGATCGGAAGATTGAGCACCTGGTACTGGCCACCCGCGTCGGTAGTGGTGCTGTTCACGATTCCGGTGGATACGTTCTTGATACTGACCGTCGCCTTAGGAACAACCGCGCTCTGTGGGTCCATGACGGTGCCGACAACTTTGCCGGTAGCATCTTGCGCGGGCGAACGAGGAACCGCGACCAACAGGACCAGAGCGACTAGAACAGCCAACATGAGTCCGACTCGTGAAGTCATATCATCTCTCCTGGGATACGCCAAATACTAATAAAGCTCGCCCGCGGTTTGCGTGCTCTCCATCTTCAGCTTGCTCAACTCCCGCAAACAACGTTGCGCTTTTCGGATGAGTCTGCGCTTTGTGACCCGCCGAAGACGGCAATTCTACACTAGACCCAGCCACGTCGCCGAAAAACGAGAGGACCTGCATCTTCTGTCGCGACTGAACTGCTTCGGTTCAAAGATCATAAAGATTATAAAAATTATCTTGTTACCGCAGACACTTCCCTTCCGCGCTGTTTTCGCCAACAATAGAAGTCTATTGTGACTGACGGTTCCATCAACCCGGGCGAGATCACCGTGGCCAAGGCCATCGAGCGCTACTTCAATCTGGCGCTTTATCTGCTCGTGCTCAGTGGCTTCGGCGCCCTGGCTTCGACCGGAGGACTGGATCTGCCGGCAGTCATTCTGGTGGGGCTTGCGTTTGCGCTTCGCGGATACCAACTTCTGACGCGGCGCGAGTTCGTCATCCCGGAGCGCTGGACCACCTTCCTGACGCTGATTTACATCCTGGTCTACCTTGCCGACTACTTCTTTCTTTCGCGAAGCTTTCTAACCGCAAGCGTCCACCTTGTGCTCTTCGTGATGGTCGTCCGGCTCTTCTCGTTGCAGCGTACGCGCGACCACTACATGCTCGCGGTGCTTTCGTTCCTGATGGTGCTGGCGGCCGCAGTACTTACGGTGGGCAGTGTGTTCGTGCTTACTTTTGCGGGCTTCCTGCTGGTTGCTGTCATCACTTTCGTTCTGATGGAGATGCGGCACTCGTGCGCCACTGAACTGACGCATGCACAAGATCCACGCGTTGCCTCTCCGGCGCGGCCCATGGCTCACGGACTGCTGGCCATCGCTCCGGCGCTCATGCTGATGATCATGGCCGGGAGTTTTCTGATCTTCTTTTTTCTTCCCCGCATTTCGTCGCGCTATCTGAGCGCCTACGCTCCAACCAGCGATGTCTCCACCGGCTTCTCGGATCGCGTGCAACTGGGCCGCATCGGACAGATTCAGCAGTCCAGCGCGGCCGTCATGCACATCGAGATCCAGAACGATCTGCAAGGCGCCTACGATTTGAAATGGCGCGGGATTGCGCTGAGCAATTTCGACGGCAGAGGCTGGTCGAATTCCTATGAGCAAGTGCAGCTGCGGTCACGGGGAGATGGAAGCTATCGCCTGGCACCCCCGGTGGACGCACAGGACGCAGTTGTAGGGCGATCGATTCATTATCGCGTCCTGATGGAGCCGATTGGCACCAACGTTTTCTTTCTGGCAGAGAGGCCGCAGAGTCTCACGGGAAGTTTCCGGCAGGTAAGTACGGACGCGGGCGGGGCCGTTTACGACCTCGATAGCGAACACCCGATCAACCGGTACGAAGCCGTGTCGCAATTGCCCGAGATCGACAGCGACGAGCTGCGCGTGGCGGCGAACACCGCGCCCGGAAGCATGGACCAGTACCTGAAATTGCCGCCGCTTGATATTCGCATTTCGAAGCTGGCGGAGGAAATCACGGCGGCGGCTCCGAGCAACTACGAGAAGGCGGTCGCGCTGGAGCTGTACCTATCCACCCACTTCGGATACACGCTGGAGTTGCCCCGCACTCTGCCGGAGGATCCACTGGCCAATTTCCTGTTCGAGAGGAAGCATGGTCACTGCGAGTATTTCGCCAGTTCGATGGCGGTGATGCTGCGCTCTTTGCGCATCCCGTCGCGAATGGTGACGGGCTTCCGCGGAGGTGAATTCAACGACCTGACCGGCCAGTACGTGGTGCGCGCCAGCGACGCGCATTCCTGGGTTGAGGCCTACTTTCCCGGATTCGGCTGGATCAGCTTTGATCCGACTCCAGCGGGAAGCGTGCCGGCGCGAACCGGCTGGTCGCGTATGCAACTCTATGTCGATGCGGCCGCATCGTTCTGGCGCGAGTGGATTATCAACTACGATGTCAGCCACCAGCGCACCTTGGGGAAGGATGCGGCTACCGGCAGCCGGCAACTCTTTGACGAGCTTCGTCGCTGGATTGGGCGGCAGCACGACGCCTTGCTGCGGTCGGCACGGCGCGCGCACGACCACTTCACCACTTTTCCTCTGCGCTGGTTGGCCGGATTCATTGCGTTCACCGCAGTCCTGACCACGCTGCTGAATCTCCGGCGGTTGATCGGCGGGCTGCGTGACCGCAGTCTCCGCGCGCATCCGGAGCGTGCCCCGGGCGAATCGGCTGCCCTTTGGTATGACCGGATGTTGCGCCGCATGGCGCGCCTCGGCTGGCGCAAGTCGCCGTCGCAAACACCGCTGGATTTCGTCGCGGCCATTCAGGAAGAAGCGCTGCAGAAGAAGGTCGGCCGGTTTACGCGCGCTTACGAATCCGCACGTTTCGGCAAGTCCCTGGACGACGCCCAAAGCTTACCCAAGCTTCTCCAGGACATCACCGGCCACACAGCAGATTCNNAGGCGTCGAAGCGCGCCGCCGCCAACTAGAAGCGGCGCATGAATCCCACCGCCACGTTGTAGTTGTGTTGACGGCTCCTCCCGGTTTCAACGTTCAGGGTCGGAACTCCAGAGTAGAAGTCACGGGCTTCGAACCGAAAGCCCCATCCATGCCAAAACCACGCATCCAGCCCAGCTCCGAATTGGACTACGCCGGTATTGGTTCCGGTTGGCCCAGGGTTCGTGCCGTACCAAATAAGATTAGAGGATTGGAACCAACGGCCATAGCCGCCGCCCGCGCTGACCCAAGGTGTGACTGAATCGCGAGAAAAGAAATTCAAACGCACGGACGGAGTCAAGAACAGCGCCCGAACGTTCGCTGGAATCACGTTGTAGCGATAGTTCAGGTCCATCCCCGGAACGTAGGTTACGGGCAACTCCGCGTATAGCCCGAAAATCTTGTGGGTCTTCAGCAGACGAGCATAATCAGCCGTGACGCTTCCCGAAGCGTCTCCGAAGTGAATCGGGAGACCGGTACTCGG
>PMMJ01000435.1 GCA_003162255.1 Acidobacteriaceae bacterium | reverse complement strand
AACAGCTCCAGCATGTGATCGAGAAAACGGATTCCCGTGGAGACTTCGTACTTTCCCCGGCCCTCGATGGTGAGGGCAATTTGAATTTCCGTTTCGGCAGTCTTGCGATGCAGCTTGGCTTTCCTCATGCTCGCACCTCACTCTGCGGTCTAGCCCGCAATCCCAACTGCTCGGCCACGTCCCGCAGAGCAGCGATGAGAGTCTCGGTGTGTTCGTCTGCTCCCACGGTCAGGCGGACGCAACCTTCGCAGCCTGGATCGGGGTGCCGGTCACGCACCAGAATTCCGCGATCACGCAGGGCTTGCACGAACTCCGCGTGCGCTGAGCCAATGCGCGCGAGCACAAAGTTGGCGTGGCTCGACCAGTAATGCAAACCGAGATTGCCAAGCTCGTGCTGCAATCTGTCGCGGTTGCTGAGTACTTGCGCGACATAGCGGCCGACGTACTCCTGATCTCGCAGAGCCTCGGGCAAGACTGCGAGGGCAGCCGCGTTGACGTTGTAAGGCGAGGCAACGCGGCGGACCATCGCCAGCTGCCGAGCGTCTCCCGCAAGAATGCCAATTCGCAAACCGGCGAGGCCGTAGGCCTTGGAGAAAGTCCGCGCTACAAAGAGATTTTCGATCTGCCGAGTCTGCTTAATCAGCGTTTCTCCGTGGAATTCGAAATACGCTTCATCGACGAGCACGGCAGCTTGCGGCGCAGCTTGCGCAATCCGAATCAGGACATCGCCTGCAACCGCGGCTCCAGTTGGATTGTTCGGATTCGCCACGGCGATCAGGCGGGTACGTCCGCTGAGTTGCTCGAGCAGGTCCCTTTCCGGAAATGTGAAGTTGTCACCGGCAAGCACTTCGACAACGCGCGCGCCTTCAGCCTGCGCAAATACCGCGTACATGGCGAAGGTGGGCACGACGATGAGCGCTTCGTCTCCGGGATCGAGATAGGTGGAACAAAGCAGATGAATCGCTTCGTCCACGCCGTTCGTGAGCAGGACCTGTGCCGGTTCGAGTCCGAGAAAACCGGCGACCTCTTTTTCCACCGGTTCGCGCTCGGGATAGCGCGCCAGGAGTTCGGAATCGAGCGAGCGCAAACGGGCCAGCACGCGCGGCGAACAACCCACCGTGCTCTCGTTGAAATCGAGGCGCAATCCGGTCCGGCCGGCCAAAGGAGGCCGATACGTGTGCAACTTCTTTACCGCTGTGCGAGCCTCAAGCATGGGAACACCTCACTCGGAATGCCTCGGCGTGTCCTTTCAAGCCTTCGGCATTGGCCAACGTAATTCCCGACGGTGCGATTTGGCTTATTCCTTCGCGCGACACTTGCTGGCAGGCAATGACGCGGACGAAGTCGAGCACACTGAGGCCGCCGCGCACACGCGCCATTCCACCGGTGGGCAGCACGTGGTTCGGTCCGGAGACGTAGTCGCCCGCGGCCTGCGGTGTAAACTCGTCGAGGAAAACCGCGCCCGCGTGCTGCACCAGTGGCACCAACTCGGCCGGGAGCGTGAGATGCTCGGGCGCAATGCGATTCGATATCTCAACGGCCTGTTCCAGAGAGGCGACCAGAAGAATGGCGCCGCGGCGCGCGAGCGATTGCGCCGCGATCGGGTTGGTGCGCGTGCGCTTTTGCGCATCCTTCTGAACTTTTTTCGCCAACGCGCGTGAAGTTGTTATGAAGATGCACAGCGCATCGGGATCATGTTCCGCCTGCGCCACCAAGTCAGAAGCGATGCAAGCGGGATCTCCCTCCGCGCTGATAATGACCGCCTCGGTCGGGCCGGCGAGAAAATCGATGGCGCAATCGAAAGCGACCAGCTTCTTCGCCGCGGTCACGTATCGATTACCCGGACCGACGATCTTGTCTACACGCGGGATCTCTTCCGTTCCATAGGCAAAGGCCGCGATGGCTTGTGCCCCGCCAACGCGGTAGAACTCGCGCACGCCAAGGAATGCAGCAGCCGCCAAGGTTGCCTGCGCCGGATGCGGAGACGCAACGCGAATCTGTCTGACACTAGCGACCTGCGCGGGAATCACCGTCATCAGCAACGTAGACGGCAAAGGATAGCGGCCGCCAGGAACGTAGCATCCCACCGATTCCAGCGGACGCACCAACTGGCCTACCGAGACGCCCGGCTGAATTTCGCGACGCCATTCGTTTGTAGCTGGGGACGCCTGCCACTCCGCATAGCGACGGATATTGCCCGCAGCCTGCTTGATCGCGTCTTGCAACGGGGGATCGGTTTTCTCCCAAGCCTGGTGGAGTTCGTCTTCGGGAACACGGAGTGGATCGCCCTTGCCCAATCCGTCCCAGCGCATGGCGTAGCGGCGAACCGCGCGATCGCCGTTACGCCGGACGTCATTCACAATGCGGCGGACGGCAGGCTCGACATCGGCCAGATCGGTCGCCCCGCGTTCGGCCAAGGCCGACACCAGACGAGCTTGCTCTGAGCCGTCGAGAATGCGCAGAAGCTCATTTCGCGTCACTCTATCGGTCGCTACTCTTTCGCGCGTCGCTTTATTGCGCTTCACATGACCACCTTGTTCAGCGGATATTCGACGATGCCTTGCGCGTTGGCTTGCTTCAGCTTCGGAATCAGTGTCCAGGCCGTGTGCTCTTCAATGACTGTGTTCACCGCAACCCACTCGCCATCGGCCAGAGGCGCAACCGTCGGATTTTTCAGCGCGGTCAGAAGACCGAGAACCGCGGGCAAGTCCACCTTGCGCACGTTGAGCATCAGACCCACGCGCCCCAACGCCGCGATGGCTCCATTGAGCATGACGGCGAGATTCTCGATTTTTTCCCGGCGCGCCGGATCGGCCCATGCCGCCTTGTTTGCGATCAACTGTGTGTTGGACTCCAGAACGGTTTCGAGGATTCGCAGGTGATTGGCGCGCAGTGAACTCCCTGTCTCCGTCACCTCGACAATCGCGTCTGCCAGCAGTGGCGGCTTTACTTCGGTTGCGCCCCAGGAGAACTCGACGCCCACGGAAACGTTCCGGCTCGTAAAATAGTTGCGAGTAAAACTCACCAACTCGGTGGCAACGATTCGCCCCTCAAGATCTTCAAGTTTCTGGAAGCTTGATTCTTCCGGCACGGCCAGCACCCACTTGACGGTACCCATGCTTTGTTTGGCATAGATCAGATCGGTGACCTTCACGACGTCGAGGCCGCTTTCGAGCACCCAGTCGAGTCCAGTCAAGCCCGCATCCAGCGCGCCGTGTTCAACGTATCGAGCCATTTCCTGGGCGCGAATGAGCAGGCATTCGATCTCGGGATCGTCTGTGGCGGCGAAATAAGAACGGGCATTGGTATACACGCGCAGTCCGGCGCGCGTGAACAGGCTCAACGTCGCTTCCTGCAAGCTTCCTTTAGGAATACCCAGCCGCAACTTCATCGTTCCGCCCCTTCCTGGCCAACCCCGGCTTGTCCGACGTTCTCTTGTCCAAAGACGGCGTTTCCGAGGGCGCCTCCCAGAGGAAGTTCCTGCGTAAAACAGGAGCGCGTGCCGGTGTGGCAGACCTTGCCCTCGCCCAGCACACGAACGCGCAGCAGAACCGTATCCCGATCGCAGTCGGCGAAGGCGGCCACCACCTGCAGACGATTGCCGGAACTTACTCCCTTGGTCCACAGTGCCTGGCGGGTGCGGCTGTAGAACGTGACGAATCCAGTGTGCAGCGTCTTGTCCAACGCTTCCTTATTCATAAAGCCAACCATCAGCAATTCCCCGGTGCCCGCATCCTGAATGACCGCGGGCGCCAGGCCCTGCATTTTGTCGAAGTCGATCTCCATCGAATCCTCCTGATCTCGTAGCAGATTTGCAAAGCTCGCACAAAAGCAAAAAGCCCGCTGGGCGTGTACTGCGCCAGCGGGCTTGGATTTCCTATAAGTGCTTTTGGTTATCCGTGCTCCCCCGCCGACACGCTCGTCGCATGATGATGGTGGTGATGGCGATGGGTCAGCGGAGTCATATTGAAATTGATAGTAGGGGAGAGCAGTTATGGTTGTCAATCGGTTTCCGGGCGTGCTCTGACTGAATGCACCCTCCAGATTGCATTGACGGGCAGATTTTTCAAGCAGTCGTGAAGGAGAAAATGCCCGGCTGTCGTTCTAACGGATAAGATTCAGGCAGCGGCCACGAGTGGCAAATCACCACACCGGTCGCCGCTTTCTTCCACGGCCTTTTGCCTGATACGATGAACCGCGCATTGTGGGGATGCGTCCGCTTCAAATCCATCTACGAGACAAGTCAGAACTTCTGACAGCCAGGAGCTACCATGAAATCCGCCAAGCACGGGAAGACAGCCGCTAACCAACCGAAGAAGGCCACCACGATCGATGCCGTCGCTTTGGCAGCGGCCACCAAGCACCATCCGGGCCGAGCGGGCAAGGGGGGAAGGACCTTCAGCAGCGATCCGGTACCAACGGGTTTTCACACCATCGTCGATCCAGCCAAGAACCCTCCGCAGCCATTTCGCAACTTGCCAGCGCCGACCGGTCTGCCACCGTTCCACCTCTCGCTCGATGCGGTGCTGAGTGACGCCGCCATGGCAACCATCAACGATTCGGGGACTATGGTGTTCCATTCCGTGGGGGACACCGGTGGCGTGAACACTCCGACACAGATCGAAAACGTCTCCACTTACATGGAGAAGGATTTCGCCGGGTCCGATGTTACGGCGCATCCTTCGTTCTTCTATCACCTGGGAGACGTGGTCTATTACGACGGCGAAACGCCGAATTACTTTCCCGAGTTTTACGAGCCGTATATCAACTACCCGGCGCCTATTTTCGCGATTCCGGGGAACCATGATGGCGACGTCAATGAACAATTTCCGGAACCGAGCTTGGCTGCTTTCGTGCGCAATTTCTGCTCACAGGTTCCTGTCATCACTCCGGAGGCGAAGGACGCGCCCCGGCACGCGATGACTCAGCCTAATGTTTACTGGACGCTCGAAACGCCGCTCGCCACGTTTATTGGCCTGGCCAGCAATTGCCCCGAAGGCGGCCAACTCAGCCAGGCGCAGATCGACTGGTTCCAGTCCGAATTGGAGAATGCACCGGCCGGCAAGGCCCTGATCGTCGCCGTTCACCATCCCATCTATTCCGCATACGGCCCCAAGCCGGGAAGTCAGCATCTATACGACTTTCTAAACACCGCGTGCACAACAGCGAACAGCCGCACGCCTGATCTGGTCCTCACCGGGCATGTGCACAACTATCAGCGCTTCACCGGCACTCTGGCCGGTAAGAACGTGCCTTTCATCGTGGCGGGAGCCGGAGGATACAATCCGCGTCTTCACATTCTGTCGAAAGCGTTTCACAATGCCAAGTTGCCCATCGAAATGGCGGGCTCGGACGGCAGGCTGGAGAACTTCTGCGATTCCCAGCATGGCTATCTGAGAATCACTGTCACCAAGAACGAGATGGGGGTCGAATACTTTGCGGTGCCCGATCCGTCGGCTCCCGCAACCGCGCCGCTCCGGCCCTTCGACACACTGAATATCGCGTTTCAGTAGAGTCGAGATGCTGGAGAACCGCTTGAATGCAGCGAACAGAGTCGCCAGAGGAAGAAAAGCCACATATCTGCCGATGGAGTGCCGGGCGTCCGCGCCCGACCACGATGCCCTCGATCGAACCAAGCCGGCACAGGCAACAGGCACTGCCACTTTTGTGCCATTTCTGCCCGATTTCCCACAGCCTTCCACTGCGTTGCTACTTGCATTCCCGCGCCCAAGTTCAGGATAATCACGGTAGAGATTTTGACATCCGTGTATCGCTATAGCCGCGCCGACTTGCTGCGCATTCTCCGGCTAGTTCCTCGCCAGCTTCAAACCTGGGAGAAGGCGGGACTGGTCACGGCAAGCGAGGATTATTCCTTTTTCGATCTGGTGCAAATCAAGAAAGTGCGCGACCTCTGCGCCCAGCGCGTTCGTCCGGCCATGATCCGGCAATCGCTCGAAGCCATGCAGAAACAGGTTGCCGGCATGGAGAATCCTCTGCTCGAGGCTGGGGCCTATCAGAGCGGGCACCGCATCGCTTTCCGCCACCAGGGACGGCTGCTGGAGCCCATTGCCGGACAGTTCATGTTCGATTTTTCGTCGGCGGAAATGAAAGTCGTGACCAGCCCGCCCCACAATGGACCGGAACTGGTGATTACCGACGTTGCCGACTTGTTTGTGCGCGGGATCATGCTGGAAGAAAATCCCTCGACGCAAAGCGAGGCGATCTCTGTTTATTTAGAGGTGCTCGAAATGGAACCCATGCACGCCGCCGCGCACATCAATCTGGGCACGCTCTACTACAACCGTCAGGAATACGCGCTCGCCGAAAGGCATTATCGGTCGGCGATTGAAATCGATCCCCGCTACGCGCTCGCCTATTTCGACCTGGGCAACGTGCTCGACGAAACCGGACGCGTCGGGGAAGCCATCAACACTTATAAGACTGCGATTCAGCTAGCGCCCACCTACGCCGACGCGCACTACAACATCGCGCTGGCCTACGAGAAGATGCGCGAACCGCGCAAGGCGCTGCAACATTGGCGCGCCTACGTGAAGCTCGACACCACCGGCCCCTGGACCGNNAGAGCCTTGAAAGGGCATGGCTTTAGCGATGTCGCTAGAATCCGCTACACAAGCGGCCTTTAGCCGCTGAGGGTCGCGCTTTCAGCGCATCCCGTCTCGCCAGCGAGGACCTAATCAGAGTTTCCCTAGCCAACCACGTCCCATCTTAAGTATCGTAGTGATTCACCTCGAACCGTGAAACCATTGAAGGAGAATTAAATGGACCTGCCCCGCCTTTTCCACCGTATCGTACTGCTCGCCCTCAGCATTCTCATCGTCAGCGCTGCATTGGTACCGGCCTCTGCCCAGTCGGGCGCGCGGCAGAAAGCTCCATGGATGAACGCGGCCCTATCGCCCGATGAGCGCGCCGCCCTAGTGCTAAAGGAGATGACGATTGACGAGAAGGTCTCGATGCTGCATGGGACTGGCTTGAAGGGTCTAGGCCCGGTCAGTCCGCTGGCGGTAGGTTCGAACGGCGGGGCGGGCTATGTGGTGGGCATTCCACGTCTGGGGATACCCGCGATTCAGATGTCCGACGCCGCCTACGGAGTGAGGCAAAGCGGGGAGAATGGCCGCTACTCCACCGCCCTGCCCGCCGATCTGGCCGCAGCCGCGAGTTGGGACCTGGATGCAGCCTATGAGTATGGAGCGCTGATCGGTCGCGAACTGCGAGCGCAAGGCTACAATATGTCCCTCGGCGGAGGCGTGAATCTGACTCGCGAGCCGCGCGATGGCCGCACGTTTGAGTACCTGGGCGAGGACCCAATCCTCGCCGGGAGAATGGTCGGATCGCTGATTCGGGGAACGCAGGCTCAGCACGTCATTGGCGACATCAAGCATTACGCGGTGAACGATCAGGAGAGTGGGCGCAATGCCGTCAACGCCAACATCGATAAGCGTTCGATGAGAGAAAGCGATCTGCTGGCGTTCGAGATTGGCGTGCGCGAGGGGAATCCAGCCGCGGTCATGTGCGCTTACAACCGTGTGAATGGAGACTACGCGTGCGAAAACAAGTATTTGCTGACCGACGTCCTGAAGAAAGACTGGAACTTCAAAGGGTTTGTCGTTTCGGATTGGGAAGCGACGCATAGTACTGTCAAAGCGTCCGCGGCGGGGCTTGATCAAGAGGAGCCGGGCGAAATTTTCTTTGGCGGCGCGATGAAAGATGCGGTGCAGTCGGGCCGTGTGCCGATCGCGGAAGTGGACGATCATGTTCGCAGGATTCTGCGCTCCATGTTCGCCTGTGGCGTCATCGACGATCCGCCGCTGAAGAGCGTCGTCGATGTGGTCGGGGGCTTCGAGGTCGCCCGGAACATTGCCGAACACAGCATCGTTCTGCTCAGGAACGAACAGGCGCAGCTTCCGCTCGATGCGTCGCGGATCCATAGCATTGCTGTAATCGGCCCGCATTCCGACGTGGGCATGATCTCGGGAGCAGGGTCGGCACAGGTCGATCCTCCGGGTGGAAACGCGATCATGCCACCCGGCAAGGGTCAAACAAAATGGGGCAAGCCGGTCTGGTTTCCAACTTCGCCGCTCAAGGCCATTCGAGCCAAAGCTCCAGGTGCAAAGGTTCAGTTCGATCCCGGCACAGACCATTCCTCAGCGGCTGCCTTGGCGAAGACTGCGGATGTTGCCATTGTGTTCGCCTATCAGTGGGAAATTGAAGGCGCGGACCTCGACAACCTTTCCCTTCCGGAACATCAGGATGAGTTGATCGCGGCGGTTGCCGCGGCAAATCCGCATACGATTGTTGTGCTCGAAACCGGCAGCCCGGTGACCATGCCCTGGGCCAGCCAGGTGAACGGCATTCTGGAAGCCTGGTACGCCGGCACGCAGGGCGCTGAGGCGGTTGCCAACGTCATCTTCGGGGAAGTGAACCCGAGCGCGAAGCTGCCCATCACCTTTCCCAGAAGTGAGGCCGACCTGCCGCATCGCACCGTGGTGCATCCGCCTCGAGAGTCCACTACGAACGGCGAGCCCGACGACTGGAAGAAGATAGCCGCGGGTCTCCCCGCATTTCAGACCACTTACGACGAACAATTGAAAGTGGGCTATAAGTGGTATGACGCCGAGAAGAAGGATGTCCTATTTCCTTTCGGCTATGGCCTTTCTTACTCGACTTACAGCTACTCCAATCTCCGAGTTATAACAGGTGGGACGCCTGGTGGAAAAGTTCGCTTGAACTTCACCGTAACCAACACCAGCAATCGGACTGGAGTCGAGATCGCGGAAGTTTACGCGGCTCTGCCCGCCGTGGCGGCCGAACCGCCGAAACGTCTGGTGGGTTGGAGTAAGATCAAACTGAATCCGGCGGAGAGTAAGGAAGTGGCCGTCGAGGTCGATCCGCAGTATCTGTCGATCTTCGACGTTGACCGGAACGCATGGCAGTTGGTTCCCGGAGACTACATGTTTCTAGTGGGCGGTTCTTCGCAGAGCCTGCCGCTGAAGGAATCCGTCAGCTTGAAATAGCGACCTGCGGCTCGGGGAGATGCGTTTCCATTGTTATACTCAGATCGAACCTTCCAAGGTACAGGAGACTACAAATGAAACTCTCCCGGTGGATTGTGATGCTAAGTCTCGCGATCGCAACAGCGGCCGCGAGCGGAGTCTGCTTTGGCCAGGCGGCTGCAAAGACGAAGGACATTTACAACGAAAGCGCCGATGCGCGCGCCGAGATCAAAGAGGCTTTGGCGAAAGCCGCCGCCGAACACAAGCGCGTGATTGTCGTGTTTGGAGCAAACTGGTGCTTTGACTGCCACGTGCTCGATAAGGCCTTTCATAGTTCGGATCTGGCGCCGATACTGGCTGCCAATTATGAAGTTGTGCACGTGGACATCGGCAAGGGAGAAAAGAATCAGGACTTGATGGCGAAGTACGAGGTTCCGATGAAGCGGGGCATTCCAGGACTGGCCGTGCTCGATGCCAATGGAAAGCTGATTTACAGCCAGAAGAACGGTGAATTCGAGAATGCGCGAGCGCTCACCCCGGAAGATTTTCTGGTATTCCTGAACAAGTGGAAACCCGGAGCGCAGAGCCGATGAGAGGCACCCGACGAAGTCCTGTACGCACAAAACCTTGCGAATTCGCGAGACGGGAGTAGAATAAGGACCGCTTTGCAGCCAAATAGGGAGCCCCCGGCTATCGAGTAGTTCGGCCTGCTGCTGATGAAAAAGCTCAGCCTTGTTCTGTTCGCGGTTGAGAACAACGATTATCAAGCCGCGCAGGTAGCCGCGGCGAAGAAGGCCGCGGTGCGGCTAGGGGTCGAGCTCCAGGTCATACACATCGAGCACAGCGCGATTGCACAAAGCCAGCAAGTGCTCGAACTTTTGCAACGCCCGGAAGACCGGCGGCCGAGTGGCATTTTGTTCGAGCCGGTTGGAACGCCGCTCGCACAGGCCGCCCGCCTCGCAGCCTCGTCCGGAGTTGCCTGGGTCATCCTGAATCGAGAAGTCGACTACGCAGCAGACCTTCGGCGCCAATACCCGACTCCGTTTTTTTCCGTTAGCACCAGCCATCTCGAAGTGGGGAAAATCCAAGGCCAACAAATCGCCCGGCTGCTTCCCGACGGCGGCATGATGCTCTACATCCAGGGTCCCGCCGACAATGCTGCTTCCGTCCAGCGAACTGCAGGGATGGAATCCGCCAAACCTGCGAACCTGGAGGTGCGTGCACTCAAGGGTCTGTGGACGGAGGAAAGTGCGCGTCACGCAGTCAGTTCGTGGCTCAAGCTCGGCTTGGCAAAGAGTCACACCATCGGAGTGGTCGCGGCTCAGAACGATATGATGGCTCTCGGCGCCCGCCAAGCCATGCAGGAGCACACAGCCGGAACGGAGCTGGAGGGTTGGATGAATGTTCCCTTCCTCGGATGTGACGGTTTGCCCGGAACCGGACAAAACGCTGTCCGCACCGGCCTTCTGACGGCCACCGTCGTCATTCCTCCGAATGCCGGCACAGCCATCGAGGCAGTTGTCTCGGCGATTCAAACCGGGCAACAACCTGCCCAGTGCATCTACACTTCGCCTACTTCCTTTCCACCGATTGAATCGCTTAAGCCCAGGAAGTGAAATGCGCGGCCGGGCGATGGTCCGCGCGGCCGCGCATTTTCCCGCGACGTGAGCTTGCAATCCGGGCTAGTCCACCACCAGCTTATTCTCGACGCTGAACGCGCCCGGTACGGCATTCGCTCGCATTCCGGCAATGGTCTTGTCCATTGCGCTCTCGACCGTTCCGTAGAGCGTCACGTGTCCGTTGTCCACGACGATGCGGATCGGATGCACCGGATCGCTGGCATAGCGGCCCAGCACCGAGTCGCGATAAATCGCGCGTGCCGTGCGCACCCGTATGGAATCGTCAAAACGCGAAACCGGCAGCACGTTTACCTGGCTCACGACGTCCTTGACGCCGGGCGTGCGCGCCACGATCGCGAGGGCTGAGTCTTTCGCTACATCGTTTACCGTATCGCCGTCGAGGGTGACGACGCCGTTTTTCACATCGAGCGCAAGATAGTTGAACGTGTTGTCGTAGTATCCGACGCGGTCATAGGCCAACTGCCGGGCCAGTTTCTGCTGGAGTTGCCCATCGGACACGGTTGTTCCTGCGACCTCGATGTCATTTCGAACGCCGCTGACGTTTGCGAGCTTCTTGACTTTCTTTGCCGCGTCGAGCTTGTCCTGATAAAGGCCGACCGTGCCGGTCAGGGTCACGATGCCATCTTCGACGCTGGAGCTCACGCTCTGCAGTTGCTTCGCGTCATGGATCTTCTGGCTGACCGTCTGCTGAATCTGCTGGTCATATCGGCCGGTTGAGGCCATTGCAGTCATACTCAGCAGGACGAGCAACGCCAGAGTGCCTGTAAAAGTCACCGCCAATCCTTGTTTCTTCATGGTTGCCATCCTTACTGGAATTCCGGTTCCCCACAGTGTTAACCGGTTAGTTAAATAGATGCGCGGCGGGCGGGGAGGGATCTTGCGGGCAGGGCACTTTTACAAACTATTACAAGGAAGCCTCTGGTTTACGATGTTTGACAAATGTTTGTCATAACGACTAATCTCCCTCCATGTCTCGTGGTTTGCTAGCAAAAGGCCTGCAGGCCGAACTCAAGCAAAACGTTCCATTCGCCAGCCGGGAGCAGGAAGCCTATCTTTCTTTACTGCGGACGGCCGACGCGCTGCAAGCGCGGGTCGAGGCCCGGCTCAAGGAATTCGGGCTCACCGGCACGCAGTACAACGCGCTGCGCATCCTGCGCGGNNAATCGAAAAGCACGGACGCGAGATTCTCCGTCACGTCGGACAGGAAAAGCTGAAGCAGATGATTGAACTGCTGGAACTGGTGAGGAGCGGAAAGCCTTCTCACCGCCGAGCCGCCCAGGGCGCCAAGTAAGAACTATTAGCCGCGTAGCCAGAGTGGGATTCGTATCAGGGCATCGCTTT
>PMMJ01000102.1:2706-2886 GCA_003162255.1 Acidobacteriaceae bacterium | reverse complement strand
GCTCGGGGCCGGACTCCACGGCGTCGTTAGCCACCAAATCATCCAGCTACCTTAGTCCGCTCCTCTCCTCGCGGCTCTGGGCCGCGGTCAACCACTGCTTTGCCTGCGCGCACCCCAACCATCCTGTAAGCGTCGACCGCGGGGTCCACGCAGCCACACCAGCGGCCATCCGCAAGCGAT
>PMMJ01000102.1:0-2691 GCA_003162255.1 Acidobacteriaceae bacterium | reverse complement strand
GGGGCCATTGCAGCCAATACTGCTATGACCTGCAATGCGACTATCGGTAGCGCTGCTCGTGGAGCCTGCGGCAGCCACTTGATCATGAAGAAAGCGACCAGCGGGATCTGTGCCCCCATCAATATCTGCCAGATGTGGGCAGCAGCGCCCTCGTCGGGTTCTCGCGCAGCGCCGAACATTACGACGTGAACGATAACCACGGAGAGGGCGGCGAGCGACATCGCGATGGGCACGAATGATCTCGGGTGTTTAAGCAAACTGCGAACGCCAACCTCGGTCTTNNCTTTGACGAGGACGGCCTCTGCTGTGCGCGTGACCGAATGGACAAACACGAACACATACGCCGCAGATTTGCGCTGCAATTTCAGTTTTGGCTTTAGAACGAAGTGTCTGTTCGACGCACCGATCTAGGTAGAGCGCATCTTCGCGGCTACCATACCTATCCTTCGTCCGAACATTTTTGATGGCGGCGGCTGGACACGCTTGCGCGCATTTGCCACAGGAACCGCAGCTGTTCTTCAGGGGTTTGTCGAAAGTGAGCGGCATGTCCGTCAGCACGGTCGCGAGCCTTAGGCGCGGGCCGAATTGCGGGCTTATGAACAGCAGACTCTTACCTTGCCAGCCGATGCCAGCCAAGCGGGCCACTGCCTTGTGGGAAACGGCCCCCAGCCNNGCTCGTGTCCACGACCTGGGAGGCCGGAATCGCGTGCGCCGCGTAGCCTCGCGACTCGATCCACCCCGCAAGCCGAACCGTGATTGCATCGAGGGTCGCGTTGACCCTCCGGTAGTGCTGCGCATAGGCGATTGTTGGAGCGCCTTCGATGCTGTCGATAATTGCGTCGTCCAGGTGAACGGCGACCGAAATCGCATTGGCGAATCGGTCGAGCAAATCCAGTGCTACCGTGGCTCGCTCCGATTTGAAGGGTCGCAGATCCGCGATCCCGACAAGATCACATCCGGCTTCTTGCGCCATTGCCTTCAATTCTTGTGTCTGCTGCATCAGGTTGCATCCGCGAGGAGGGCTCCGAACGAGGAAAGGTCCGCTGCGGCGGCTTGTATGTCTTCAAAGCGCCTTGCCCACCGAGAACGCCTTTCCCACAAGCTCNNCTGCGTGTGCAACCCCAGCTCAAACGTATGCGCGAGCCTGCACTCCAGGACTAGGGGGAACTCCTGCACGTAGGGCGCGTCGACGAGGTCGCTTTTCACCGGCGTCAGCTTGGCGGCGGCGAATTTGTTCACGCTCCTGCCTGACACCAGCCCCAGGTAATCCGCCTCCTTGACGTGTTTCTCGGACGGAATGCTGATCGTGAAGGCCTGGCGCGCCACGATGTTTCCATGGGTGGCGGTGGCTTTGCGGAGGGAGACGGCGACNNACGACAAACACCGGGGTCGGGTAAACGAGGGTTTTGGCCCCAAGGGACTTTTTCATGGCGGACGCAGTTCTATGCCCAGTCTGGCTGGCAGCCAAGCTTCTGGCGGAAACTCACTCCGAAAATTAAAGGCCCAGCCAGCACCCGCCTGAGCTGCCCAGTCCTCAGTCCTCCGATTTCTGTAAATAAAAATACTTCCCAGAAATCGCGATTGGAGGGCAGGCGGGGTATGGGTCAGAGGCCGCGCTGCCCGCTACGTTGACGCCTAAGACCCCCTCTTGGTAACCTGTCAGCGGTTCCGCGGGTTAGAACTCCTCGTTTCTTATTTCCATCATGAAAAAGCTCTTCGTCGCTGCGATCTGTGCATGCGCGTTTCTGAGCGGATGTGCCACTGCGAATCAACTCAATCAAATCCGCATCGGCATGACCAAGGACCAAGTGGTCGCCGTACTTGGCACACCAGATAGCACAAGCGCACAGGCCAACATGGTCTACTATACGTACTACCTCACCACTGACTCGGGATATGGGAGGGACCAACCGTATTTGATTCGGTTCGTCGATGACAAGNNCGTCCCGCCGTGGGAGCCGCGCAAGCCAGCACTCCCTCTCCAACGGGAATGATGGCGCCTTACCTACCAGGAGGAACAACTCCCGTAACGATCATCCGCCAAGCCCCACCCGTGGACCTCGCCACTGAAATCCGAAAGCTAAAGGAACTCAAAGACGCTGGTGCCCTGACCGAAGACGAGTTCCAAAAAGCCAAGGCAAAGCTGCTTTCTGACTCGAAGTAGTGATGAACAGGTGGCGGGTCGCTTTCGTTTGCCGCGAAGGGAAGCCCCATTGCCGGTATTATCGTCGCCTCAAGTCAGGAGCCTGGTTTTTGCGCTGTAGTTTCCGTGCGGACGGATACCCATGTTCCAAACGGAGCCAAATTGACCATCCCCGACGTTCCGGAAACCGGCGGGTGCGGTCTCGCGAGTCCTGTCAGCACGAATGGCGTCACGGTGGTCAAACTGGAAATTGGCTACTCTTATGTGGATGATGCGACTATCGGGAAGTAAGCTCCGCGGTCATTGGTCATTGGATCGCAATCGATTCGATCACTGAATCCGACGCTAGCAGCGGTCAGCGGGTAAGACCCCATATCGCGCGAGCGTTGTCGGGTCTATTATCGACAAATGGATACGTCACAAAAACCCGTAGCTCCAGTCGTCTCGCCCACCGCTAAGGCCAACCAGCCCGCCGCTCGCACCACGCCGCCCGTAGCGGCAGCCCACCCGACGCCGCCATTCGGTGGCCCGGATCCCACCTGTGTCGT
>PMMJ01000170.1 GCA_003162255.1 Acidobacteriaceae bacterium | reverse complement strand
GTGCACTCCTGCCGCGCAATGAATGTAGAGCCGCGTCTCCGATTCGTCCAGCGCGGCCAGCGCAAAATCAACGCCGCGTTTCAACATCTCCGGAGACTTCGGCAAAAAATCGTCATCGGTCGGATTCCACAGCACCCGTATCCCGTGTGGCTCCGCCAGCGGCCGGTCATCGAACTCGATCTGCATGTTAAGCACGTGGGTCACGCCGGCTTCCGCCAGTTCCTCCATGTTCCGAGCGTTCCAGATTCCACCGCCCAGCGCGACTCGTTCCGTGACCCAAGTCATGTCCATTCTGTGTTCGGTTCGCCTTCCAGTCGCAACTCGAAATCTCCGTCTTACGACTATCCTGATTCTACAACCCCGGCCCCGCAGACTTCCGGAACCTGCCCAAATAGAAAAAGGGCGCGATTTGCGTCGCGCCCCTCCAGAATTTTCTCGACTCTTAAGTTTAGGATATCAAATCAGAGGGGGGTGTACCGCCAACTTTTCGACATTTATTTTTGCCTTCGTTTGAGTCACTTACCGCGAAATTGTAATTTTTACCCTCTTGACAACTTTCCCGCCAAATTTCCTGCTCCCTCTCCGCAGTTGGTAATGTCTCCATCAAGCCACCCGCGAGTAATATCCGAGAGAGTTGGTCAAGTGCATCTTGGAGGAAGCGCTCGATCGTTCTTTGGGTGCAACCGAGCAGTCGCGCGACCTCCGGTATCGTGTATTCCTCCAGAATGTTCATGGCCAGCAGTTTTTTGTCGAGTGTGTTCAGCCTCTCGATCGCGTGCTCCATGTCGGTCACAAAAATTACGACATCCTCAAAATTCCTCAACGTGTACGACGTGACCCGCGTACGGAAAAACTCGCGCCCCAGCAGAGACGGCAGCCTTCCCACCTCGATCGAAGCCCGAGCGTACCGCCGCAGCAGCGCCGCCGTGCGCCTGCGGTAGGGCCATAGGTCCACTTCCGTTTTCGCCAAACACCACCGGCAGCGGTGGCTCGGCCTGCCCCATCAGATTCCATGCGTGGATACTGGTCGTTTGTGCGCTGGTCATGCCCATACCTCCATCGCGGCCACGCCCTGCAGACATTCAATCCAGCCTGAACTCTGAAGGTCCTCTCTTGGAGCTTCTTGAACACTCGTTCCTTGCGCGGGCGCTCTTCGGCGGCGCGCCTTGCGGGGCGGCGCCTCCCCAGGGTCTGGCATTGCCGCTAAACGCTCGCGGCAGCTGGCGGAATACACTCCGTCTGTTCCCCGCGGGCGCAGCCACAATCCGCCGCATCGTTCGCAATACTTCAGTTCGACTTGGATTTCCTCGCCTTCCATCCTGCCTATGAAGTTCATGATTGCCTCTCTGTATGAAATGAAAAACGTTCAAACCAAAAAGCCCTGGTGCCGATTTCTCGGTCCAGGGCTCGTTTCTCTTACGATGACCTGTGATGCTATTTAATTAGGTATGAAGCGGTTCACTGCAGCCGTGCAGCGACCGCCGGCTCCGGTTGCCGAAAGTATCCCTCCTCGTAACCGGACTTGAGCACCTGCCCATTCTGCACAATGACGCTCAACCGTCCGCTGAAGTGAATGGACTGCAGCAACCGCTGCATCGCTGCCGAGAGCACTTCCGCCGCGCGTACCTTTCGGCGGAACTCCCCGAAGCATCGTTCTTCGTTCTCATGGGATCCTACTTCTATCATGGCTGCCAACCTTTCTTGCAATATAAGTTCATTGTAAGACATATAATAAATTTACCGTATAGCTCGGCGGCGACTAAGTCAAGATCTTTATTCCCTTATGGATGTTGTACTTGTAACACAAATAGCATTCGGCTATTGCAACGTGTTATACTCCGCCGATGAAATTCCGCATGCTTCAAGAAAACCTCCGCAACCTCCTCTGGGAACGGATTGACGCCGGGGAACTCACTGGCTTACGTCTGGCGGAACAGACCGGCTTCAAGCAAGCCCACATTTCCAACTTCCTGAACCGCAAGCGCGGCCTCAGCTTGGAAGGCATGGACAAGGTTTTAAACGTGCAGCATCTTTCCGTGCTTGACCTGATCGATCCCGCCGAAGTGAACAAGCGCGCCTCGATCCTCCCGCCGAGCGAGGACGAATTCGACAACGTGGTGGTCGCCGACCCGCAAATCGCGGCCTCCGAGGCGTTGATTCTCAGCATGTATGTCAAGGGGATCCTGAAGTTCAGGAAGACCTTTTTGAAGCGCTTGAAGGAGGAAGTCGAAGGCGACCGCAGCGGGTGGGAACGCTTTGTAATCATCAAGGCGGATGCGCAACAAGGCATGAGCATGTATCCCCGCATCATGCCTGGCGCCATCCTACTGCTCGACCGCCACTATAATTCGCTGACCCCCTATCGCAAGGGCGAAAGCAACATCTTTGCCGTGCGTAAGGATGGGACTTGCACCATCAAGTGTGTTGAGACTGCGGACGGGCACTTGATCCTGCGTCCACACAACCCGTCTTACCCGATTGAAGTAATAAACCTGGAAGACGGCCAAAAGCCCGGCGACTACATCGTCGGTCGTGTTTGCTACGTGGGAATCGAAACATAGGGTGTAAAGAGCAGGGAGTAATAGGTGGACGTGTTATAGCTGAAGAGGATACTAACGCGGGGTGTACTAACGTACAGCATGCGCTGGCTCAGCATATGTCAGGGGGACACCCCTGTTCGCCAACCATGTGCGGAGTTTACCAGATTCGCGGACAGGGCCGCCAACTCCAGCATTTCGCGACCAGGAGTGTCCGCGCCACCCCGCTTTTTGTCGGAAGCCCCCTAACCAAAACTCCGTGCCAACGTCTGACTACTTGGACCAACGGGTCATTGACGCTGGATAAGTTTTGAACGAAGCGATAATCTCAGAGAGCAACTTCGCGCGCCAAAAAACCTATGAACTGGAAAATCTCCGCTCTGCTGCTGGCGGTACTTTGGTACGTTCTGCCAGCCTGTGCCCAAAACTCTTCGTCCGCACCGGTGCTCGATGTTTCCGCAATGGATAGAACCATTGACCCGTGCGTGGATTTCTACACTTACTCTTGCGGCGGTTGGATCAAGAAGAATCCGATTCCGCCTGACCAATCGAGTTGGAGCACGTACGGCAAGCTCGAGGACGAAAACCGCGCGCAGTTGAGAGCGATTCTGGAAAAAGCGGCGAAAACCAGCGCCACGCGCGATGCCGTGACCCAGAAGATCGGCGACTACTACGCGTCGTGCATGGACGAGGCAGCCATTGAGAAGCTTGGCGCCAAGCCTCTGTTGCCGCAACTGGAGCGCATCGCCGGTCTGAAGTCGAAGCAGGATCTCGCGGAGTATGCCGCGACCGCGCAATTTCCGCCTTCGCTCTACGGCGGCGGAACCCTGTTCACGTTCCGTTCGAATCAGGACTTCAAGGACTCTACGCACGTGATCGCCGAGGCCGACCAGGGCGGACTCGGCCTGCAAGACCTTGATTATTATCTTAAGGATGATCCCGAGTCCCAAAAGCTGCGCGAGGCTTACCTGGCGCACGTCGCCAACATGTTTGCGCTGCTCGGAGACAAGCCGGCCGACGCGGCCACGGAAGCAGCGACGGTGATGCGCATCGAGACGGCGTTAGCCAAGGGCCAGATGACCCGCGTCGAACGCCGAGATCCGCCCAAGCTCTATCACAAAATGACCGTGGAGGATCTGGGAAAACTGGCGCCCACTTTCGGCTGGAACGCGTATTTCACAAAAATCGGCGTGGGATCGCTCGCGTCGCTGAACGTGGTGACGCCGGACTATTTCCATGTCATGAGTGAAGAGATCGAAAAGGAAAGTTTGTCAGACTGGAAGACCTATCTGCGCTGGCATGCGACGCACGATGCGGCCCTGAGCCTGTCCGCGGCATTCGTGAAAGAAAACTTTAATTTCTACGGCAAGACTCTGCGCGGACAGGAGGAACTTCCGCCCCGCTGGAAGCGCTGCACCAATGACGTCGACAACGACCTGGGAGAAGCGTTGGGCCAGGCGTATGTAGCGAGGTACTTCAGTCCGCAGGCGAAACAGGCAGCGCTGAAAATTGTGCAAGAGGTCGAAGCGGCCATGCAGAGCGAGATCCAGGCTCTGCCCTGGATGGGAGCGGCGACCAAGGAGCAGGCGCTCACGAAGTTGCGTGCGATTGCGAACAAGATCGGTTATCCCGACACCTGGCGCGACTACAGTTCGCTGGAGATCGTGCGCGGAGACGAAATTGGAAACTCGGAACGCGCGTCCTGGTTCGAGTTTCACCGCTGGCTCGCGAAAATCGGCAAGCCGGTGGATCGCAAGGAGTGGGACATGACGCCGCCCACCGTCAATGCGGATTACGATCCGCAGAGAAACGACATCAATTTTCCCGCAGGAGTGCTGCAGCCCCCGCTGTTTAGCGCGCTGTCCGACGCCGCTCCCAACTATGGCGACACCGGCGCCACCATGGGCCACGAGCTCACGCATGCCTTTGACGACGAGGGCAGCCAGTTCGACGCGCAGGGCAATTTACGCAACTGGTGGACGGATGCCGACCGCAAGGAGTTTGAGCAGCGTGCCCAGTGCGTGGTCGATCAGTATTCCGGATACACCATCATCGACGACATCAAGATCAACGGCAAACTGACCAACGGCGAGGATCTGGCGGACCTCGGCGGAACGCTCCTGGCCTATCTGGCATGGAAGGAAGACACGAAGGATCAAAAGCTCGAACCGTTGGACGGGTTGACGCCGGAGCAGCGCTTCTTTGTCGCCTATGGGCAAAGCTGGTGCACGAACGAGCGCAATGAAAACAAGCGGCTGCGGGCGACCGTGGATCCCCACTCGCCAGAGAAGTATAGAGCGAATGGCGTGGCGGCGAACATGAAGGAATTTCGCGACGCATTTCACTGCAAGCCAGGCCAGCCAATGGTGCGGGAGAACGCTTGCCGTGTGTGGTAGTTCGGCTGGAGTGGAGCGGACACTCTTATCCGCTGCTTTTCACGTCGATTCCAGCAATCGGGGAATCGAGGTCAACGGCGTTCGAGATCGAACACGAAGTCAGAACCCAGGATCAAAATCGAGATCAAAGGAGCAGACAAGAGCGTCCGCTCCACGGTCTAGCCGCGCTCGAAGGCGTGCTTATCTTCCAGTTGTTGAAGGGCTACGGCCATCTCAGATTCGAAGCGCCCTTTTTGATCCATCAGAGCGGGAAGCGCTGCAGCGTAACGCCGAGCCATGGTGAAGAGTCCCTGCTGCGCCAGTCCAGCAGCAATTTCGACAATGTGATCGCTGCTGGTATCGAGGTAGAGAGCCTCGGTCGGATCGCCCAGCCACACATCTCCGCCAACCAGACGCGTCTGCCAGTACACTTTGCGCTCGATCATACGTGTGATCTCTTCGTCACTGGCAGCGCCGAAAACCCACTTCTTAAGTTTGAAGCTGTAGTGGCGGCTGGAGAAAGGTAGCGGCACCAGCTTGCCGGATTTCACGAACTCCGTTTGCTTGCGGTCCACCTCCTTGCGCAAAGCATTGATGATTGGAGCTTCCGTGTCTTTCGGCTCAAGCGAAGGCAGCACTTCCCGCAGCGTAACCGAAAGATTCACGGCCACGAGCGCCCGCAAGCCGCCGGAGTTTTCCAGCGTGATCGCCGCGTGCAGAACGTCAAAGTCCGCGCCCGACGTGGCGTGTCGGAAAGGCCATTCGAACGTGAAACTGAGCGGGAGGCCGGTGCGCGTCACGTAGATCGTCTTCGATATCGGAGTCGGGGTCGGTGTGCTCATAGTCGATCCTTGCGAGTGTAATAGAGTCATTTTAACCCGTGCGGAGATCACACACGCCACAACTGGACCAGGTTCCAGACAGCAGAGGCGCTCAGCAATCCACACAGGCCAGCCGTCACCGGCAGGCTCTGCCGAGTCTCCAGCAGATCTGCGAACACCCCGCTGACGAAGACGAAAAGGAATACCAGCAGGGTCAAGTGAAATCCTCGCCCCGGAAAACTGGGAGCACCCAGGGCCAAAATGAGCAACAATGCCGCGATCAGGAGAGGCGCGGTGTTGCCGAAGTACCGGGCGCGCTTCCATCCGAGGTATGCGATGAGCGCCACGGGCAGGGCGAGCATCAGCGGAGGGCTGCCGGCAAAGATCGTTTGCCATGCGTTGCGGTAGGACGCCGACATCCTAAACGCGGCGGGTTCAAAGTTCAGCCAGCGCGCATGTAACATTCCTTGCCAGAACAATGCTGGGTGGAAAAGGTAGGCGCTAAGTAGCAGTACCAGGGCAACTGCGATCGCGGTGATCCAGATCGCAAACACAGCGCGCGGCCGCACTGGCGCCACCCAGAGCATGAGCGGCAAAGTCACCAGCGCCAGCACTACCAGAGAGAACTGGTTGCCCGCTGCCAGCGCCAGAGACAACCCCAGCAGCAGAATGCGACGCCAGTTCCAGAGCACAACTTCGCGGGGAGCGTAGAGTGTGTGCGCCACTGCAATTGCGGTAAACACGGTTCCGAATGCTCCCCACACTGCGCCCATTTCACCCAGACTCTGGGCTCCGGCCACGTTCACGATCATGGCGGGAGAAAAGCAGTAGAGTGCGAGCGCGATGTATCCGCCAGCATTGCCGTACAGCCGGCGCGCCACGTACCAAAGCGAGGCCCCAAGCATGACGCCGAAGAACATGTAAGGCGCCGCAGCCAGAAACGGCTGAAGAGAACTCGACAACCACGAACCGGGACGCAACAGAAGCGGCGCGGCGGCGACGAGATAGTAGAGCGGCGAGCGGTCTTGATCGTAACCGTCGCGCACGCGGAGATGGCTGTCCCGGCTCGCAGAAGGCCCACCGGCGGCGACTTTCGAGCCCAGCGCTTCGGGAGTTCCCGCAATGACGCCGCTTTTCCACTGCTCGAGACCCTGATAGATGCGAAGAGCCTGGTCGGAGTTCGGCGCCAAGTCATGCAGCGTCTGCACCCGTACCAGCCAGCAACACTGCAGAAGATAGGCGAGCAGCAGCGCTGCCGCCGCAAATTGCGGACCGCGGAAAGCATCGGAGTGAAGAAATCGTCGCAACATTTGCGCAACAGAGGGGACCGAGTGTTTTACCATGTCCGGGACAGCGTTGGATAACTAAAGATGGATACCAAACCGTTGTCCCCTTCTTCCGCCGAGCCGGAGCCGCCAGTCGCGGATGACGCAAAGCTGGCTGCGTCTTCATCTTCACCGGAGTCGTTACCGGCGTCTCCGTTGTTGCCTGAATCGTCGTCTCTATCAACGACGGGCACGCGCCGCGAGTTTCCTTTGCGCGATGTTTTTCTCGGCGCCAAGGGAATGTATCCGGGCACGCGCTGGCTGGTTTACCTGGCCATGGGGTTTGTCATTTTTCAATTGGAAGGCTGGTTGGTATTGTCGCTCCGGTCGCATGTAAGCGTCCTCTGGTGGCGCATGATGATCGAAGCCAGCATGATGCTGGCCGCGATCTTGCCTGGCTTCGTGATGGCCCGCATTGAAAACCGGCCCTTCGGCGACTTCGGCTTGCCTGCTCGGCGCGCCTTTGGGCGAAACTTCTGGGTGGGGACGCTGTGGGGAATCGGGTCACTGAGCGTTCTGATGCTGGCGTTGCGCGGCGTGGGCGCGTTTGAGTTCGGCGCGCTGGTTTTGCACGGCGCGCGCATCTGGAAATTTGCCGCGTTTTACGCCGTGCTTTTTCTGCTGACGGGATTCTTTGAGGATTTCCTGATGCGCGGCTACTCGCAGTGGGTGCTCTCGCGGGGAATGAATTTCTGGCCGGCGGCGGCGCTTCTGTCGGCGCTGTTCGGATACATCCACGGCGGCAATCCGGGCGAAGCGAAGACTGGGCTGGTAGCGGCGGGAATGATTGGCTTTTTTTTATGCCTGACGCTGCGCCGGACGGGCGATCTATGGTGGGCCATTGGCTTTCACATGGCATGGGATTGGGGCGAGAGCTATCTGTACTCCGTTCCCGACAGCGGCGCGATTTTGCCCGGACACCTGATCAACTCCAGCCTGCACGGTCCCGAATGGCTAACGGGCGGCTCGGTTGGTCCGGAGGGCAGCTACCTGGTTTTCGTCGTGATCGGAGCCCTGTGGGTCTTATTTGACCGGGCGTATCCGGGGGTGAAGTACGGTGTCTCTGGCACCCCTCCCCCCTCCCCCCTATCTATTAGAATCATCGGGTTAGCAGGAAATTCCCGCCAGATCTTTGGGCTTAAAGGAGTTAAAGGCAAAATCTTGACAACAAAGGAGTTATGGTCACTTCTCAGAACTATCGTCCGTTCGAATCAATGAGTTACGACTCACTACGTCGCTCAAAATCCAGATTTCAAAGAACTTAGCAAAAATTTCCACTACAGCCACGCTGGGCTATCGACTGTTTCTTATTATAACCGATGATGTCAACTCGGATTATCGCTCGCCTTCTCTTCATCAGCGACGACTGGAAGCCGTTTAACCGCTCGACTTGGACGGGCGAGGGCGCCCGCCCTACACAACCTAGATATCCAAGTTCTTCACGTCCAGCGCGTTGTCTTCGATGAATTTTCTGCGGGCTTCTACGTCTTCGCCCATCAGGGTGGTAAAGATGGTTTCGCACTCGGCTATGTCTTCGAGCCTCACTTGCAGGAGGGTGCGGCGCTCGGGATCCATGGTGGTTTCCCAGAGCTGCTCGGCGGTCATTTCTCCGAGGCCCTTGTAACGCTGGACAGTGTACTCTTTGCGGCCTTCGTTTAAGACGTAGTCGAAAAGTTCGCGGGCAGTATTTTTCTCGACGATCTCGGGCTCTTTCGCTCTTACTCTAAGCGCCGGCGGCTTGCCAGACGTCTTCTGCGCCTTTTCGGCTTCTTCCTTTTCGGAGGCGCTCAGGTTCTCGGCTTCGTCATTGCTTTCGACTTCGTCTTCGCTCGCGTCTTCATTCTTGCCGTCAGTCTTATCCGCATTGGCCTTCGCCTTTGCGGGTCTCGGGACGCTCTCGACCACGAAGGGCGGCTCCAGATACTGCTCGATCTGCTTGAACTTGGCGATAAGCTGACGGCATTCCGGGGTCGCGGCCAGTTCCCAGTTGACGATGTGCTCGGCGCCCTGCGCGTTCACGAAGATCAGCGCCCAGAGATTATGTTCTTCGTCGAAGCGCGTCTCCACGCTCTTGAGCTTCAAGTCCTTTTGCCGGCGCTTGAGTTCTTTTTCGAGCTTCTCGATTTTCTTTGGCGGAGTATTCTTGTCGCCTTCGAAGTCGGCCCGCTTGGCTAAGTCCAACTTAGGCAGCAGGGTCGTGATCTGCTCTTCGCGTATGCGCTTGTTTAGCTTGTCGAGAAATCCGAGATACTCGTTCAGAACGGTGATGAACTTAGTCAGGGCCGCGCCTTCCAGCTTGGCGGCGCCTTCGCCGTAGCGGATGACGAGGCCTTCGGAGGCGCGCTTCACCATGACCTTGACGAATTCTTTCTCGTCCTTGATGTACTGGTGCGACTTGCCTTTCCGGATGCCGAAGAGCGGCGGCTGCGCGATGTAGACGTTGCTGCGCTTGATCAGTTCCTGCATGTGGCGGAAGAAAAACGTCAACAGCAGCGTGCGGATGTGCGAGCCGTCGACGTCGGCGTCGGTCATCAGAATAATTTTGCCGTAGCGAACTTTCGTGGGATCGAAATCTTCTTTCGAAATGCCGGTGCCCAGCGCAGTGATCAGGCAGCGAATTTCCTCGTGGGCCAGCATCTTGTCGTAGCGCGCTTTTTCCACGTTTAGAATTTTTCCCTTGAGCGGGAGGATGGCCTGAAAGCGTCGGTCGCGGCCCTGTTTGGCGGTGCCGCCTGCGGATTCTCCTTCGACCAGGAAAAGCTCGCAGCGGTTGGGATCACGCTCGGAGCAGTCGGCCAATTTGCCGGGAAGTCCTCCGCCATCGAGCGCGCCTTTGCGGCGCGTGAGGTCGCGGGCCTTGCGGGCGGCTTCTCTCGCTCGGGCGGCGTCGATGGCCTTGTTGATAATCTTGCGGGCTACGGCGGTGTTCTGTTCGAAGAATGCGCCCAGCTTTTCATTGACCACGGTCTGCACTATGCCGGCTATGTCGGAATTCAGCTTGCCTTTGGTCTGGCCTTCGAACTGTGGCTGCGGCAGCTTTACGCTGATCACGGCGACCAGGCCTTCGCGAACGTCGTCTCCGGTGAGATTTTCTTTTACGTCTTTGAACAAGCCCATCTGCTGTCCGGCGTAGTTGATGGTGCGGGTCAGCGAAGTGCGGAAGCCGGAGAGATGCGTGCCGCCATCGACGGTGTTGATGTTATTCGCAAAACTAAAAACGGATTCGGAGTAAGCGTCGTTGTATTGCAAGCCGATCTCGATATGCACCTGATCTTTGTCGGCTTCCATGTAGATCGGTTTGTCGTGGAGCGTCTGCTTGCCGCGGTTCAGGTGCTTGATGAATTCGGCGATGCCGCCGTTGTACTTGAACTCGGCGCGCTTGGCTTCGTTAGTCTTGGAGTCGGTCTGGCGCTCGTCGGTGAGGGTGATGACCAGGCCCTTGTTGAGGAATGCCAGTTCGCGCAGGCGCTGCGAGAGGGTGTCGAAGTTGTATTCGAGGGTGGTGGTGAAAATCGATTTGTCGGGCACGAAGTGAACCTTGGTGCCCGTCTTGATCTTGGCCGCGCCGGTTTTCCGGAGTTTGCTGGTGGGCTCGCCTTTCGAGTAAGTCTGCTCCCAGGTGAAACCGTCGCGCCAGATTTCCAGGTCGAGCTCTTCGCTTAGTGCGTTAACGCAACTTACACCTACGCCGTGCAATCCTCCGGAAACTTTGTAGGAGTTACTGTCGAACTTACCGCCAGCGTGCAGCGTGGTCATGACGACCTGCGCGGCGGGAATTTTCTCGCCGTCGATGTCCATGTTGTCGACGGGAATGCCGCGTCCGTTATCGACTACGGTGATGGAATTATCGAGGTGGATGGTGACGTCGATTTTGTCGGCGTAACCGGCTAGCGCTTCGTCGACCGAGTTGTCGACGAC
>PMMJ01000007.1 GCA_003162255.1 Acidobacteriaceae bacterium | reverse complement strand
CAGGTCGATCAATACGCCGCCTTTGTCCACGCATCCGCCGACGATGTAGTGGACAAGGCGCTCACCTATGTTTTCTCGAAAGACCGGGACTTCCAGGACTTTCTGAAGATGCCCCAAGCCAAACAAGTTGCTCCGGCGTTGCGCGTCCGCAGAGGCCCAAGCAAGGACGCGACAGAAGCACCGGAGCAGCCAACGAAGAAGCAATCCTCCGGGGTGGAACCCACGGCTTCTGCGCGGGTGTTGAAGGCATGATTTGCCCTCAGATTACGCACCGGAGCAAGAACGGTGCTCCGCACCGGGTGAATTTAGACACTCCACCCCTCGAAGGGTCGCGTTTGGAACCAGAACGGTTCCATTTGGTACCACGCGGAAAGATAAAGACTTGTGCGTACAGTGCGATTTCCACGGTTCCATTCGGAACCGTGGTCGCATACGCCAAGAAAGGGCAAACGAATGACCGCTGACACATTGGGAATCGAAACCCGTCTTTCTCGAACAAGGGGCCGCGAAAGCCGTACCCAAAGCGTCGCCACGCGATTTACGCAAGAAGAGCAAAAGGCCCTGATGGAAAAAGCGGAAGCTCAGGGGCAGAACCTCCGCGAGTGGGCACGCGAGGTGTTATTGCGCGAGGCTTATGGGTCAACGCTTGCCGTTGGCCCTGACCAAATCATGACCGAAATCGTCGCCTTGCAACTGTTTTTGACCAACGCGCTTTCGCCGGTTGCGTGCGGTGAGCGAATGAGCACCGAGCAATACCAGGAGTTGATGCGCAACGTGAAAACCAACAAGCACCGCGCCGCCCGCGAGGTCGTCGCGCAGTACGCCGCCGAAAACGAGGAGGAAAAACGCCATGCCTGAAACCAACTGGGGACGGAAAGAAACCATCATTTGGCCACCGCACAAGCCGATTTACACTTTCGGCGCGGTCTTTTTTGCTGTGGTTCTGACAGGTTTGTTCGTCTACCTCCATTTCGCGTTCGTGCTCACTCCGCTACAACAGTTCGATCTCCCGATCTATATAAAGACCACCATCGTGGCGAGTATTCGCCAGTCCAGCAAGTATCAATTGCTGCTCATGGCCGACAGGAAAGGCCACGCCTTGTACGCCCGCGATGTGGATGTTGCGGCGGGATCGACGCCGCAAGCGAATGCCCAGCCCATCCCGCTGGTTTTGTCCGATTCCGCCCGCCAGCTCGGCATGATCTACCTCTACCGCAGCGTGCCGACCGTCTACCAAAACAGCTCCCTTGTGGGCTATTTCAGGCAGCAGGTCTACGGCGGAGCAACGATTGTCGATCTGTTTCAGTGGCCACTCATCTTCGGAGTGCTCGCGCTACTGGCGCAGCTTCCGTTCGCCATTCGCAAAGACATTCTCCGCCGCAAGGAAATGAAGTACGGACGACGACTGAAGGGGCCGGTTTTCGTGACGCCAAAGCAATTTAACAAGGCCATTCAAGGTACTGGCATCGGCCTCAAGGTAAACCACTGTCGCGAAATGTTGCGTGTCCCGCTGCGCGCCGAGGACCAGCACTTCGAGATCATCGGCGACACTGGCAGCGGCAAAACCACCATCATCATGCAAATGCTGCGGCAGATCCAGTCGCGCGGCCACTCCGCCATTCTTTATGACCCGGCCTGCGAATTTATCGAGCGGTTCTATGACGCGCATCGCGGCGACGTAGTCCTCAATCCGCTCGACCGCCGGTGCCCGTACTGGGGGCCGTCGGAGGAATTGGTCCGACGCGCCGAGGCCCGAACGGTTGCCGCGTCACTCTTCCAACCCACCAATGACAAGAAGGGCGAGTTTTTCATCGAAAGCCCGCAGAAAATATTCGCCCATTTGCTTCTCGAACTGCCCTCGCCGCAGCAGTTGGTGCAGTGGATGTCGCACCCGGAGGAGATCGACCACCGCGTGAAGAACACCGAACTGGCCTCGCTGATCGACCCATCCGCGCCGCACCAACGCTCCGGTGTGCTTGGCTCGTTGAGCCTCGTCGCCGACAGTTTCCGGCTGCTTCCAAAGAAAGAAGATGCGAAAGCCGAATGNNGTGCTCGACGAACTCGCCAGTCTGCAAAAACTGCCGCAACTGCATACCGCCATCACCGAGAACCGCAAGTCACGCAACCCAATCGTGCTCGGTTTCCAGGGCAAAGCGCAGTTGGAAGTCATCTACGGCCACCTTGCCGAGGTCATGCTTTCGCAACCGGCCACGAAGATTTTTCTGAAGACGACCGAACCGAATGCCGCCGAGTGGGTCAGCCGCGCCATCGGCAAGGTGGAGATCGAGCGCATGAAGGAAACGCACTTCGACGGCTCCCGTGACGGCAGGAACTTTTCGCTCGACCGGCAGACCGAGCCGCTGGTGCTGGACTCCGAAATCAGCGGGCTGGAAAACCTTAACGCCTATCTCAAGCACGGCAATTATGTGACGCGGTTCTCGTTTCCGTTGCTGGAAGTTCCAGCGTCGAAGCCGAAGTTTATCGAACGCCTGGAGGACGACTTCATCGTGCGCGAATCGCAAAAGGAGCAAAAGGAACAATCGGACACTGTAAACAAGGATGTGCATTCAGAATCCGCACTCCGTGTCGAATCGAAGCCTACGAGCGATGAACACAGCAAGCAAAATACGGTGACGAAGGCCGCCAGTGAAGCACAAGAAGAACGTCAAACCAACTTGAACTTTGGCCCGAAGATTTAAGCCATGCTGACCATCTCCAAACCGCTTTCCGCAGGCCAAGCGCAGACTTATCACCAGAAGGAGTTCACCGCCAAGGAGCAGAACTATTGGTCGCAGCGCGGCGTGATTGCGGGCGAGTGGCAAGGCCACTTGGCCGCGCATTTCGGTCTTGCCGGGGCCGTCTCCGCCGAGGATTTTGCCAAACTCAGCCAAGGCCAGCATCCGCAAACCGACGAACAGTTGGTACGACAACGAGCGTCGTATGAATATCAGGACGCCGACGGCAAGACCGTTAAAACGATGGAACACCGGGCCGGTTGGGACGCGACTTTCTCCGCGCCCAAGTCCGTCTCGCTGACGGCGCTTGTCGGTGGCGATGAACGTGTTCGCGAAGCGCACCGGGAAAGCGTCCGCGTCGCCCTTGACCAGCTTGAACGCTACACGCAAGCGCGGATCGGCGGCAATCATCCACCCGAGACCACGGGCAAGTTTATTGCCGCCAAATTCGAACACGACACGGCCCGTCCGGTCGATGGCTACGTCGCGCCGCAACTGCATACACACGCAGTCGTTTTCAACGTCACCGAGCGCGACAACGGCCAACCACGCGCCATCCAGCCGCACAGTCTTTTCGCTTCACAGCAGTTCGCCACTGCGGTCTATCAATCCGAACTGACCTACAAACTCCGCCAACTCGGTTACGAAATCGCAACCGGGCGGAGCGGTGCGCCGGAGATCAAGGGCTACACGCAGGAGTATCTCGACGCATCCAGCCCCCGCAGCCAACAGATTCGCGAGCACCTCGAACGCACCGGCCACTCCGGGAAGGAAGCTGCCGAGATCGCCGCGCACTCGACCCGCGACCGTAAGGAAATCCATTCGCCGGGAGAAGTAATGGCCGCGCACCGCAAGGTAGCCGCCGACTTCGGATACCAGGCCGAAGCCGTTGTCCGCGCCGCCCAGGAACGCTCACAACATCAAGAGAAGCCCGTAAACTCGGTGGACCGTGTCCGCGAATCGGTCACTTTTTCCCGCGACAAGAATTTCGAGCGCGAGGCGGTCGTCGATGAACGCGCCCTGATCCGCGACGGACTCCGGCGCGGCATGGGCGACATCACCCATGCCCAGGTTTGCGCCCATCTTGACGCCCGATTGGCCTCTGGGGAATTCCAAATTGTCGAGCGGCAGCAGGGCGTTCCGGGCCGTCAGTTCACTACCGCCAAAACCATTGCCGCCGAACAGGAAATTCTTCATCGGATGCGCGAGGGGAAAAATCAGGTCGAGCCAGTTCTTTCGCGCCCGCAGGCCATCGCCGTTGCCGACCGGCATGAACATCTCAACCACGCGCAAAAAAGCGTGGTCGAAGATGTGCTCAGCGCGCCCGACCGCATCCAAGGAATCCAAGGTTTTGCCGGCGCGGGCAAGACCACCACACTCANNCGCCCCGACCTCCCGCGCCGCGAAGCAACTGGAACAGGCCGGTGTCCACGCCGGAACACTGCAAGGCTTTCTTGCCCGTGGACAGAACGCGGAACACAATCCAGAACAGAAACGATTTCTTATGATTGACGAATCCAGCCTTGCTAGTACGAACCAAATGCGCGAGTTCCTTGCACGGCTCGGCACCAATGACCGCGTGCTTCTGATCGGCGATACGCGCCAGCATCAAGGCGTCGAAGCCGGACGCCCGTTCGAGCAACTGCAGGAGGCCGGAATGCGTACCGCCAAGCTCGACGAGATCGTCCGCCAAAAAGACCCGGCCCTGAAATCCGCCGTCGAAATGCTGGCGACTGGCCAAGTCCCCGCCGCGCTAAACACACTCCGTCAGCAAGGCCGCGTGCGGGAAATCCCCGACCGCGAAGAGCGCGTCCGCGCCATCGCCAAGAGCTACGTCGAATCGCCCGCCAGTACACTCATCGTCTCACCGGACAATGCGTCCCGCCGCGAACTAAACGTCGCCGTTCGCCAGGAGTTGAAAGCCACCTGTGTGCTTGCCCCAGAAGATCATACGTTCAGCGTCTTGGTTTCGCGCCAGGACATGACCGGGGCCGAACGCTCTTGGGCCAGACACTACGAGATCGACGATGTTGTCCGCTACACGCGCGGCAGCAAAGCCATCGGGATCGACGCGGCCAGTTACGCAACGGTCGCCGCCATCAATCCATCCGCAAACCAACTTACGGTCGAGAAAGCCAACGGAGAACGCGCCACTTACGATCCCCGCCGCCTAACCGGCGTCAACGTCTACCGCGAGAACGACCGCGAGTTCTCCGTAGGCGACCGCATCCAATTCACCGCGCCCGACAAGTCGCTCGGTGTTGCCAACCGCGAACTGGCCGTCATCGAGGCCGTCCATCCCGATGGACGCCTTTCTGCCCGCCTCGACAACAATCGCCACATCGAGTTCAACCCCAGCGAGCACCGTCATTTCGACCACGGCTATGCCGTCACCAGTCACAGTTCCCAGGGCCTCACCGCCGAACGCGTCCTCGTTCACGCCGATACCAGCGTCCACCCCGACCTGCTCAACTCCCGCTTCGCCTACGTCTCCCTCTCCCGCGCCAGCCACCAGGCCACGCTCTTCACTGACGACATGAAAAAACTCAGCCCTCAACTCGGAGCCGATGTTTCGAAAACATCCGCCCTGGAAATCAGCCAAGCCCCATCCGTCGCACAAGGACTTGGGGTAGGGATATGACAGTGACAACAATTTACGATGGAGAAATCGCAATGACGAACATGACAATCATTCCAGAGAACTACAACAACATCCGTGCCGAAATCGTTGAGCTGCTCAAAACAGCCCGCTCTACTGCTGCCCGGAATGTCAATTCCATCATGACCGCCACGTACTGGGAGATCGGACGACGAATCGTGCAATCGGAGCAAGGAGGCGCGGCGCGCGCCAATTACGGCGACGAGTTGATTAAGCAATTGGCAAATAATCTGTCCGCCCAATTTGGACGCGGATTTGGGGTTGTCAACCTCAGCCAAATGCGGCGGTTCTTCCTCGCATGGCCCACAAAAGGTGGTCACCGATCAGTCGCCACACCATCTCGCGGTTACGTATCGTGGCATGGGCAAAGCGTTGTGGGACGTGATGCACGCCGATTTGAATGGCGATGGCATCGAGGACATGCTGGTGAGCACGTATGAGTGGAGTATCACCGGCACCCTTGGGTATGGGCATTTGCTAGTGCTGACCCGAAAAGATGCGCGCGCGATGTTCGAGGTTATGTCGGCGGACATACTATTGCCGCGTCAAGAGAAGATATCGCCGCGCCCGCGTTTGCCGAAACCTTTGCGCCGCGTGTCCGAATAGTGCGCACTCGGCTATGCGTTCACTATGACGCGAAACCCGAGTTGGTACATTTCACTCAGATAGTTCTCGGTGACACCCAACAACTGGAGTTGGTCATTCGAGAGTTGAGATTTGGAGACACCGGGTTGAACGATTGCAACGGTTAAGGACACAGGTACAACATGGGCTATTTCGCGGATCGTTTGCAGTGTTTCGATACTGCCGCGCTCAAATCGTGAAGGTCTGGCTTTATCCACCCGCAGACTCTCGCGCCGCATGAGATGGGTTAATAGATCGCCTTTCTTCAGCGGAGAGGCCGCCCACCAAATGCTCTTCTGTGCCTGCCCACAGACTTCGTAGAGATCGTGTACCCGGTGACCGGGGGTCGCTTCTTGTGAGTATTTGCAGTGATACAAGCCGATCTCGACCTTGGTTGGAGCGTCTAAACCCCCGACGACACGTATCGTAACAACATCCGCTAGTTCGCCTGAACCGTCATCGTCGAAAACGACGTTATACTCTTCGCTCTGCATGAGCTCGCGAATCACTCGGGCTTGAACTGTGTTTTGTTGCCTCTGCTCTCCCTGCGATTCGCTCGTGATATCAACGCCTGCCCAATCCCATGCAATGGCGCGGGTCGAATTGAATAAAGGCTGCGGACTTCTCAATACGATGTATTGATTGCCCTCTAGCGACGATCCGTCGGCAAACCAAATGACCGGAGGGTCCTCGTAGAAAAAGCTCGCCAAAGAATGTGGCTGCGCTCCTCTGCCATGCTTTACATCGGATTGTATTTCGCCACGACCAACAAAGCGGAAGTTCTCATGTCCCTCCTCACCGAACAGCTCCAACTCAAATTCCACTCGCGCATCCTCCGCTGCCATCTCAAAACGAAGCGGCCCTCCCAAAGTGGGGTTAACGAGGTTAATGCTGAGTTCGCTCATTGAGTACTCGGTGTCCCCGAGAGTGCAGAACCAATTGTTTTCATACTCGGTATAGACCGATTCGGGCCAATCGATGCTCAGAGGCATCTTCTCGGGTCTTTGCGTGATTATCGTGGGAACANNGGACCTGGTCGGGGTCGATCGAGTTGTTCAATAACTTCGCGCCGATCCCGTCGCACCAGGCGACAAACTTGTCGAGATGCTCGCGCTTTTGAGACCAAATTCTGCCTTTACGTGAAGCGCCTATAGAGCTTAGGGTGCCATTCTCGAATCCCACGCCCGCAAGAACCGATTTTTGGGCATTTCCAAGATGCGCTTGGGTCAGTCGCGACTCAACGTCGGAACCCATTCGCCCGGTATATCGGACATTGCGGCCGATCTGCTCAGTCAATCCCACATTTTGCAGTCGGAGTCGATTGATACCTGAAAAGGTTCTAAATACGCAAGGTCCCGAAATCAACGTTGCCCGGTTCCCCGTCAATGCTTGCGCCAAGGCACCGAATTCTCCCTTGTTGCTCGAACTATTGATGAAGAGAAGATTCTTTTCGGAGGACCAATAGACAACATAGAGCTCCCACTCCCATCCAAACATGCTTTCCGAATCCGTCCAGAGCATCCCGACACGACGGGCGGTGACCACGACGAGAGTATTCTGATGCGGATTGATCGAGTGGTGAATGCGCGCGCAAGAATCAGGAGCCGGGATGCCATCCCTAAAGCGCTCGGGTTGCCAATCGTCACATTCCGTTGCGTACACAACGGCACTGGTCGCCGGTTTTACAGCCTTGAGCGGAATCTCAGCGGGAAACTCAGCAAAATCGCGTATGAAATCTTGAAGAGAACTTTGCTCTCCTATCATTCGTTCGCTCAGAGCCGGAAGTAAAACATTCCAGTCCGGATCGCGAGTGTATAGCTTTCGCAACTCATCCCGTACATTCACGTCGGCAACGTTCGCAATAAACGTCGCATTGCCGAGATCTTCACGTGCCCTGGTGAAGCGGCCCGCCAACTGGAGGGTTACAGCAAGAGATTTCCGAATGTCATGAAATGCGGCGATTTTGAGCTCGGGTAGATCGAAGCCTTCTCCAAGCATGTCCACACAAACAACGATGCGCGACTCCTTGGATATAAGCTGCCGCCGCGCAAGATCGCGAGCCTTTGCGGAAGCGACTCCCGTATGCAATTGAACGGGTTTCAGGTCCGTTTCCGACTTGTAAAGCTCGTAGACTTGCTCCGCTCTCTTTACATTCTCGACGCGTGCCATGAGGATATGGCCTTTATCGAGTTCTGCGCGCAGTCGTCGAATTGCCGCCTTGGCAATCTCTTTGTCTGCCTTCTTAAGATTAAAGGCCGTCACCTGTTCGAAATTGATCGGCTTGAAATAACCGTCTTCTTGCGCTTTCTTTAGCGGATACTTGAACACTATGGTCCCGTCCAGTGGGCGTCCGTCCTCTCTGAACGGCGTCGCGGTGAACTGGACAACCCGACAGTTAGAAAAACGAGCCTTAAACGCGCTCCATGTGGGTGCCTCTGCATGGTNNTGGTGCGCTTCGTCGATGAACAGATAAGGACAGTGGTGGGCGAACCGGTTTTGAAGCTCCTCGCAACATTGCCCAACAATGGAACTCGTTGTAATCAACACCTGTGCCCGTGCCGCTAGGTCATCCAGTTCGGCTATGTCTTGGGGAATATGTTCAAGTTTGCAGACGAATGGAAATTGGGCACTAGACGAAAGCAGCCCGAGGCCCGGTTTCTTGAGCAAGCCCAAGGTAACAAACTTCTCAGCGATCTGATTGCGTAACACATCTGAAGGAACAACTACCAAGAGTCTGCGACATCTTGCCGTGACTAGGATGGACAGCATCGTCTCGGTTTTCCCGGTTCCGGTTGGCATAACGATCGTCGCCGGCGAGTTCGAAACTACCCAATGGGCATGGATTGCATGCAAAGCACCAATCTGTGGTCCCCGAAGACCCTCTATGTGTTTTTCCGGGTCCTCCGAAACGTAAGAAAACGCCCCTCGCCAAGAATCAAGAACGTTCTGAATTTCCTGCTCGTAAGGGTTTCCTGCAGCTTGAACGTCTGCCAAAGGATTCCGGAGCCATATACCGTTCGAGACATCTACCTCTTCATTTCGGGCATCGACTTCAGCGCCGAGGATGGTGCCATAGTTTTCGGGGAGGTTCTTGGATTTTGGCGGAACAATTAGTATCGTTCCCATTCCGTCGCTTGACTCGAACAAGAGCCCTTTGAGCCGACCTCGGGTAAAAGTCGCGAGACTACCGTCGATCCGCCGGGAGCGCTCTGCGAGCCGTTGAATGCGATTCTTCCGAGCGGTCTTTTCATCGACTGCGAAGACACTGGGGACAATCAGTTCCACTCGTCCACCTTCAGCCCCCTACCTCCGCACCGCCAATCCTGCTCAGGAGTTTGGTACATCTTACGATCCTTCCAGCACATCGCTCTGTACACAATCAGCGTTCAAAGCCTGATCGAGGATTGCATCGAGTAGGCGACGACTCTCAGTTCGGGCAGTGGTGAGATGCTCTTCCAGTCGGTCACAGAGTGCCATCAGTTCATCCACCTTGGCAACAATGCGCTCCTGTTCTGCGAGAGGTGGGAGTGGAATTGGCAGGGAACGAATGTTGTCGAGATTCAGACCGGGTTTTCCTGCGCCATAAGCTCTCTTCACTAATTCGGCGCGCCCGCCCATAGGTGCCATTAGGCAAAGAAGAAGCCAACGAGACAGTCGCCTGTCGGTGGCTTTTTATCAGGCCAACATGCTGACTCACGTACGCCTCACCAAGATCCTTATCCAATAGGGCCGGGGTGGTGACGCCAGCGCCCGTGATCACGACAAGGAGATCACCGCTGGAGACCTGAGTTCGGGTGGCCTTGACGCGTGACACAAGCTTGCAGCGAACAATGATCCTTCCCTTAGTGAAGGCGACCTCTTCGCGAATTTGCAACATGCCGTCCCATCCTGCCCGCTTGACGGCTGGGCCGATGAACTTGCTGCAAATATCGCGCTCGCTGAGATCCTTTTTATTCATGCAACAATCTTGGCTCTTCAAAAACTCCAGTCCCTAGCGCTTCTCTACCTGCTGGCTGGACTCCGGCGGTTCTTTCTCACCGCCTTTTCTATTTACCTCTTGCTCAAGCTCCTTCAGCACTTTCATTATTTCTCCGAATGCCGGCGGCTTTCCGAAGATCATTTCACCCATACGCCCATAGTCCCGTTCCAGCGCTTCTTTCCTGCCCTCTGCCGGCGCGAGCTGAAGGCTTCCGGGGTGCGCGAGATCATAACGAGCCCAAGCCGAAGGATAGAAGGTCTCTTTGTGCTTCACAACCTGCGCAAGCAACGGTAAATCCGCAAGGGCCTCTGCCTTGATGGGCCCTTTCACCATCATCGCAACGTCATAATAGTGACGTGAGTACCGATCCAGCAGCGGTTTTTCGGTAGGGCGGAAGTATTCCGCGTGGAGAATCGTTGCTTTCTCCCAGAACGTTCGTTTCGCGAGAAGTGCCACGACAGGAACATCGGCCTCCGACACTAGGTTCGGGAATTCTTCAGCAACGAACGAGCGAATGGTGAATTTGTCATGCGGCACAAATTCCGCATGTGTTCCAAGCTCAAGCACGACCTGTGGGGGGATGTAGGAAAGAGCCTTCGCGCTCGCGGGCGGATAGCGGAACTCCACAACGTTCGGGTCCTTCTTGCTGACTTCGAGGCTCCACGGTCCCCCTGCCCCAAGGATTTCCTCACATCGCTTTCTCAAAGTCGCCAGAAAGTCGCCGCCGATGTACTGCCGACACACTACCATCATCTCGTCGAGAATGGCGGCTCGTTTTGTATTCGACAAACCCTCTCGCCGTGGGTCTTTTTCGCCTGTGAAACCCAGGGCCACGTAGTCAACAGCAAGGTCGATGTCTTCTGAAAAGCGATAGATCGCATGGAATATCTTCGACAGCGTCGTACCACCCTTAAAGAGAAGTCGGCCAGTGAGGGTGTCAATTGAGAAGAGCTGTTTGAGAGTCCAGCAGACCCAGAAGTCTTTCTCGATGATCGCTTCTGCCAGAACCTTACGTTCCGCCGTTTCCGCGAACACGTCGGCGCGCTCACGCGCGCTCATCTGCGCGATCTTGTTCACGCGGTTTTCTCCGCGATCTGTTTCGCCACTTCGTTGATCCACTCCACGCCGAACTGCGTTTCTTTGATGAGCTGCCGTTTTTCCGTTGGCGACAGAGACGAACGCAAAGTTTCGATCTCACGTCTGCCCACGCTTTCCTTACCCAGATAGCGAAGCGCCTGGACCACGAGAGCGAACTTCCCATCGGGACCTGCCATCACCTTCGGCCGCGCGTGTTTGAAATGAATGCTCCGGCGCCCGATCTGAACCTCTTTATTAGGCCCATCCGTCAGATAGGTGATTTTCGCAGGCACCTGTTGTGAGAGCCCGAGGAGATTGGCTGCCCATGCTCCTTCCGGCACGATCTTCCATCGCTGCCGTCGCGCGATCGCGCGCGCAGCTTCATCGACATCCGGGCTCAGTTTGCCGCCGAGCGCTTCGTTGATGCGTGGCATGTCATAAAGGCCGCGCCGGATACGCCGGATTTTGCCCATGCGAGTCAGACCGCCGATGGCCATGTCGATCGTGCCCCGGCTCGCGATATCAAGGAAATCCTTCGCCGAGAATGCCTTCCCTTTGCCAAACCGCCTAATCCTTGCAAGTATCTGATCTCGCATGGTTTGCATCGTTTATCCCGTCCTTAAAATTTAGAAAAACTATACTACTTTTTCTAAATCATACGCAAGCCATATTTTGCCTCCGACCCGGCCACTCTCAGGGCCTTTTCGAAGCTGTCAACTTTCTTCTTGCGAGGCAAGCGAGCACGCATGCGCGCCGAACCTGCGCGCCGTGACACCAACCGCGGAAACTCGACTACCTTCTACGACCCCGCAAGTACTCCGAGAGCGAACTGCATCCCGTTTGCTCAAGAAGAGTTTCCAGCCTCATGTCGCTGCGATGCCCGGCGGCGAAATCCTCGCCGTAGGTCTCGCGCAGCGTTCCAACAAGGGTATTCCCGTTTTTCGCCCGAGTTTGCCCATCCTCATCTCGGTACCGATCGTCCAGACCTGGTTGTCCAGCCATAGTTCTAGTTCCTTTCGTTGAGAAATTACCGCGCTTCTTCCAGCCCAACCCAACTGCGGCCGTTGGATTCGGTGACCAATATTGCGTTCCGTTTCCCGGTGCTGTTCGCCGCCGTTCGCGCAATATCCCGCACCTCGGAATTCGTCAGATTCCCACCGCCGTCGTATTCCGCCCACGGCAAATGGTAGGTCTTTCCGTTATCCCCCTTGATCAGACGGGAAAAGCCCTTTCCTTCCATCTCAGCATGGAGGCTCTCGTAGTCTTCCCATCTGGCTTCGTGCAGCTCCACCCGAACCGTAAATTGCGCCATAAACCTTTCTTTCTTCAAATAGATAGGTGGTCCCTGCACTACCTGAACAACAGGGTCCTTAGTGACTACTGCTCGAAATTCCGCGCCCATCGACACGGGAAAATAAATTTCCGTTTCCATGTCGATGCCCATGCTACTTTCAGCAGGAGACCAAGGGGGCCTGATCCAATAAAACGGAGAGATCGCACCGGCTAGATGGGTAAAGAAGCAGCCAGAAAAATACCGGAGGAGCGTGCCGCCACACCTGAGGAGGTCCATGCGGCGATAGAAGCCCTTACGCCAGCCGACTGGTACCGACTGCGAAAATTTGCCAACTACTATATTTTCCTGCTTGGAGAAAAAGCCGGCGACCGACGTGCAGACGATTTGCTCAGCGAGGCGTTTACGCGCTTTCTCGAACGCACACGAAAATGGGACAAAACCAAGGTCGATTTCATGGGACTTCTCTTCGGTGCCATCGAGAGCATTTCCGACAATTGGAACCGAAAGAAGTCTACCCCTACCGAGNNGACGAAGACGGCATGTCCTCCGACCCGGCGGAGACTTTTCCATCGGTCTCCCTGAGTGCCGCTCAAATGCTTATCTATAAACGGACCCTCGAAGAGATCGATGCCCTGTTTGCCGACGATTCCGAAGTCCAGATGTTGCTCGAAGCATCTCGAGACGGCTATGACCCGCCGGGTGTTCGTGAATTATGGGGGTTCACGCAGAAACACTACAACGCCATTGTCGTCCGAATGCGTCGCAACATCGAAAAGGCTGGCATAACCGACCCAACGAAGGGATCGCATCATGTCCAATAAAGACCGCTACGACCTGCAGCTCACAAACGTTGTGCGGCACCTGTCCCAATCAATTGTCGACGCAACCGATGAAGAAATTCGTGAAGACGCCCGGCAGGCAGGCGTAGATTTGCAGGCTCATGCCGCCAACATGAAACGTCAGTTTGAAAATATCGCCAAAGGACTGCGCCAGAAGAAACTTGTTGCCGCCAAGGAAGCCTACGAACTTGAAGTCGGGAAGCTAAGAGAGCAGTCATTCAATCTCCCGTCTTCTCCTACTGAACGACGCGCGCTTCTTCAGTTAGTCGCGGCAAAGCATGCCGCTGGTGGAGGCTTACTTACTGCCAAATTCCGTGATTTCGATAAGTTGTCCGACAGCGACGTGGCGAGCCTGCTCGAAGAACTCGCGGTTCTCGGACTACTCCCCGATACCGGTTCCGAGAGCGGGTAAATCTATGGGTGCTCCTTTCTTTCGTTCTCCAGATGCTCTCCTTCAAGACCTTGGAATCACGGAACCCGAGGAGTTGGATGTCCGCGCAATCGCGCAGCATTGCGGCGCGACGATCCTCTACAAGCCTTTAGAGGGGTGTGCCGCACGAATCACGGGCAACGAAGATCGTGCGATCATCGCGATTGATAGCAACTCCCGAATTGAGCGCCAACGGTTCTCTGCCGGTCACGAACTCGGACACTGGATGTTTGATCGCGGGAAGATGTCCCTGTTCTCCTGCGAAGAAAAGATATTCCTTAAAGAGTGGTCTTCAACGAACCCTGAGACAAGGGCAAACCGTTACGCAAGCGATCTCCTCATGCCCGTTACCATGTTCAAACCTCGGGCGAAGGCCTTCACTCGGATGGACTTCGATACTGCGAAGTCCTTGGCCAAAACCTTTACGACAAGTCTTACCGCCACAGCCATCCGTTTGGTCGAACACGGCCCGCTCCCGGCAATGCTCATCTGCAGCAGCGCAAGCGGCATCCAATGGTCGGTTCGGGGGGATGGGGGCAAGACGCTGTGGGCACAGGCACCCGGTCCCAACACGTATGCTTACGACATACTGCATGACCTAGAAGATGACGCATCGGGCGATGTAGACGCTTCGGCATGGTTCGACCATCCGGTTGCAGAAGGTTCTTATATCCACGAGCACTCCATCCGTAGCTACCAGGGCTTGGTTCTCTCACTTCTCTGGTGGCGCGACGAGGCAATGCTCATCAAGCTCGACGAATATGAAGAAGAGCGCGCCGCAAGGCGTTCGGACTCTTGGCCTCGCTGACCGCGCCGCGTTCGTTCTGCGCATCTGGGCCCTCTTTCGGTTCCCCATAGAACGGCGGGGCGGAAGAACCCTCCACCCTGTATTACCGTGAACTTGCGTTGCTTAAGGTCGCTACCTGTGCGCTGCAAGTCCTTCAGTTTACGTTTTCAGGCGGGTTCGAATCGCACTTTCTCTGCCCGGAGGCGTTTTGCTTTTCGTCACCTCGTCATAATGGCACAATAGGGCTCCCGGTGTTCCGAGCCGACTGACTGTCGGTCAGTCGCCAATGCCACGCTCGCCACCTTTGAGACTTCCCGTGGGTGCCCGCTGTGTGCTGATTCCCATCAATTTTAGTAGACATATCTGACGAGCGGTTTTCTGCCGTTCCATTTGCCTGATTCTGCAAGGCAAAACCAACTGCTCGGATGCGCTTGGCCGCGCGTTCCTTCTCCACTCCCACGGGCGAGGGTGACCGCTTCGGGACGGCCCTTCGGGACAGCACGGCTGCGCGCCAAACGATAAAGCCGCTTTGGCACTTGCCCTGCCCGCCTCTCGGTCCTTCCCCCTCGCCCTCCTTCGTTCCTCTTTGTCTCCCGGTGGTCCGTTTTTTCCTTCGCTTCGCTCTGCACTGAAAGAAAAAAACGCCCCACCGGGCAGACAAAGGAAAAACAATGGAATATCACAGCAACAACAACACCCACACCGACGGCTCAGCCGCCGTCAATGCGGCTTCCGGCAGTAATAACCGGAAACCAGCCACCGCACAGCAACTCATCCGCGAAAACGTGAAATATCTCATCGAGCAACTGGAAGCCGGACACAGCGAAAGTCTCACCGCGTTTCTTGATGCAATGGCGCACTTCCATGCGTACAGCTTTGGGAATGTCCTTTTAATAGCGAGACAAAAACCCGACGCAACAAGAGTTGCCGGGATGTTCACTTGGAACCAGCTCGGCCGCCGCGTGAAACGCGGTGAAAAGGGCATTGCCATTCTCGCCCCGATGATCGGCAAACGCCGCAAGAAGCAGAACACAGAAACCGGAACAAACGAAGACGAAGCAAATAAGTCCGCGCTATTGGGCTTCCGCCGCGTATTTGTGTGGGATCAAGCCCAAACCGAAGGCGCACCATTGCCATCCATCGGCGAGGTCACCGGGGAAGCCACTGTGTATCTCGACCGCTTGCGGCAGTTCGTGCAGGAGCAGGGCATCACCGTCGAACTTACTGACGACATCGCCCCGGCCTTGGGTACGGCAGTCGGCACCACTATTCGACTCTTGCCGGGGCAGACCGAGGCCGAAGAACTTGCCACATTGGTACATGAGTACGCCCATTTGAAGCTCGGGCATTGTGAGCGCCGCACCACCACGACCAAGACTGTGCGCGAGACAGAAGCCGAAGCCGTGGCCTTTGTGGTCTCGAAAGCCATCGGCCTGAATCCGAATTCCAGCGCCTCGTACATTCAGCTCTATCACGGTAACGCCGAGTTGTTGATGGAGAGTCTTGAGGTTGTACAGCAAACCTCAGCAGTGATTTTGGCGGCAATCGAAATGGAAGAACCCGTCCCGCCGGAAGCGCAGGAACTGCAGTCCGCGCCCGAGGCAACACCGGAAACCCAAGAGGCGGATTACCCGCCCGCACCGGCAGATTTCGCCGAGGTAGCACAACCAGCCGCCTAAAACACTCACACGCAAATCGGCGCGGACAGGCGAGGTCTGTCTGTCCGCATGACTTCCACCATTACTCAGACAAAAAGGAGACGCATCTTATGGAAAACGCAGTGCAAAGCAACAATGAATATCGCAGTGTTCCCGTTACCGCGCTGGTAGAGTCCACCAGCAATCCCCGCAAAAGATTTGACGCCAAGAGCCTTGAAGAGTTGGCTGCCAGCTTTAAGGCCCAAGGTGTATTACAGCCCTTGCTTGTCCGCAGCATTGAAGAAGACAAGTACGAAGTCATTGCTGGAGCGCGGCGACTACGCGCCGCCAAGCTCGCCACGTTGGAAGAAGTGCCCGTTCGCATCATCGAACTTTCGGACGCGGCTTGTGTCGAAACGCAATTGGTCGAAAATATCCAGCGTGAAAATGTGCATCCGTTGGAAGAGGCATTCGCGTTTTACGGCCTCTTGCATACGGACGGCCTTCAATACGACATCAACAGCTTGGCAACGAGGGCCGGGAAAAGTCCGGCATTCGTGGCCACTCGACTTCGCTTGGTCGAGTTACAGCCGTCCATTGCTGAGGCGTTTCTGGCCGACGAAATCGGGGTCGGCCACGCGCTCGAAATCGCCAAGCTGCCACAGGCGGAACAACAGCGGGCGTTTGATGCTGCCTTCCACACCCTTTGGAACGGCGGGAAAGAAACACGCATTCTGCGCCCCGTCCGTGACTTGACGGCGTGGATCGAGCAGAACATTTTGCTGTCGCTCGATTCCGTGTCGTTCGACAAAAACGACGAGACGCTTGTGCCGGAAGCGGGAAGCTGCGCAAATTGCCCGAAGCGCACCGGCTTTAACACCTTACTTTTCGATGCGGCTTTGCAAGACAGTTGCACCGATAAAGATTGCTTCAACAACAAGCTCACGAAGAATGTCGAGCGTCAGATCGCCGAGAAACCCAACTTGGTGCAGATTACAAACGAATGGAAAGCGCCCGGAAACAGCGCAGTGCTTGGACGGAACCAATACGTTGCCTTGAATCTCTCGGCCAAGTCTGCGAAATCCAAGAAGCCGCTCTCGCCCTATCAGAAACCATGCAAGCACATGAGCGAGGCCATCGTAGCAGACGGCACCGAGCGCGGGCGCGCGGTGAAAGTCTGCGCCGAGCCGAACTGCCCGGTACACTTCGCCGACCGCCGCGCTCCTAACCCGGCGCAGACAGCCAAAGAACGCGAACAACGCCGGAAAGAACTGGAACACCAGAAGCTCGAAGCCACGGTGCGGCACCGCACACTGGCCGAAGTGCTCAAGCGCATCGGCGCACCGCTTGACCGCGCCGACCTTGCGCTGGTTGCGAGTGCTCTTTTGAACAAACTTGAACCGTTGCGAAGGGAATTGCTGGCGCGGCGTCACAAGTTGGTCGAAGGCTCGGCCAGCGAAGTTACGCACCCGCAGGTGCAGCAGGCCATTGCTCGGTTGCTTCGGCAGCCGGACGAGGGCGCACTTTCAAAACTGCTGATCGAGGTCGTTTTGCTGGAATGCACAGATCGGGCGCCAACCAGCGACCCGGACGTGCTGATCGTGACGGCGAAGCGGCATCGCGTGGACGTGGACAGAATTCGCAAAGCCGTTGAACAGGACTACACCGCGAAGCGAGCTAAGAGTGCCGCCAAGCAAAACAAAGCCACCAAGAAAGGCTCAACGAAAACCGCAGCATAACCCAACCCAACCGCTCAGGCGCTCGGCAACTGTCCGAGCGCCATTCTTCTTCTTTGATTTTCATTTCTGGTTCGCCAGCGGGAAGGTTCGTTCTCGTTGTCCGTCTGCGCCCAGCCTGAGGCCCGCCCATTCAAAGGTGTCCTGCTGGCGCAGGAGTCTTCTTTATCCCACCCGACCGGCTGGTCTAAACATGCCCAAACGTGCTAGTGCCGTGACTGCGTGATTAGTCATACGGTGGGGAGGGACGGGCGGGACGCCCCGTTCTCCACCGGCCAGTTTTGATCGAAAGCACGAACTATCACGCGGTCGTGGCACTAGATGTTTTACCCGGCTAGATTTCATGTAACTGCGTACAATCAAGGCTCACATTAGGTTATTAGAATGGAACTTGGTCATCGGGTGTCTCGGGTTCGGAAGCCGGCGCTTCGGTAGGTGTGGGCAGCTCGGGAGCTACATCCTCATTCGGCACTGGCTGCTGAATACCCCAAGCAGCAATCACTTCGGCGAGTGGGAAGGGATCTTTCTCTTTGCTCCACTCGTAGAACGGAGCAGCAGTCTGGCTATAGGGTCCGGGAATGGGCCGGTCGAATTGAACACGACTCGGCACATGGAACGCGCTGCCGAAGACAATCGCCTCCCCGGAGGCAAGAATGGTCACCTGATCTAGAAGGCGCCGAGCCTGCATCGGAATGATGCGGCGAAAATGGTCGATATCGTCAGGATTCTGTAACCGATGGCTGATGAAGTTTGCGCATTGGCTGATGATGGTTTGGCTAACTTCGCTTGGCCGCTGGCTAGCGATGATCAGCGATAGTCCGAACTTGCGCCCTTCCTTAGCGATCCGCTCGAACGCTAGACGCGAGAGTGTTTGACCCCGCTCTTCATCGGCACGCGGTGGACGTGCGTAGTTGTGAGCCTCTTCCAGAACGAGCACCCACGGGTGCTTGTAGCGACGCGCGGCAGCTAAATTCTCGCGCGCTTCGAGCAGCACACGGCCAATGATAGTACATGCGTATGGCAAGACCTCGTGGCTCAACATCGAGAGATCAATAATCGAAACGCGTGGCCCCTCTTGCTTAGCGATACCAAAACGTTCCATCCATTCCGCGAGGGACTTGATGACTGTGGGTTGATCCTCATAGTTTAGGAAGGATTGCCAGCGCGGATCGTCGAGACGAGTTTTCAATCTTAGCTTCAGTGTCGTGAGATGAGTTTCGATCCGAGCAGCGTCTTCGGGTGCGGTCGCACTATCGAGCAGCGTCGGATCAACCAGTCGCGCCTTGGGAATGTTGCGCGGACTATCGGCGGTCGTAGCGCTCAACGTGGCCACAGCAACATCTCCCGCAATAATCCCCTTGAGGCTTCCGATGACAACTTCCGTAGCACTTCGAATCGCAGCTTCGTTATCGGGAGAGTTCCAATCGAGATTTTGATGGGTAGNNTCCGTATTGTGCCTTGTGAGGCAGCAGTGTGGCGCGCAGCTCATTCAAGCCCGTAACCGGTCGCTGGCCCACGTAGTCCTTCAATATCTTAAACTGGCGACAGCACACCTGCTTGTAAGGCTTATTAGCAGCATCTAAGGTTTGCAGTATTAGATTTGCTTTTGTGATGGCGTGCCGCAACAGGTTATTGCCTGTTGTGTTTGTAATACCGTCGGTTGGCGCCTTCGCTATCGCCCACCAATCCTTGAGGACGGGCTCCTGTGTTTGTTCCGACGCGCTCAGCCAAGCGCAAATCTCCGTGGCATTAAAAAACCAAAGGGGGATGCTAAACTCACTGCCATTCAGGTAGACGCGATCAGGCTTTCGAGCTTGTTCCTTGTCAGCGGCCACAAACGCCCGACCGTATTCACCATTGATATCCAGAATGAAAATGTGCGGTTCATTCCCACTCTCGTTGAGTACCTTCATCGCATTCTGCACTAGACTTGAAACTGAATATGACTTTCCAGAGCCTGTATTTCCGACGATAGCGAGCGGGCGGGAGAAGAGGTCGTTGTATGACGCTTTGACTACACTGGTCGGCTGCCCTGTTCGGCAACCAATACGAAGGTCGTGGTCGAAGTCATATCCGTCATAGCCGTCAGGCTTGTTTCGCCGCGGCGGTGTCTCGAATACCGCCTTCAGAGTATCGGGCGCACTGATTTCCGCTGGCGTATCGAGCGTCGGCAAAATCGTAATTCCGGGACTGAAGATGCCTTCCTTGTCGCTCTGCTCAATCGTGCCAAGAAGTTGCACGTGAGCAACGCGCCGCGGCTTCATCAATTCCAATGTGAGGTCATCACCCGTCGCTGGGTCGTAGCTTTCGCGGGCTTCAAGATCGGTGATAATCCCGATGACTAGCTGGCCGGCACCAATCGAGAAGGTGAGGTAAGCATTGATTGCGACAGCCTTTTGCACGCCGTCAAGCGTCGCCCTGGAGGCGGATTTTGTTTCAGGGAGAATCTCGACCTTAACTCGGAAGCCTTGGACGGCCACAATGTGGCCTATGACGCGAGGGTTTTCCATAGCTATTTGTCGGCGTCCACGCCATCCTCCTCGGCGTCTTGTGCCGTTGCCGTCCTGCTGTAAGCCTGGATTTGCTTCTCAAAGCGGCGCAGGCGGAGGAAGTCATCGAGCCATTGAACATCAGGCATAATCGAACGGGCGAAGTCATCAAAGTTCGCGAGCTTAAACTCCGATTGATTGAAGGCTGCTTCAGTCGGCGTCAGCACAAAGGCGCGTTTTCCTAAATCCTTATACCGTCGGACGCGATCAATAGTGCCGCTTTTGGGGTTTGGTTCAACCACAAGCATCACTAGCGATGGGTTCATGAGCGCCGATTCGATGATACGGCTAACGTGTTCGTCACCGAAGCCGTAACCCAAGACGAGGAGGAAGGTTTGCGGCGCACTCAGCCTGATCTGGAACGAGCGGAATAGGTGGGCGAAAGGCATCGTCAGTGTCTGCGCAAACTTATTTGCAGTCGGCAAAATGCCAACTACCGGAAAATCGTTGCTGAGCCTCGTGAGCTTCTCCGCTTTCCCTGCCGCATCAAGATTTCGATACATGGTGAAGTCTTGCAGATCCGGGTGACGCGCGCGCAATTCGCCGTCACGTACTTGCCAGTGGATGGACCCGTGCAGTTTATAGAGGTGCAGGAACTTGTCGAAACGCCGGACGCGGCCTTCGGCGACTTCCCCAGGGTAGTAGATATCGAGGCCGTAGACCGAAGGATCAAATCGCGCATCTGCTCGACCAGTAAAACCATCGAAATACTGAATGCCGAGCAACTCAAGAGCTTGCTCGAAGAGCGTGTCGTAGTTCAATGTAAATAGATGCGCCCGACCGAGATTGCTGTCTCTCGCGACGAGCTTCGATAGAAACGCGAGATGCGGCGCGATGTCCGCAGCGACGGTGGCAAATTGATCCGTATCGGGGAGAGTCAGCGCACACTCTGCGAAGATCGCTTTACCAACGTGTGCGATAAATGACGATAGTTCTTTTTGGGTTGGATTCGCGGTCCCCCGCCATTGAACACCTTTGAATGGCGAAGATGGGGCAGAACCGATAAAGTTCGCATTCACTAAATATGACAGCCAATCTTCAAAACCAATCTTCTTGCTGCCGTCACTCGTAGGAGCAGTGCGCGCTTCGATAAGAGCAGAAATGTTAGTGGGAAGCTCGGGTAGCGCCCTGATGGTCGACAGTACGTCCTTCTCAAGATTGACCATGGTCTTACCACCGGAGGTTACCGATGTCCCCGCGCCAGCAAGGACAACAAGGTTCTCCATTCGCAGCCATTCGGCAATTAGCGCTTGAAGACGCTGCCGACTGTCTCTGGCGTCCAGCGTGGTCAGGAGATCGTTGATTTGTCCGTCGTCGGATGGTCCGATTAGCTGATAATCGCTCGGAACCTTTTTTGATTCGTCTGCCACATCGCACTCCCGAAAATCACAACTTGAAGATACACCTCATTCAGCTTCTGCTAAAGCAGGTGCTAGTGGTTTAAGGGAAACAACCCGCGTTTCCCTCGCGTTTCACCTGGTTCACTTCCGTCACAACGCTCGACCGACGGGCGGTTTCGGGGAACCACGCTTTCATTTATTGTTCGCATTTGAGAAACTAACAAGAAGTCTACCGTTCTAACCCGTGTCGCCGCCGTCTGCGCCGCCTCGTTGCTGCCACTTCGTTGATTCTCTATTTGCGAGGTTTGTTGAGTGAGCATACGTGTCCCAAAGCGAGCAGTAGTCACAGTCGCTCTTGTCCTCGTGGGCCTTCTTGCCTTCTTGAGCTACCGCTTTATCGGGATTCACCGCATTCTCACCGCTGGTAAGCGGGTTGGCCAGCGTGCAGAAGCGAGAGTCGCGGAAACGTCAACTGATCCGCAAGAGCTTCTCGCTGAAGCCAACCGCCTGTACTGGCTAAACAACGGCCCGAAGGCGGCGCCGCTCTACGCCAAGGCCGAGAAGCTATTTGCCGCCCGGGGCGATAGCCGGAACGAGCTTTATGCCAAAGTGGGCCGCCTCAGATCCGAAGCTGAAACAATGTCGTTTGTGGAGCTTTCGCGAATCCTGAATGAACAGCTCCAGAATCCGATTGTCCGAAACGACTCAAGGCTGCGCCTGTGGTGCCTCATCGCGAAGGGCTACACGGATCTTGAGATTGACTATCGAGCCTCAAAGCGCGATTGGCTAGAAGCGCAGGACATCGCTAAGAGCCTGGGCGAGGACCAATGGGTGACGAGGGCCTCCGGCGAATTAGGCCTTATTGCTTTCCTAGAAGGAAACCCCGGACATGCGGCCAGACTTCTGGGAGGTGCGCTCCTGTCAACCATGGCGAGCGGCGACACGGCTGGTCAAGTACGATTTCTAGAATTACTCGGAAGAGGATTTGAGGAAGTTAAGCGCCCCGCGGAAGCACTGAAATTCTTCGAGAGAGCAATCAAACTGGCGCAGGCCGATCCTGACTGCGGACTGCCATTCATGGGTTATGAAGGGAAAGCAGATGCCCTGGCCTCGCTCGGTCGAACCGATGAGGCAAAGTCGGTGCTTGAGAGCGCACTGAACAAAGCGCGATCGCAAGAGAAGCACGGCCACGAAGCGCAGTTGCTCATTCTTCTCGGAAAGCTTGAGGCGCAGACGGGGAACCGACAACAGGCGCTGACATATTTGGAAGATGCCGGCCAGTTTGCAACCCGACTGCAGTACTACCGAATGGAAGCCGACGCCATGTTCGAACTAGCGACACTCTATCGTGATGGCGGTGATCTGGTCACAGCGGACGCGCGTGCCACCCAGGGTCTGGCTGCCAGCCAGCAGGTTGGTGATCGTTACTACGTGCCTCGCAACTTGACGATGCTGGCTGATTTGAAAGCGCGGCGTGGCCGCTTTGCCGAAGCAAACGCACTCTACGAGCAGGCGGAAGATGTGATTGAGGGAATGCTCCTCAGCGTCGATGAGCCGTACTGGCATAGCTCAACTGCAGCGGCGATGAGTCAGACCTACTTGGGACACTTTGAACTCATCACCAAGAATGGCGATGCGCCCGGAGCGTTCACCGTTTTGGAACGTGTTCGAGGCCGAACCCTTGCTTGGGTTCTTAAAGACAGAAAAGCACTCCCGTCAGAGGAATCAGGGCAAACAGCCACACTGGAAGGCGATGTTGCAGGTCTACAGGTCCGATTGATGCAGACCAGCAGCCCAGTCGAACGCGGACAACTGCTCGACAATCTGGTTGAATACGAGCGGCGGCTGGGTCTGGCGTGGACCAGAGAAGATGCGCCAAGCCAACGCCTTCCTGTACAGCCAGCGGCGTTGACGAATGTGGAGAACGACTTGCATCCAGATGAAGTGCTCTTGGAGTACGTGTTGGATGATCCAACTTCCTTCTGTATCACGGTGACGAGGCGAGGGGCACACGTCCAAGCCCTGCCGGTTGGTCGCAAGGAAGTCGAGAAACTGGTNNTTGAACCTGCTTCCATTCGAAGCGCTTCGCGATGGCCAGGGCGACTATCTGTTGAAGTCTCGCGTCATAAGCTACGTGCCCTCGGGGACCATTCTTGATGTGCTGCGGCGAGAGAGGAAGAACGTAAGGGCGCCGCGTCCTTTTCTCGGTATCGGTGATGTTACCTACGAGAATCAAGGCGGGGCTGGGCGTAGGATACCGGCTCCAGACACGGTCCGCGCACGGCTGGTGCGGGGCATGGCGGATCTATCCGGAATGCGGCTTCAAGATCTTCCTGAAACGCGGGAAGAGGTTGAGAGAATCGGTAAAATTGTCGGACGGGATGCGGTAATCTTGCTCGGCAAGGATGCCACGGAAACTGCATTCAAGAAGGAGCCGCTCGACCAGTTTCGTGTTTTGCACCTGGCGGTGCATGGCTTTGCGGATACGCAGTATCCTGAGCGTTCAGCACTGGTCTTGGGGACAGACTCGAAATCCGCTGACGACGGGCTGCTGCAAGTACGGGAGATAATCAGATTGCGACTGAATGCCGAACTGACTACGCTATCCGCGTGCGACACAGGCGTGGGCAAACTTCAGGGACAAGAAGGCGTCAGCAACCTGGTGGAAGCGTTCTTGGTAGCCGGTTCGAAATCCGTTGTCGCGAGCCTGTGGAGCGCCGACGACACGTTCGCGAGTGCGCTGATGGATCGCTTCTATCAGCGGCTCGGCCAAGGCGAGGACACCAGTTCAGCGCTTCGAGGCGCTAAACTAGATTTGTTGGCAAAATATGGTGACCAGGTAAGTCCATTTTATTGGGCAGCGTTCATCGCTGTTGGAGAGGCTTCCACACCAATTGGGATTAAACAGCAATGAATTTGACTCTCGAAGAGCGCACGAAGATTTTCGACAAGGTCTGCCGCTTGGTGGAAACCAAGCATTTCAACCCTGCCATGAATGGAGTGGATTGGAACGCGCTTGCTCAAAGCCGGCGGGACCAAATTCTTGCATGTACCGAGGCAGAGGTATTCGAAAAGGAAGTTCAGGGGCTAGTGGCTGAGCTAAAGACCAGCCATACCGGCTTCCGACATGCCGGAATGCGAAACATACCGGCCCGTCACGCGATCAATGCCACCACGCAGTGCATCGTTGTAAAC
>PMMJ01000211.1 GCA_003162255.1 Acidobacteriaceae bacterium | reverse complement strand
GAGGGCGCCCGTCCCCACACGAGCGGGATGGTAATCGCCCCTACGGCCGCAACCGCTCTTCTTTATTCTTCATTCTTCCCGCTTCGGCGGAATATATTCCGACCGGGCTCGGTCCTCACGCGTATGTACAGGCCGTTCCGGGTGGTCGGCAGCATCCTCGGAACCGCCGACTGCCTCCGCCTCGTAGGTTTGATCCGAATCGGCGAGTTCTTCAACGCTTTCGTCGGCGGCGTCTGCGATTTGCGAGAGGCCCTGAGTATCCCCTGATTGCCCGGCGCTGTCCGAGCCTATCTGCCCGGAATCGCTTCCGAGTTCATCGAGCCGTGCTTCGTTATCACGCGATGCATGTTTCGCCACGAAACCTCCCGAGGGCCATTATCGGCCTTCAATTGGATGCCATCTTACGGTGGCCGGACTGAAAAACGAAATGGACTTGCTCATTCCGGGCAGAGCCAAAGAGGAGACGAGGTAGCAGGAGCCCAGCCGCGCGCGTCGCCAACCCGTTCGTCTTCGTGAAAGAGCTACCACACGAACAGGCGAGCACCATCACCGGAGGAACGAATCCTGCCATCCTGGAAAGAAGCACCGCGAGCGGGAGCCGCGTCGTTGTCGACCGTGCTGGGGAGGTGCTGTGCCGGACCGCTAAGTTTTTCGATCTCCACCGCACTGTGGTGGTTCATGATGTTAGCAGCCGCGTCCGCCTTCTCGTCCGAGCCGGTTGCGAAAACCATGACTCCTCCGCGCCGTACTCCTCGGACGTAAGCTTCCGCGTCCGCTTCGGTGGCGCCGATCGCCTTAAGGTCCCGGGTCAAGTCCACCTCAAAATCAGTGTGTGGAGTACTAGTGACTCCGCTGCCCGCCATTTCCCGTGGCTCGCCTAAAACACGGACGTCCTTCTGAGGGAAACCGCTGGCCTTGAGCTCGCCAACAACCTCGTCGACCGAGCTTCGATTCTCAAACAAACCAACCGCCGTTTTTGCCATATTGACCTCCGCCAATTTAATCTGCCGCACTGAACTCGTTCACTTGCTTGGGCAAGGTCCGCAGCATGGCCTTGTTTTTGCCAACGCTCATCCCTTAGATTCGGCCCTCTACAGGTTCGCTCATTCCCTGCCGAAGAACTGTGCAGAATGGCTCACTTCGAAGACTTTCTCCTGGACTATAATTTTTGGACGATTTCGGAGCAGGAATAAGGAGAATCCTTTTGACCGTTGACACAGATGAGCATCCCCCGATCAACCGCGACCATCAACTCACGGCTCACGGTTCGGAACCTCACCGGCATAAGGGTATGTGGATCGTCCTATGGATTCTGCTGGCGCTCGTTCTTCTGCTCGTAGTCGTGCTGGTATGGCACCACTTCGACACGGCGAAAAAAGTTGCGCCCGCGCCGCCGAAGATCGCGATTACGACCGCGACGGCCACAAAAGGTGATATCGGCGTTTACCTGGATGCCATCGGCACGGTCACTCCGGTCTATACCGCTTCGATTACCAGCCAGGTGAATGGCCTCGTTGACGCCGTGCACTTTACGGAAGGTCAGTTGGTAAACAAGGGCGATCCGCTGGTTGACATCGACTCGCGCACCTACAAGGCAACGCTCTTACAAGCGCAAGGGCTGCTCCAACGAGACGAGAATCTGCTCGCTCAGGCACAGATGGATCTGGAACGCTACCGTGAGGCGTTGGCCCGCAACGCCGTTGCAAAGCAAATCGCGGACGACGAGGAAAAGCTCGTGCTGCAGGACGAGGGCACCGTAAAGAACGACCAGGGAGCGGTGCAATTCGACCAGGTTCAGGTTGACTACTGCCATATCACCGCTCCCATCGCGGGCCGCGTGGGCTTACGGCTGGTGGATCCCGGCAATGTGGTGCAATCTTCTGGGAGCGCAACTCTGGCCGTCATCACGCAGTTGACGCCCATCACCGTAATTTTCACCATCCCGGAAGACAGTCTGGGCCCGGTCGCAGCTCAACTCCGCAAAAAGGCTAAACTCACCGTCGATGCCTTTGATCGCACGGCGCAGACGAAGATCGCCAGCGGGAAGCTGTTGACGCTCGACAATCAGATTGACACTACGACAGGAACCGTCAAAGCACGGGCCGTCTTCGAAAATAAGAATGATGCGCTTTTCCCCAACCAGTTTGTAAACGCGCGGCTGCTGGTGAATACCTTGCAGGGGGTGACGCTGATTCCAGCATCCGCCATTCAGCAAAATGGCCAAGCATCATACGTGTATGTGATCCAAAACAATGTCGCTCTTATGCGCAGCGTAAAGCCGGGAGTTACAGACGGCGGGCTAACTCAGGTTGACGGCATCAATCCGGGAGACGTTGTCGCTAACAGCAGCTTCGATAAGTTACAGGACAAGACGGCGGTCGCGGTTCCGAATCAGGTTCCCAGCAAAGTCCCGAACCACGGCTCGACCAAGCCTGCCGCGGGCGGCACGAACGGGAGTAGCGCCCCGTGAGTCCATCTCGTCCGTTTATTTTGCGGCCGGTTGCGACCGCTCTGCTGATGGCCGCTATCCTCTTAGTCGGCATTGTCGGCTATACCCAACTGCCAGTCTCCGCCTTGCCGGAAGTCGATTATCCGACCATTCAGGTGCTCACGTTCTATCCGGGAGCGAGCCCGACAGTGATGGCGACCACGGTGACGGCGCCACTGGAGCGCCAGTTCGGCCAACTGCAGGGTTTGAGCCAGATGACCTCGACTAGTTCCGGGGGCACTTCGGTCATTGTGCTGCAGTTCAACCTGGCCGTGAACATCGATATAGCCGAGGAGGAGGTCCAGTCTGCCATCAATGCATCGCAGAGTTTGTTGCCATCCATCCTGCCCTCGCCGCCGATCTACAGTAAAACGAATCCCGCCGATGCCCCGGTGCTCACCCTCGCCATCACCTCAAGTTCCATACCTCTTTCTCAAGTCGAGGACCTGGTGGACACGCGGCTGGCGCCGAAGATCTCGCAGATCGGCGGGGTCGGTCTTGTAACCATCAGCGGCGGCCAAAAGCCGGCCGTCCGCATTCAAGCGAATCCTACGGCACTATCGTCCTACGGCATGAACCTGGAAGATCTGCGCACGGCGCTCACCAATGCCAGCGTGAACGCCGCCAAAGGGAACTTCGATGGGCCGCGCCAGGACTACCAGATCGATGCCAACGATCAACTGATCACCAGCGACGACTATCGGAAGGTCGTCGTGGCCTACCGCAATGGCGCACCGGTAATGTTGACCGACGTCGCCAACATCGTGAATGGCGTCGAGAACAATAATCAGGCGGCGTGGATGAATCAGACTCCCGCGGTCATCCTGAATGTGCAGCGCCAGCCCGGGGCCAACACCAT
>PMMJ01000267.1 GCA_003162255.1 Acidobacteriaceae bacterium | reverse complement strand
TACGCAAAGGTCTCCCGCTTCCGGTATTCGATGTCCAGCAGCCACAGCTTCGTTCGCGTCTCACGGAGGCCTATGGTGGCGCGCTTGCAGTTGTGGAAGATGTGTGCGACCTCGTGGACGATAAAGTCGGCGAAGGGATCGTCCTCGGCGAAGTACTCCGGNNGCGTCCTGCTCGGCACGTGGGAACAACCCGCGCACCATTGGCTCAACCTTCGCGCGCGTAAGCAAAACGGTGTCGGCCTCGGGCAGCGGCTGGTGGGTCAGTCCCTCAGCCAGTCGCCTGACCGCCTGGAGCAACGCACCGCGAAGGTCGTCGTGGGCGCGGTTCGCGCGCTCCATGAAGCCGCCAGCCCAGGCCGCGTGATATGGATCGCTCACGCCAGTCCGGAGGTATCGTTCGATCTCGTCGTTGATGGTGGGCTGGGCCTCTGTCACTTGGATACCAGCATTATACGAATTGAGATCCAGTTGCCGGGCATGGCTGCATCTTCAAAGCCCATGCGACTTTCGAACTGGACGTGTTCGGGACCCGCAGGCGACCGACGAATCCACTCTCAATCCTATACGATTCGTCGCCATGGGTTTGGCGATGTTCACCAGAGTCCGGAGATCCGCCAGCGAAGTCCGGGCGCCCTTGACAGATTCCATTTCCGTGGTCCAATAAATACAGTCAGTTGATGCTTCGGCGCCCAGCGGAATCTTGGGTGGGAGCGGATGGCGGAGTGGATAATGAGATTCCCTCGACTGCGCATACAACGCCGTCGTGAAGTGATTCAGTAAGCCAGCGGCAGGTTCATGCCGATAGCAAGTCTGAAACCAAAAAGCGGACAAGCATAAGGGGCGATTTTCGTCGGTGACCGGGAGGCGGCCACGAACATCGGTTGTCCACCCCCAATCGCTCACCGCGGGAGAACGACGGAGTGCACCAAGCAAAAGCGGCGCACATCCGCGACATTATCGATGAAAGGAAATAATGAACAGACGATTCAGTTACCGGCGTTCGAGCCGACTCTAAACAGCCAGCAAGCAGCAGCACTACTTCAGATTCATCCCAAGACTCTTCAGAAGATGGCGCGCCAAGGGCGTGTTCCGGCCCATCAGATCGGTGACCTCTGGCGCTTCCGTGCGTCGGAATTGGACGAATGGCTCCGCAACGAGGTATCCTCGAATCGCCACTCGTGCCTCAACTAGGAGCCATCCAATGTTGACGCGCACGCGATATCAAAACGGTAGTTTGAGAGTGAAGAAGAGAAAGAACGGCATGAGGGTCTGGGAGTTCCGCTACGCCGAAGCCGGACTAGATGGCAAGCGCAGAAGCCGCGGTGTCACGATCGGCACGGTGCAGGAGTATCCAACCGAAACTTCTGCGCGGAAGTCGCCAACTGCTCAGGCCCTTGTACTACGGATCAATTCAGAGCATCCCTTGGGGCCTGTCACGGCGTCCACAGTGGGAGCGTTGATCGCACGCTACGAAAAGGAGGAAATGCCCGCCCGCTACTCAACGCGGGTTTCATATCAATCGTTTATTGACCGATACATCCGCCCACGCTGGGCTGAAACGCCGATCACCGGGGTAAAGCCGATGATGGTTGAGGACTGGCTCAAGCAATTGAAGCTGGCTCCGCAGACGCGAGGCCACATCCGGGGTCTGATGTCCCTGTTGTTCAAATGCGCACAGCGTTGGGAATTGGTCCACAGCAACCCGATGCAGTTGGTACGAGTGAAGGACGTGAGCAAGCGAGTCGAAAGACCTTCAGTGCTGACCGCAGAGGAGTTTCACAAGATGCTGCCGCATGTTCGGGAACCCTACCGCACCATGGTATTGATCGCGGGCTGCCTGGGCCTGAGGGCAGGTGAGATCGTGGGCCTACAATGGGCCGATTTTGATTTCGACAAGTTGACCCTGCTGGTACAGCGCGGTGTCGTTCACGGTCGTGTGGGCGACGTAAAGACGGAGTACTCGCGCGATTTCGTACCGCTGGCACCTGAGCTGGTGGGAGAGCTGCTGGCGTATCGGCAGCATTGCCACCAAACGCAGGAAGGGTGGTTGTTTGCCAACCCCGCAACCGATAAACCATACCATCAGGAGGAAATTCAAAAGAACCACATCAAGCCAGCAGCGAAAGCAGCGGGGATCACAACCACAGTGGGCTGGAAGACCTTCCGGCACAGCTTCCGGTCGTGGTTGGACCAGACCGACGCACCGATTGGGGTACAACGAGAGTTGATGCGCCATGCCAGCATTCAAACCACAATGAATGTCTACGGCAGGGCAATGACGGACGGCAAACGGCAGGCACACGGGAACGTGGTCGAGATGATTTTGAAGCCAGCCGGTAGCCCCACGAACAAGCCAGAAGCAGAGGCCGCGAAACCGGCACCTGTGGCTATCGTGGGCTAAAGTGGTCTTTGGGAATTGATTGAAAGGGATGATTTTGAAGCCAGCCGGTAGCCCCACGAATAGGTCAGAAGCAGAGGCCGCGAAACCGGCACCTGTGGCTATCGTGGGCTAAAGTGGTCTTGGGAATTACGCCTGGAAGCTCTAACCTATTGAAAGGGATGATTTTGAAGCCAGCCGGTA
>PMMJ01000098.1 GCA_003162255.1 Acidobacteriaceae bacterium | reverse complement strand
AACTTAATCAGAGTCTCCCTAGCTCTTCCATGGTGCGAAAATCGCATGCTAAGTTCTGCAGTGGATGGTGCAACCGGCAGATGGCCTATCTTGAGCTGACCGGGGAGGGCGCCGCTTCAAGTGATAACACCAACCGCCCATCCCGTTCGCTGGCATACGCGATCGAAGCCCGTTCTTTGCCCATGCCTTCGATCCGCCACTGGCCGTCTTCTTCGACGAGCTCCATTTTCGAGCGCTGTCTCCACCACGTGTTCACTTCACCGGGCGTAGTGATCCACAGTTTTTTTTCAGATTTCAACTGCGCCAGATGAGCCAGCAGCCCATCATAAGTATCTCTGGCCCTCTCGCTAGTGAGGTAATCGGGATGAATGACAACGCTGATCAAGCCGTGTTTCTCCATGATCAGCTCAATCTGGCGCTGCCACAGAGTCGTCGAGTAGTCATTCAGAATATTAAACAACGTGTAGTCCTGCGTCGTGGTCACCGGTATTTCCAAGACTTCGCCGACGAAATACGGCATCACGGTGCAGCAGCCGCCCCGTTGCGGATCCAGATGCGCGACGTTCGGAACTGACATGTCGTATTCAAAATCGAGCATGTGAAACCAGGATTGGTTTCGATAGAGCACTCCCGCTCGAAACCCCGTTGCTCCAAACTTCTTGCCATACGCGTTAATCTTGGCGGCGCGCTCGGCAAAACTCCTCCGGTCCCGAAACAAGTTTCCATCATGATTCAGATCGTGGACAACGACCTCGAATCCGCGGTCTCGAATCGACTGCAAGAATGCCGGGGTCACATGATAGCGCTCCTCCGGAATGACCTGGAAGGATGCCTTGATACCAAAGGAATCGTTAACGTCCATCAGCATGCGGCAGAGATCCACCCCAAGCGTTGTCTCCACGTCATGCGTTATCAGGGCACAACTGGAAGCGGCCTCCGGCCAGAACCAGATAAACGGAATCTGCTTTAGGTTCTGCGCTCGCATCGACAACAGCAGCACATGCTCCAGAAGATTGTCCACCGTCCGATCGACCGGCCACTGCGGAAACGGAATCTTTTCCCAGCCCCGTAAACGCATTTTCTGGAGATGCTTCCGGACGGCCACCGGTAGGATTGGACGCAAGAAATAGTACAGGCTCACCAATGCGGAGCTCGCTCTTCCGTTTCGCCAGTCCTCTGCGTACATCTCAAAGCGAAGACTATCGACGACCTGTGACAGGTCAAAAGGCAGACCGGCCGTTCCATCTTCCAGATGCACATCTTGAAGAGCGTCCCAGAGCGGGCCCGTCGGAGAAACTGCCGGCTGGCGACCAGAGAACTGACCGTAGAGAGTATCTTCGCCAAAGCGAAAATAACCACTCTTCGCCGAGAGCTCGCCGGTCAAAGCGAACCCGGCATAGCGGATTGGGCACTTGTAGTACTCAGTAATGCAATTCGTCACGGACATTAGACCTATCTTGTTTCGCCTGTTGGCCGGTGAGTAAGATCAGCAGAACTACTGCACTTGGTCAGGGGAATGTCTCTGTTGCATGGCAAAATCAATGAGTGCCAGCGTCGAGGTACTAATGAACATTAGTGGTCCTCATTGATATTGAGGCGTTGTACTGGGGTCGTGTTGCGCATATACCGTGGACCGCTCAGCCGTAAGCGACTTATCGTACACTTCCTCCGGCTCATACAAGACAACCTGGCTCCCTCGATTTGAGAAACCGAACGGAACGCACAAGAGCTTTTTCAACCGCATCCTTAAGGCCTCACGCCGTTCGGGTGGCACATAGAACAGCATAAAGCCACCCCCACCCGCGCCCAGAAGCTTTCCCCCCAGAGCTCCGGCGCTTAGCCCGGCTTCGTAGATCTCATCGATACTGGAGGTCGTAATCTTTTGCGTGAGCGTTCTCTTGATCTTCCAGCTCTCATGCAGCAATCGGCCAAATTCATCCAGGGAGCGACCGGGGCTCGTGACAATTGTCTCGGCTTCGTCGACGAGTTGCAGCATCATATCTAGCTCTTTCTTCTTGTGCGGGGTGACGTTCAGCTGCTCTTGAGCAATCTCCGAGGCGATGCGGGAAAATCCGGTAAAGTAGAGCGCCAGATTTTGTCCGAGTTCCGCTAACCTGGTTTGCGAAGTCAGGATTCGCTTTACCTCGAGGGAGCCATCGGTGTGGAAGTTGATGCGGTTGAAACCTCCATGCGCTGCACTCGCTTGGTCTTGCGCACCCACAGCCTCATGGAGCAGTTCCTGTTCCACATGTATGGCGTCAGCAGTCAGCGCATGCTTATCACGCATCCGGTTTTTGAGCGCATACAGACCGAGGAGAAGTCCCACTGTAAATGCCGAACTTGTGCCCAATCCCGTGCGGGCAGGCAGATCAGCCACGTGATGAATCTCCACTCCCTCGTCGATTCCCATGAATTGCAGGCATGCGCGCACTGATGGATGCACAATGTCACTGTTCCTGACAACATTTTCCACCTTCGAATAGGAGACGCGGCTGTGGTACTCGAAAAAAGGCGGCAAGTAGCGGCAAGTGATAAAGCAGCACTTGTCGATTGTCGTCGACAAAACGGAGCCCCCGTGTTCGCGGTACCAGACAGGATAATCGGTACCCCCGCCGAAAAACGAGACGCGAAGCGGCGTGCTAGTGATTACCATTTGTTTCAGCCTTCCCTGTATATGAGGATAACGGCAGCGCGGCAATGGACGCGAGCGCAATCCACATCACCGAAGATTTCAAAAAAATGTCGTTCTTGACATAGAAAAACTGCCCCGCTTTGGGTAACAACTCCGCGTATCGTATTTTCCTACCAACATTTACTGTGCGCGGGAACCGTCGCGGGAGGACTCGCGCAGTATCTGATCGATAGCTTCGCGGAGCGATGGCGCAGTCACATCTGAGTTGCCATTTGCTCTCTCGTCGCTGTCCAGTAGTCGAGCCGTCTTGCATCCCGCGCTTCTGCCGGCTTCTATGTCGATATCAGAATCGCCGATCATCCATGACGCGGCCAGGTCGATGTTATGCGTGCGTGCCGCGTCCAACAGCATGCCCGGTTGCGGCTTGCGGCAACGGCACGGAGGTCTCATCTCGTGCGGGCAGTAGTAAATTGCGTCGATGCTGGCCCCAGCGGCCGCCAGCGCCTCGCAGAGCCCCCCGTGCAGAATTTCAAGCTCAGCCGTGGTAATCAGTCCTTTGGCCACACAGCGCTGGTTGGTCACGACGATCACGAGAAACCCGGCGTGATTGAGTAGTGCGATTGCCTCGGACACTCCGGGAAGAATCTGCATCTCTTCCCAGCGGGTTATGTACTCACCCTCCGGGGGTTTCCGGTTAATCACGCCGTCACGATCGAGGAACGCCGCTCTTCTCATGAAAAATCGTCTGTTCCACCAGCTCTGAAATGATGTGGCCGATCAGGATGTGGCATTCCTGGATCCGTGGAGTATCGTTCGAAGGCGCGCAAATACAATAATCGGCAGCTGTCTTGAGTTTACCGCCTGCCGCTCCGGTCAACGCCACGGTGTGCAACCCCATCTTCCTCGCCACAGCTATCCCTTGCAGGACATTCGGCGAATTTCCGCTGGTCGAGATGCCGACGGCGACATCGCCGGGACGTCCCAAAGCCTCAATCTGCCGCGCGAACACGAGATCGAATCCATAGTCGTTCCCAATCGCAGTAACCGCGGAAGTGTTCACCGACAACGCCAGCGCCGGAAGAGCGGGCCGGTCGAATGCGAACCGTCCAACAAACTCCGCCGCGATATGCTGCGCATCGGCCGCACTGCCACCATTGCCAAACAACAGCGGCTTGTTCCCTTTCTGGAGTGCCGCAATGAGGATTTCGCTGATCTTGGCCATTGCCGAGACAGTCTCGACACTCCTCAGCAGCTGCTGCTTAACCGCGATCGATGCTTCGATCGACCGTCGCACGCGCTGTTCGAAATCACTGCTGTCTGTCATCGGTTCTCCAGATCCCGTTTGCCGTAC
>PMMJ01000313.1 GCA_003162255.1 Acidobacteriaceae bacterium | reverse complement strand
GTGATGGAATCGCCCAGGAACACCACTCTCGCTTCTCCCTTTGCCGGCGGACCGAGTTTGGCATCGTCGTCGCCATACTTGCCTAAACTGGGCCAGTCGCGCAGGCTCGATTCCATTTCTTTCTGGTCTTCCTTGACTGACGCACAAGGACCAAGCGGCTGCTGGGCCGCTGCGGTGGCCGGCAGAATCAAGCCGGCTAGAAGAATAGAAATTCCTTTCATAAGGGAATGCACAAACTCACCTCCGAACGCTTTTCGATCAAGTTCAAATAGAAGACTAGCTCAGGCTGGACCACTGAGACCACCCCGACGACCCGAACTGAATAAATTTCCCCATGCTATTCTTCTTCTTCTTCAACCTTCTTATTCCTGGTAAGAGGGCAACTCCGTGGCCACAGCGAGCAATTCCGGCTCCGGACGCTGATTCTCATGAGAGGTTCGATGTCGCGCAACGACAAGTTCACTCGCAGAGAGTTCCTGGTTACAACTTCCTCCGCAGCCTTGGCCGCGACAGCCCCTTTGGCTGGTACTCAAACCAATTCACCCGCCTCGGATCCTCCCTCGACCCCGCCCGAAGTTCCTGGCTCGAAGGAGACTCCGTATTCACTGGAAGAACTCCTCCAGAACGGACCGCAGCGCACTTTCAGCGGCGACCGAGCCACCCAAGTCGCGATGCCGCTGGGAGGGATCGGAGCCGGTTGCATCTGTCTAAACGGCTATGGCGGGTTACAGGACTTTTCCATCTGGAATCGTCCCTCAACCACGGCATTACCCGAAGGCAACACCTCATCCAAAGCGGCTTTCGCCATTCTTCATATTAAAGGCGCGTCTCCAGTCACCAAGCTTGTCGAGGGACCCTTCGCGGTTTTTAAGATTTACGACCAGGGGCTCCACGGACAGGGATACGTCCGCGGAGGGTTCGAAGGCTTCCCGCGTTTTGAAAAGTGCACGTTCAAGGGAGAATACCCCTTTGGAGAAGTTCAAATCAGCGACTCGAAGGTTCCGTTGCAGGTCACGCTCATGGCCTGGAACCCTTTTATCCCGCTCGATGACAAAAACTCGGGGCTGCCCTGCGCCGTTTTGGAATACACGCTTCACAATCGTTCAGCGCGGACCGTGGAGTATGAATTCTCCTATCATCTTTCCCACCTAGGTTCTGGATGCGGCGAAGAGGAATCTTCCAGCCGCAACACCGTGATCCCGAATCGGGGCGTGTTTTTTCACAATCTGGAGAAGCCCAACGCGGAAGGTTACGGAAGCGCCTCCCTGATCGCCATCGGCAATAAGCCGAGGATCAAGGGCATGTGGCTGCGAAGTTCAGCATTCCAATTCGACGCGTTGTCGGCGCTCTGGCGCGAAGTCTCGACCGGGACATTCACCGTCAACGACGGATCCAATGAAATCGATGCTAAAGGACGGAATGGCGGCTCGATTCTATTTGAAGGCGCATTAGCCCCGGGCGAATCGCGAACTTACCCCATCCTTATTGCCTGGCATTTCCCCAACTGTTACGTGCAAGCTGGAGGCCTTCCCCTGCCTGAGGCCCAAGGCGAGGTCGGGTGCCGTTCGTTTCCGGAAGGCAAGTCTCCGCTGTGGCGCCCCTACTATGCCGCAGTCTGGAAAGACGCCCGCGAAGTCGCTCTCTATGTCGAAGAGAATTACTCTTCATTGCGAGCTCGCACGGTGGCCTTCAAGGAAGCGCTGTTCTCCTCCACCCTGCCGCCATATGTGCTGGACGCTGTCTCCGCCAATCTTGCCATCCTTAAATCTCCCACCGTCCTCCGTCTGGAGAATGGCGACATCTGGGGCTGGGAAGGATGCTTCCCCGATGCCGGCTGCTGCGAGGGCTCCTGCACCCATGTGTGGAATTATGCCCAGGCGTTTCCTCACCTTTACCCGCAACTGGAGCGGACTCTGCGAGAACTCGAACTGGGCCGCTCCATGGACGAAAATGGTCACGTCACCTTTCGCGCCGCCCTTCCTGAAGGCCCAGTCGAACACGATTTCCACGCTGCGTCGGACGGGCAGTTGGGCGGGATCATGAAGGTGTTTCGCGACTGGCAGATTTCCGGAGACACAGACTGGCTCAGGAAAATTTATCCCCTGGCCAAACGCAGCCTGGACTACTGCATTCGCACCTGGGACCCCGATCGCCAGGGAGGATTGTTTGAGCCCCATCACAATACTTACGACATCGAGTTCTGGGGACCGGACGGCATGTGCACCAGCATTTATCTGGGTGCGCTCTCGGCGTTCTCCCAAATGGCGGAAGCAGTAGGTCAAACCGAAGATGCCAGACTCTATCGAGATCTGGCACATCGTTGTGCGCGCCTTATGGAAGAGCAACTCTTTAACGGCGAGTATTACCAGCAGAAAGTGCAATACCTCGGCCTGCGGAACACTTCCTTTGCCACCATGGTTGCCCAGGTCGATGAACACAGCAGCGAAATGCAGCAACTGCTGAAGCGCGAAGGCCCGAAATATCAGTACGGCAGCGGATGCCTCTCCGACGGAGTCATTGGTGCGTGGATGGCTCGAATCTATGGGATCGATACTCCGCTCGCTCGCGACCATGTGCGCCAGACGCTGCAAGCCATCTTTAAGCACAATTTCAAGACCGACCTCAGCCAGCATGCCAATGCGCAGCGTCCTGGCTTTGCCATGGGACACGAACCAGGTTTGCTGGTGTGCAGTTGGCCTCGGGGCGGAAAGCCCACGTTGTCTCTTATGTATTCCGACGAAGTCTTCACTGGCATCGAGTACCAGGTGGCCTCGCACCTCATTGCGGAAGGTTTCGTCAAAGAAGGATTGACCATCGTCAAGGCTCTGCGCAGCCGTTACGACGGTCGGATTCGCAACCCCTGGAATGAATACGAGTGCGGTAACTACTACGCTCGCGCCATGGCCAGTTATGCGTTGCTGGGAGCGTTGGCCGGCTTCCGTTACTCGGCCGTCGAGCGGACACTCTGGTTCGGTCCCCAGCTAAGTATCCGGCCATTCCAGACCTTCTTCTCCACGGCTTCCGGGTTTGGCGCCATCGTGCAGGATGCCCGAACCGTCCGCATTGAACTGCTTGAAGGTGAACTCCGGATCGAAAAACTGGTGCTGACCAATGGGACGCAGCCCAGAACCATGGAGTGGAAGACCACCGTCCGGCCGGATGCTCCCGGGATCAAGGAGATTTAGATCGACAGCGGCGCTGCGTGTTCGCCACACGTCCCGTCATGCGGAAAAACTCGATGTCCCTCCTATCGTGATCAAGCTCACAGACGGGCCAAACTGGTGGCGGTTAGAATATATCGTTCATTCTCTATGGAAAGGTTTGGTGCATGGCTATTATTTCTCCACCCAATACGCGTGTTTTGAATTCCAGTCTGGCGCAGAAGATCATGAGCGCCGACGAAGCTGCGGCTCTTATTAAGTCCGGCGACCAGGTCGGCATGAGCGGCTTCACCGGGTCTGGTTATCCCAAGGCAGTTCCGGTTGAACTGGCGCGCCGAATTACTGAAGCGAACTTCCGCGGGGAAAAGTTTCAGGTCAGTGTCTTTACCGGCGCTTCTACCGGCCCAGAGCTCGACGGAGCGCTCGCCATGGCGGGAGGCATCCATCTGCGCCTTCCCTATCAGTCCGATCCGGAAACCCGCAAGCGCATCAACGCCGGCGAAATGGAGTACATGGACATTCATCTCAGCCATGTCGCGCAGTTCGTTGAATATGGATTCCTCGGCAAGCTCGATGTTGCGCTCATCGAAGTCACCGCTGTTTTGGAGGACGGACGCCTGGTGCCGAGTTCATCGGTGGGCAACAACAAGACATGGCTCGATCAAGCGGAGCGCGTGATCCTCGAGGTCAACTCGTGGCAGCCGATGGCGTTGGAGGGCATGCACGACATCTACTACGGTCTCGAGCCGCCACCGAATCGCAAACCGATTCCACTCCTGCGCACCGGCCAGCGTATTGGCATACCTTATTTCGAAGTTCCCCCGGAGAAAGTCGTCGCCATCGTGCTCACGGATTCTCCCGACCGCAATAGTGCCTTCAAAGCGCCCGATGCATCTTCCAAGCGCATCGCTGGCCACATCCTGGAATTTCTCGGCTGGGAAGTGAAGAAGGGCCGCATGCCCGCGAATCTGCTGCCCCTGCAATCCGGCGTCGGCAACATTGCCAACGCGGTTCTGTTTGGGCTTGAGGAAGGCCCCTTTGAAGGGCTGACTTCCTACACCGAGGTCATTCAAGACGGTATGATTCGGCTGCTGAAGTCGGGCAAGTTAATCGCCGCGTCGGCCACAGCATTCTCCCTCGGCCCCGACATGACGACCGAAGTGAATGCCAACATGGCCAGCTACCGCGAATCCATCGTTCTGCGCTCGCAGCAGATCTCCAATAATCCCGGAATCATTCGCCGCCTCGGCGTGATCGCCATGAACGGGATGATCGAGGCCGACATTTACGGCAACGTCAACTCGACGCACATCATGGGATCGCGCATCCAGAACGGCATTGGCGGGTCCGGCGACTTTGCCCGCAACGGATATCTCTCCATCTTCATGGCCCCGTCGACCGCGCAGAAGGGAACCATCTCGACCATCGTCCCCATGGTTTCGCACGTCGACCACACCGAGCATGACGTGCAGGTCATTGTCACCGAACACGGACTGGCTGATTTACGCGGACTCTCGCCGCGTCAGCGGGCGCACGTCATCATCGAGAACTGCTCCAGTCCAGACTACAAACCGCTGCTCCTCGACTATCTCAATCGGGCCGAACGGCTGTCGTACGGGAAACATACGCCGCACCTGCTGACCGAATCGTTGAGTTGGCACAGCCGTTATCTGCGCACCGGAAGGATGCTTCCACAGGAAGAGAACTGAGAGCACGTTCCGAAACCGGTTTCTGGGCTGTGTCCCTGTCCTTGAGGATCAGCCCGGAGCCGCCGCACCCACTATCGGTGGCGCGCGTTCAACTTGTCGAGCGTGCGCTTCAACTCTTCCAGCTTCTGTCCTGCCTCGCCGAGTTTGCCTTCCGCCGTCAGGCGCTGGTAGTCGGCAAGGTCTTTCGCGGCTTCCGCGATGAGCGCGTTGACGTCCGCCGCAGGTGGAGACGACGTCTGGGGCACCGCGTTCGATCCAGGCGCGCCGCGTACCGGCTCCGCCGCAGCGCTCGTCGAAAGGGCGCTCAGGGACGACGACGCTCCGCCAAAGAGCGCCGCCATCGCCGACTCGAAGTTTGGTCCGTACGCCAGTTTATCCTGCAGCGCGAGCACGACCAGACGCAACTCCGGCATCGGACTCCGCTCGGCCTGCAGGTAAATCGGCTCCGCATACAACAGCGCGCGCCCGGTCGGAATCACCAGCAATGCCCCGCGCCGCACGTGCGAGCCCTGCTGATTCCACAGCGTCAATTGTCCGGAAAGCTGCGCGTTCTGATCGATTCGCGCTTCGATTTGCAGCGGTCCGTCGACCAGCTTCGTCTTGGGAAAATTGTAAACCACCGACGTGCCGTACTCTGCGCCGTCGCTGCGCCCGGCAATCCAGCCAATCAAGTTATTCCGGTTGGCCGGCGTGAAGGGCAGAATCTCCACGAACTCCTCGCCGGTTTCGCCCGGCAGTTTCATCAGCACGAAGTTCGGCTGCATCGCCTGCGTGACTTGCTGACCGCCTTCGCTCATGCCGACTTCGGTGGCCACCGTCCAGAGATCCTCACGGTTGTAGAACGCTTCCGGGTCCGTCATGTGATACAGGCCGTACACTTCCGCTTGCAGTTTGAGCAGCATCTCCGGATAGCGCACGTGCTTGCGCAGCCCGGGTGACATGGTGGACGCATCTTTGAAGAGACTCGGGAAGATGCGGCGGTAGGCGGCGATGATCGGATCCTCGGTGTCGAACACGTAAAATGTGGTCGTGCCATCGTAGGCGTCGATCACCACCTTGACGCTGTTCCGCATGTAGTTGATGGAATTGTTGTCGAGCTGGTAGTGGGTCGAGTACGGATAGCTGTCGGAAAGCGTGAACGCATCCATGATCCACGACAGCCGGCCATCGTCGCCGAGGACGATGTAAGGATCAGGATCATAAGTAAGGAACGGCGCTAATGCCGAGACGCGATCGCGCAGGTTGCGCCGCATCAGCAGCCGGCTATCCTGGGTCACGTCATCGCTGAACGGCAGCTTGGCGAGGTCGTCGCGGTCGAGCGCGAGCGCGATCCGGCGCAGAAAACCGCCGAGCACGATGCCACCGTTGCCTTCGTACGACGTGAGGCTGTTGCTCGCGCCTTGCGGGTAGTTGAATTCCTTCTGCCGTGTCTTCACGTAGACGTCGGTATTGGTCATCTCCCCAAAATAAATCTCCGGGCGCGTCACGCTCAGGCCACGCACCGTGCTCTGGACCGGCATATTGCTCAGCATGAGCGTCGGCAGCCCTTCTGGCGTGAATCCATTGACCGGGTTCATGGTGATGCCGTAGCCGTGAGTGTAGATCAGCTTGTCGTTGATCCAGTTGCGGCTGCTCTCCGGGAGCTTATCGACGTTCAACTCGCGCGCGGCAAGCATCACCTCGTGATTCGTGCCGTCAATCTCATATCGATCGATGTCGATGTCGGGGAAGTCGTAGTAGGTGCGGATTTCCTGAATCTGGCGCAGCGTGTCCTGAAGTGCGTGCCAGTCCCACAGCCGTATGTTCTGCAGCGTAGCCTGATTGTTCGCGGGCTCGGCCGCGTCGACCGTCGTCTCCGCGGGAAACTCGCGCTGCGAGACCCGGTCCAATCCGTAGGCCTGCCGCGTCAACTCGGTGTTGTAGACGATGTAAGGCTTCTCGCGAACCAACTCGTTAGGTTTAACAATAAAGCTGCTGACGTACCAGGCTACTATTTGAAGAGCGATATAACAGACTGCGGCGGGGAGGATCGCCGCGACCAGCCAGCGTCCGCGCGGCGTCCGCACGGCGTTGACGGCTGCGACCACCGCGCCGAGAACCAGCGCCGCGCAGACGATGAGCATCCCGGTCAGCGTAATGTGCGCGTCGGTGTAGGTCACGCCTCCGAAGATAGTGTGATCCTCGAGCAATAACTCGAACCGGCCGATATACACGCGCATCGCGACGATCAGCAGCAGAAACGCAAACGCAATGGAGAGCCCGCGCCAGGGTAACGCGACGTAGCGGCTCAGACGCCCGGCGATCACACGGCTTCCGCCCGTGATGAGGATGAAGAAAGCGGCGAGTATACAGGTAATCACGGCCAGCGTAAGCAGCCAGCCGGCGATGAGTTGCCACGCGGGCAGGGCGAACAGAAAGAAGTTCAGCGGCTTGCCAAAAATCGGGTCAACGACGCTGGCGCCACCCGTGGCGTGGGGTACGTACCAAAACAGAGCGAGCGTCGGCCACTCCACCATCATGCTCGCGCCGGTGGCAGCGGCAATCACCAACGAAATGCCGAGCGCGATCAGGCGCAGGACCGGCTCAACCGGCAGCTTCAACGGCTGTCCGCCGATGAAAATCGTGTGACCGCTCGGCAAGTCGGGGAGATGCGCCCGCTTCAGCGCCAGGAACGATCCGAACAGAATGAGAAATGTGGCTGCTGTGAAGGCAGCGAAGATTCCCCACTGCAGACCCAGCGTTTTCCAGAACACGCCCGCGTAGCCGAGCGACCCGAACCAGAGCGCGTCCACGTAATACGACAACGTCGCCCGACCGCCAAAGAAGATAACGGCAAGGACGACGAGAATGAGAAGGAAAAGACGGCGACGGCGAGGCCGCACCGGATGGACCGGCGGCCAGTCAATCGACTCGGGCATTGCTCCACCCCGTTCTTGTAAGTATTTTCGTTATCAGAGTTCAGGAAACGGTATTGTACCGTGCCTGAAGAAGAGTAACTACGTTGTGGTTCGCGAGCACTCGCTCTAGGTCTCTGACCGCGTGTCTCTGTACTAAGAGTGGGTGCCCCAGGTCTCGATTTTGAGACCTGGGAGACCACAACGCTTCAAGTGCAAACTCACGCGGTCAGAGACCTAGCGATGTCGCCAACTACAACGCAGTTCTCTTCGCAGCCGCCCGCAAGTCAGCGGTCGTCTCTGTAGGTCATGACAGCGTCTTCGTGCGTGTGCGGACCTTCTCGAACTCATACGTCCCCAAGCCCCGCTTCGCTGCCATTTGCAGATACGGCAGCGCCGAGACGTCCAGATTCCAGTAGGCTTTGGCGACGTAAGCGTCGAGCGCCACGGGATCGGTTCCGGCCACCATCGTCTTCTTGAGCAGCACGTCTTCGAGGTTGCCGCCAGTCGGACCGTTCCGTATGAGCACGCGGTAGCAATCGATCATGGTCAGAGTTGGGCGCACAAAGTCGGCGAGGTCGACGAGACTCTCGTGAATCTTCTGATGCAGTTGATGACGGGGGCCACCGAGAATGCCGTACCAATTCTTCATGCCCAGGGTCGTGCCGGAAAGGCTGTGGTGCTTGGCGATCGGGATGTTGATGATCTTGTCGGCATTCAGGAAGGGATCGAAAACCGGCCAATTGCTCAGAACACTGCCCTCGAGGTTCACGTCTTTGAAGCGGGCAGGATCGGGGAGAATAATCTCCGCGCCCGCGCGGCGCGCCGCCTCCGCAATGCCGGACCGTTCGAAGCACCGGCGCGGATCGTTGCAGCTGACGTCCGTCACAATGACCCGCTTCGCTCCCGCATTCAGGCACTGCTGCACGACTTCGGCGACCACCGCGGGATTTGTATTTGCCGCCTGCTCCGGAGTGCGGTCCCAAGCGATGTTCGGTTTGACGAGAACGATGTCGGCCCGCGAAACGAAGCGGCGCATGCCGCCCAGTTCCTCGATCGCGGACCGGGCCAGTTGCGCGGGATCGTCTCCTTGTATGATCGCCATCTCGGGCAAACTCAGATCGGCCGCTACAGTATGACTGCGCTTGAGATTCATTGCCAGGGCGGCCACGGGCCGAGCGCTGTGCTCGCTGAGCCAGAATCCCAAGCCGGCAGCGCCCGCGGAAACTCCACCGAGGCGGAGCAGTTTGATGAGCGCCTCGCGACGACTTAGCACCGTGCTCTCAGTGGGCGGCATGCTCGTTTCCCTGCCTTTGCTTTTCAAAAGAAACTAAATTCTAATTCTTCTCCGGTGGAATTGTCTGTGGCGTTCCTCACAACCACGAGTTCGTCGCGCCCTGCATCTGGGATAAGGTTCGGCGCAAGGGCAGCTCTAGCCCTGCTTGGATTCACCGCCGTCATCGGCCAGATCGTTCTCATGCGAGAACTCATTGTCGTTTTCAACGGGAATGAGATCTCGATGGGAATCATGCTGGCCACGTGGCTTTTGTGGACCGCTGCCGGAAGCAGCCTGGGCAGCCGGTTCGTTCCCGGTCGAACCAACGCTCGCAAGGCAGTTGCGGCGCTCGAATGCTTGCTCGGCTTGAGCTTGCTGCCCACGGTCTGGGCGGTCCGCGCGTCCAAAGCCTTTTTTCAGACGGTACCGGGCGAACTAGCCGGTCCCGTGCCGATGCTGCTCACCTCTCTTATTTGCCTCAGTGTGTTTTGCGTTCTCTCCGGGTGCCTGTTCGTCGTAGCTACCCGGATGTACAGACAAATGTACGGAGAAACGCGTGGGGTTGAGCCCGGCGTCTCCACTTCTCTCGCGTCCAGTTCGGCGTACTTGTTTGAGGCCGCTGGCTCGGCCTTGGGCGGGATCGTGGCCAGCGTCGTGCTGCTGCGCTTTCTTGAGTCCTTTCAGATCGCCACCGTCGTCGCGCTCTTAAACCTATGCATGGCTGCAATCCTGTTATTGCGAGCAGGCCGCAAGCGAGTTATGGCAGTCGCTTCGGTTGGAGTATGTCTGGCGATCCCTCTTCTTATCTATGTTGCGCCATCTTTGGCCAGGTCTTCGCAGGCGCGCCTGTGGCGGGGATTTCACTTATTGGAATCCCGTAACTCGATCTATGGCAACTTGGCCGTCATCGAGACGGGCAGTATTCGCAGCATCTACGACAACGGTGTGATCCTGGCCAGTGTGCCCGACGAGGCTGCCGCCGAAGAAGCGGTCCATTACGCGCTGCTGGAGCATCCTGCGCCGAAAAAAATTCTGCTCATCGGTGGCGGCGCGAACGGCAGTGTTGTTCAAGTCCTGAAGCATCCGACGGTCGAGCGCATCGACTATGTGGAGCTCGATCCCATGCTCATCGATATGGCGAGGCGGTTCTTCCCCGCGCAGTCTGCTCCTTTTGCTACCGATCGTACGAGTGCAGACCGCACCAGTGACGATCCTCGCGTCCACATCCATTACGTCGACGGCCGCCTCTATCTCAAAACCTCTCGCGATCAGTTTGACGTGATCATTCTCGATCTGCCCGACCCGCAAACTGCGCAGTTGAACCGGTTCTACACTGACGAGTTCTTTCGCTCCGCCAGCGAACACCTGGCGGCGGGAGGACTGCTCGCCCTGCAACTGCGCGCGTCGGAGGATTACATCAGCCCAGAACGCGCCGAGTTTCTACGCTGCATTCATCGCACCTTGCGCGAAGTTTTTCCCTATGTGGACGAAATCCCCGGCGAGACCATCCACTTTTTTGGCGCGCTGCAGCCCGGTCTCCTAAGCGACGACCCGCAACTACTGATTTCCAGGCTGAAAGCGCGGAATCTGCAGACTTTATATGTGCGGGAATATTTCATTCCGTTTCGCATGATGCCGGATCGCATGGCGCAGGTTCGCGAACTGCTGCAACCGCTGCCCGCAACGCCCGTCAATCGCGACTTCGAGCCGATCGCGTATTACTTCGACATTGTGCTCTGGAGCGCGCAATTCAAGCTGGGCTACTCCCACTGGTTCCAGGCCGCGGCGCACGTCGCTTTCTCTCGCATTGTCGTAAACGCCCTCGCCATTCTGTTGTTGTTGGCGGTTCTTCTGGCATATTTGCCCGGTCGCGAGAGAGCCTCGCGTGCTTCCGCGGCCTTCTGTATGGCGGCAACCGGTTTCACCCTGATGGCTCTCCAGATCTTTTTGCTGCTGGCATTCCAGTCTGTCTACGGCTACGTGTACCATCAGCTCGCAATTTTGATCGCCATGTTTATGGCGGGCATCGCTCTCGGGACTTGGCTGGGCATTCGCAGAGTCCGCTCCAGCGAACATTTATCACCACCAGTACCTGTACCAGCGCCCTCACCATTCCGCGCCATTGCTGTCATTCAGTTCCTTCTCGCTCTCTCGGCGCCCGCGCTGATCTTCCTGGTGCGCCTGCTCTCGCAAACTTCCAGCGGAGCCGCAACGCTGCTGACCGCACAGTTTGTTTTTCCCGCGTTAGCCGGCTTGGGCGGAATGCTAGGCGGCTATCAATTCCCCGTCGCCACGGAAATTTACCTTGGCGACAGAAGTCCGAAAGCGAGCGCGGGTACAGGCGTAGGAGTGCTCTACGCCCTCGACCTATTCGGTGGGTGTGTGGGGGCCATGCTGTTGAGTACTTATCTCATCCCAGTTTTCGGCTTCTGGCAAACGGCATGGCTCAGTGCGGCGGTGAACCTGGCTCCTGCGCTGCTGGCCGCCCGGGTGGCTGTGGAGTCAAGGGCGTCTCGGGCGTAAGCGCCTGGGGCTGTGCGTCTCCAAACACGACGGCTGTGAACTCGAAGATGTCTGTGTTCTCATCCTTCCAGCAACTGGCGCGCATCCCCGCCTTGGCGCAGGTTTCTTCGAGGAACTGCGGCCGGCCCCATTTTTGTTCCACTGGAACCTGCGGAAGCAGAAGGCCCTCGTGGGTGTCATTCTTCATCAGCAGGCCGTGCTGGCCGACTTTGATCTGCCGAACGTCGAGCACGCGCCGCAGCGGTGAGAGCACCGAGATTTCGTATTCGAGCTGCGGCAATTCCGAGGCCGATACAGGATGGAAACGAGGGTCGCGCAGAGCGGCGAATGTGGCTGTGTCGCGCACGGTCAGGTATAAGGGCTTCAACGAGGACGTGTATCCGATGCAGCCGCGCAATTCTCCCGCTTTTTTCAGCGTTACAAACGCGCCGCGCTCCTGATTCAGCAATTCGCTCGAACTTGCATCGGCTTCGTAGATCTTTCCTTCCCGTACAGCGTGCTCGACCGACTTGCGGGCCAAAGCCAGGAGTTCACTTTTCTCGCGCCCGGTCAGCGAAAACGGCTTCCCGGCTGGTTTTCCGCCTTGCGTCTTCAAGAAGACGTCGGCGCTGTAGCCGACGACGCGCGAATGGTCCCCTGTGACGTCGCCGGTGTTGGCGTACTTGAGCACTCGGGCCTCGTTCGCTCCCATTCGTTCCGCGGCAATCATGGCTGCGACAATGGGCGCGCCGCCGCAGGCTTCCCAGATGCGCGCCTGGAAGTTGTTCGACATGCTGAAGTAGTCCCACTCCTGGAGCGCGTTCAGCGTTTTATGGTCGATCTTCACCGCGTCATCGTAGGGGTGATAGTGCGACAAATCGGAACTGGCTACGATCAGTGTGTCTTGTCCCTGAATCAGTTTTGCCAGGGCCACGCCCAGAGCGCGGCTCTTTTCGTAGCCCTGCTCTCCCATGACGATCGGCACCAGCTCAAAATCTCCCAACACACGTTGCAGCCACGGCAACTGCACTTCGATCGCGTGTTCGGCGCCCTCTTTGGTGGGAGTGTGTCCGCGACTCGATAGCTGGATGGTCGGGCTCATTTTCGCCAACTGCGCAGCGAACGCCTTGTCCACACGCACCTCGCCGAGCGGAGTGGCGTAGGCGTCGCCATCGTAAACCGAGGTGAAATCAAAATATTCGAAATGGGATGGCGCGATCACCACCACCCGCGAGAACTTGCGTCCCTTCAGCGCCGCGTAAGTGTAAGCGGCCACCGGGCCGGAGTATTGATAGCCCGCATGAGGCGCGACGACCGCCAGAATCGGATCGTCGATCGGCGGCTGAGATGAAGAGGCGCGCGCCAGCAGGTCGTCGATCATGGCAGTGAGCGCCTTGGGGTCGGACGGATAGAAGCCGCCCGCGACTCCCGACTGCCTCACCGCCTGCGGATTGCCAGCCACGCAAGACTGCGGCGCCGCAACCAAAAGAGTCGCGAGGAACAAGACCGTCGCCGAACAGATTCTGAACCGCATTCCCAGATTCATACGAGAAAGACTCATATGCAAAACCCTCCTCCGCGCTTATGCGTGCCAAATGCCCGGGATTGCCTGGCTGCAGAAAGGACAAGCGCCCTTGCGGATGAGCATCTGACTCGCCGTGAACCCTACGCGTTCCACCACCATGCGGCGGCACTTAGGGCAGTAAGTATTTTGTGCTGGATGTCCTGGCACATTGCCGACGTACACGTAGTGCAGCCCCTCGGCATCGGCAATCGCCTTGGCCCGCTCCAAGGTTGGAATGGGCGTGATGGGCAAGTTCTTCAAAAGATATTCCGGATGAAATTGCGTAAAGTGTACGGGCACATCCACGCCCAGGTTCGTCTTCATCCACCGCGCCAGGCCTTGGAACTCAGCGTCGCTGTCGTTGAGCGTGGGTATCACCAAATAAACGACCTCGGTCCACTTGCCCATCTTTTTCAGCGCGACCAGCGTTTCCAGCACCGGCTTCAATTCCGCGGTGACAACGTCCCGGTAATACGATTCGGTGAACGCTTTCAGATCGATCTTGACCGCGTCCATCTTTCCATACGCTGTTTTCAATGCTTCGTTCTGGATGTAGCCATTCGACACGACCACGCTGCGGACGCCAGCTTCGTGTCCAGCATCGGCGGCATCTATGACGAACTCGCTGAAGATCACCGGCTCGCTGTAGGTGTAGGCGATGGAATAGCAGTTATTCCGCTGCGCCAGGGCGGGCACGCTTTTGGGAGGGAGATAAGTGCTCTCGACCTGTTCGGGGCGGGACTGNNNNCATTCGCGCGGGCACAACTTGCATTTCACTTTCTTGTTTGGAAGTTTCTCGTAGAACCTGGCTTCGACGGTGAATCGCGAGTCGTCCTGCGCTGGCTGGACTGCCGATGCCATCGCGGGGAAGGGCAGAGCGAGACGGCTCAAGCCGCAAGTTGCTCCCGCC
>PMMJ01000195.1 GCA_003162255.1 Acidobacteriaceae bacterium | reverse complement strand
TCCGTACTCGCGCCGAGCGAAAATAACTGTCTGATTAATCCCGCACATCCCGATTACAAGACGTTGGTCGTGCGAGAAGTAGAGCCGCTTACCTATGATCCGCGTATGTTCAGCAAGCAACGCAGCCACCGCCGACACTGATTATTTTGGGCGACAGAGTTCAACACGATCGAGAATGTCGGTCGGGGTTGTGGGGCGCAGGAGTGAACGGCTCTTTCCCGGGAACGCCGCTCAGACACAGGGTAAGCCCCCTTCTGTACGTGCTGCAATTGTTTGCACAATGCTGAAGTTTTTTCTCTTAACACCAGTAGAATCAGCAGCTACAATTGGGATCAGACTTGCACTTTACAAGTTCACTCCCCTGTCGGCCAAGGCGTACTTACGAACGTTCTTGGGTAGCGCGCTCCCCCAACCGCGAGTCCATTGGCCCGGAATGTCTGAGGCCCTGGGTCGCCAATTGGAGACATGAACTTCTTAGGGATCAGTGGACTGGAAGCTTCTGTTCCATGGAAGCAGAAGCAGTGGCCGGGATTGGACCCGAGGGAATACCGCATCTCCCAGGGGCACGATTCCGCCGCCGCGAAAGTGGTGGATGGAGAGGTGGTCGCCGCCGCCGAACAGGAACGCTTCAGCCGCAAGAAACACACCGGCGACTTTCCCATCGACGCAATCCAGTTTTGTCTTCGGGAGGCTGGCATTGCGCTCGAAGACGTGGACGAGATCGCGCACGGTTTTGACTATGCGCCCTTCCGCCCGCTCTACTCGCTTGACCCAGAGTCGGCAAGACTGTACCAGGACGTATTCTCGAAAGACGCGCTTGTCGGGCAGTTGCGCCGGTACTTTCCCGATTTTCCAGACGAGAAAATCCAGCCGGTCAATCATCATCTCGCGCACGCCGCCAGCGCCGCCTTTACTTCTGGATGGGACGAGTGCCTGACCGTCGTGAACGACGCCATGGGCGAGGTCCAGAGCCTCACCGTGTTTCAGTTTCGCGACGGCGATTTTGAGAAGCTGCGCGAGATCCCCGCCAATGATTCCATCGGCATTCTCTATTCCTTGGTGACGCTCCACCTGGGTTTCGATTTCAACTCCGATGAATACAAGATCATGGGGCTCGCCCCGTATGGCGATCCCGAGCGTTTTCGCGCTTTCTTCGAGAAAACGGACGAACTGCGCCCCGACGGCTCGATTCGAATTCCGATTCTGCGACTCAACCGCTCGCGAGAAGAACGCGAGAACTATCTGGCGACCCGTGCCTATCTCGACGAGCACCTGGTGACGCAGCGAGCGCCCGATGCGGAGATCACTCAGGAACACAAAGATGTAGCCGCTGCGCTGCAGGAGTGCCTTGATCGCGCCGTTCTGCACGTCTGCGGACATTTCGGGAAGGAAACGGGCATGCGGCGCATTGCTCTGGCAGGTGGCGTTGCTTTGAATTGCACCGCCAATGGCAAGCTCATTGACTCCGGCATATTTGACGAAGTCTACATTCAGCCCGCGGCCGGAGACGATGGCACTGCCTTGGGTGCTGCCCTGTATCGCGCATCGCTCTCCGAGAAAATTCACAATGAGCGCATGAAGGTTCCTCTGCTGGGACCGGCCTACTCGTCTGCGTGCATCGAAAAGGCGATTGAGAAGTATGCCAGCCGGGTTGCGGTGACGCGTTTCGATTCTCTCGATCGGACTTGCGCCGAAGCGGCCACGCTGATCGCCGAGGGACGAGTGATTGCCTGGTATCGCGGCCGCCTGGAGTATGGTCCGCGCGCCTTGGGGAACCGCAGTATTCTTGCCGACCCTGGGCATCCGGCCATGCGCGACCGTATTAACGCGATGGTCAAAATGCGCGAGGCGTTTCGCCCGTTTGCGCCGGCGTGTTCAGTGGAAGAGGCGCATCGTTGGTTCAACGTCGCGCCCGGCACGCACATGCCTTACATGATTACGGTGGTGGACGTGCGTCCCGAACACCGCGCGTCGCTTCCGGCCATTACTCACGTGAATGGTTCAGCGCGCCTGCAGACAGTGTCAGAAAAAGACAATCCCGATTTCCATCGCCTGCTCGCCGCCGTCGGAAAAACCACCGGACGAGAAATGGTGCTCAACACCAGTTTCAACGTAAAAGGTCAGCCCATTGTCAATACGCCGGAAGAGGCCATCGAGACCTTTCTCGGCACTGGCATTGAATTCCTTTTCCTGGAGAACAGCCTCCTTGCTCGCAGAAATGGTTGAAGGCAAAGAAACCGAGGCCGGCGCCCTGTGCGAGAGCACAATGGCGCAGCTGTTTGAGCGCCAGGTTGCGCGCACGCCGGACGCAATCGCGGTAATTTCCGCAGGGCGCAGCCTGACCTATTGCGAACTCGATCGGCGCTCCAATCAACTGGCGCGGCATCTCCGCGCGCTCGGCGTGCAGACAGAGGCTCTGGTCGGGATCGCCGTCGAACGTTCCCTGGAAATGATGGTCGGGTTGATCGCGATCCTCAAGGCGGGCGGGGCCTACGTTCCGATTGATCCCAGCTATCCAATGCCGCGTATCGAGCTGATGATCGAGGACTCGCAGGCTCCGGTCATCCTCGCCACCGAGCGCACGAAATCGCGTCTGCCCCACACCGCGAAGCACATCGTTTCCATCGATGGCGATGCGGAAACCATTGCCGCGCACTCCACCGCCCCGATCCCTTCCACTGCCAACGGGGAGAATCTCGCCTATGCCATTTACACTTCGGGATCGACGGGGAAACCCAAAGGTGTGATGATCGAGCACCGCAACGTGGTCAACTTCTTCACCGGCATGGATCAAGCGATTGGGTCCGAGCCCGGCGTTTGGCTGGCGGTGACCAGCATATCTTTTGATATCTCCGTGCTCGAATTGTTCTGGACGCTGACCCGCGGGTTTCAGGTAATCATTCACGGAGACGAGGGCGTGCAGACGATCCCAGATGAGATCCTGAAATACGGCGTCACGCACATGCAGTCGACCCCTTCTCTGGCGAGGATGATCGCGGTCAATCCCGATGGATTGGCTTCGCTGGGACGATTGAAGAAGCTTTTTCTCGGAGGCGAGGCGCTGCCGCCATCGCTGGTTCGTCAGTTGCGGCAGGTCTTTTCTGGCGAGATGTACAACATGTACGGGCCAACCGAGACCACCATCTGGTCCACGACGTTTCGTATCGGGGAGGAGTCGGATGTTATCCCGATTGGGAAGCCGATCGTCAACACTCAGGTCTACGTGCTGGATGCGGAACTAAGGCCGGTTGCTGCCGGCGAGACCGGCGATCTGTGGATCGGCGGCGAGGGTGTGGTGCGCGGGTATTGGCAGAGGCCGGAGTTGACGGCCGAAAAATTTCTAGCCGATCCGTTTCAACAGGGAAACCGCATGTACCGCACAGGAGATATTGCGCGTTTTCTGCCCGACGGAAATGTGGAGTTCTTGGGGCGAGCGGATTTCCAGTTGAAGCTGCGCGGCTTCCGCATCGAAATCGGGGAAATCGAGGCCGCTCTCGAACAGCAAGCGGGAGTAAGTCAGGCGGTGGTCGTTGCTCGCGACTTCAAACCGGAAGACAAACGCCTGGTTGCCTATGTTGTCGCGAGGCCGGGAGCGAGTCTGAAGCTAGCATCTCTGCGCGCGGCGCTGGCGTCGACACTCCCCGAGCACATGGTTCCGTCTATGTTCGTGCCGCTCGATTCCTTGCCGCTGACGGCGAATGGCAAGATCGATCGCAACGCGCTGCCCCACCCCTCGACGTTGGAGGAGAAATCTGATGCACCGCCCGAGCCGCCGCGGAACGCACTGGAGAGCACGATCGCTCAGGCGTGGAAAGATGCGCTGGGAGTGGAACAGATCGGATTGGAAACGAATTTTCTCGATCTCGGCGCCCACTCTCTGATGGTGGCCGAAGTGCACATGCAACTGCAGCAGTCGCTTGGCCGCGAGATCTCTTTGGTCGACATGTTTCAGTTTCCCACCGTCCGCGCTCTGGCGAACCACCTCAATGGACAAGATACCGCGGCGCCGGTTCTGAACCGGGCGGAGCGCAGGCTGGCCGCGCGCCAACAGAGGAAGCAATGACGATGAAAAGCGCAGCGATCGCGATCGTCGGCATGGCTGGCCGCTTTCCCGGCGCACGCAACACGGAAGAGTTCTGGCGCAATCTGAGAGACGGCGTGGAAGCGATGCGCCCATTCAGCGATGCCGAGCTGTTGGCCGCTGGAGTTTCCGCCGACGAACTTGCCCAGCCGGAATATGTGAAATCCGGAGTGGTGCTCGAGGATCTCGATATGTTCGACGCTGCCTTCTTCGGTTTCAGCCCGAAAGACGCGTCGATCATGGACCCACAACACCGCGTCTTCCTCGAGTGCGCATGGGAAGCGTTGGAAGATGCGGGCCATGTGCCGGAGAGTTTTGCCGGGTCCATCGGAGTCTATGCCGGCTCGGGCATGAACTCTTACATGATCTACAACCTGCTGACCAACCAAGCGCTGGTGGAAAGCGCCGGGATGTTTCTGATTCGCCAGACCGGCAACGATAAAGATGTGCTGGCAACGCGCGTGTCCTACGAGCTGAATCTCCAGGGACCGAGCATCAACGTGCAGACGGCCTGCTCAACTTCGCTCGTCGCCGTCCACCTCGCGTGTCAGAGCCTGCTGAATCAGGAATGCGATATGGCGCTGGCGGGCGGAGTCACGATTGAATTTCCTCACCAACATGGCTACTTGTATCGCGAAGGCGAGATTCTGTCGCGCGACGGACACTGCCGCGCCTTCGACGCCGATTCCAGTGGCACCGTGTTTTCGAGCGGTGCCGGCATTGTGGTGCTCAGAAGGCTCGAAGATGCCTTGGCCGATCATGACACCATTCATGCCGTTATTCTTGGCTCCGCCATCAACAACGACGGCTCGCGAAAAGCCGGCTATCTTGCCCCTAGCGTCGACGGACAAGCCGAGGTCGTAGCCGAAGCCTTGGGCGTGGCCGGCGTCAAAGCGAGTGAGATTTCCTATGTCGAAACTCACGGCACCGGAACCAGGGTCGGAGATCCGATTGAGATCAAAGCTCTGACGCAAGCGTTCCGCCAGACCAGCCAAGGCACGGGCACGAATTATTGCGCCATCGGGTCGCTCAAGACCAACATTGGCCACCTGGACGCGGCGGCGGGCGTTGCGGGTCTGATCAAGACGGCGCAAGCGTTGAGGCATCGGCAGATTCCGCCGAGCTTGCACTTCCGCAAACCGAATCCGCTGATTGACTTCGAACGCAGCCCGTTCCATGTCAACACCGGCCTGACAGAATGGAAAACGGGCCGCGGGCCGCGACGCGCCGGCGTCACGTCGCTTGGTATCGGCGGCACCAATGCGCATGTCGTTTTGGAAGAAGCGCCGCCGTTGGAAGAACGGGCCCCGGCGAAGAAGCCGTATCAGTTGCTGGCGCTGTCCGCGAAAACGGTCTCCGCCTTGGAGCGTGCCAGCCAGAATCTCAGATCCCACCTGCAAGAAAACCCGGGCTTGCGCCTGCAGGATGTGACCTACACGCTGCAAGCGGGACGAAAACGTTTCGCTCACCGGCGCGTTTTTGCGGCGGCTAACACCGAAGAGGCTTGCCGCCTGCTGAGCGGCGCGGAAGCCAACCGTGTCTTCACCGGTCAGTCGCCCGCCTCCGCTTCTGGCGTGGTCTTCATGTTCTCCGGTCAGGGCTCGCAATACGTGAACATGGGCCGCGAACTGTACGAAACGGAGCCCATATTCCGCGCGCAGCTCGACATCTGTGCGGAACGCCTGACGCCCGACCTTGGCCTCGATCTGCGAACCTTGCTGTACCCACCCCAGCAGGAAGCAGTCGCGGCGGAGCAGAGATTGTCGCGCACGCGCTTCACCCAGCCCGCACTGTTCAGCATCGAATACGCGCTGGCGCAGTGGTGGATGGCACACGGCATCGCGCCAGCCGCCATCGTCGGACACAGCATTGGAGAGTACGTTGCCGCGTGTCTGGCGGGCGTCTTCTCGTTGGAGGACGGTCTGCACTTGAGCGCTATCCGCGGCCGTTTGATGGACGACATGCCGTCCGGGTCCATGCTGGCGGTTTCCGCGGCTGCGTCGACACTGTCGATTCCCCAGGAACTGGCGGTCGCCGCCATCAACGGACCCGAACAGTGCGTGCTCTCCGGCCCCACCGATGCCATTCAGAATTACGCGCGAGAGCTCGAAAAGCGAAAAATCGTTTGCCGCCTGTTGCACACGTCGCACGCCTTTCATTCCGCGATGATGGATCCAATGCTGGAAGCCTTCCACGACCATCTTGCCAAGGTAACTCTGCGCGCCCCGGAGATTCCTTATCTGTCGAACGTCAGCGGCACTTGGATCACCGCTGCCGAAGCCACCGATCCCTTCTATTGGACGCGCCATCTGCGAAATACCGTGCGCTTCTCCGACTGTCTCGCGGAACTGTTCTCGGATCCAGCGCGTGTATTTCTGGAAGTTGGACCAGGCCAGGCACTCACGTCGCTCGCTCGCCAGCACCCCGGCAGGCCGAAAAGCTCCAAGGTACTACCGTCCATGCGCCACCCACAGGAGCAGGTTTCCGACGCCATGTTCCTGCTCAACACCGTTGGACAACTTTGGATCGCCGGCCAGTCGATCGATTGGACTGTTCTGCATTCCGGCGAGTCCACACAACGGGTTCCACTTCCCACCTACCCGTTCGAGCGCCAGCGTTACTGGATTGAACCGGGCGGCAACCTTCTTGCCGGGANNCGGGAAGGGAAGTGTCGCCGCTCCTCGCGCGGATGCGGCCACGGTCGAGCCATGGTTCCATCAACGGGTCTGGAAGAAAGTTTCCGCCACAAAGATATCTCCGCCAGACCACGCCATCTGGCTGGTGTTTTCCGATGATACGGGCCTCGGCGTCGAGGTTTCGAAACAACTCAAGGCCGCCGGACATGAAGTGCTGCAAGTCGCCGCCGGTGCTAAGTACAAGCGCGCCGGAACCGGTTCGTACGTAATTCGTCCCGGAGTGCGTGAGGACTACGACCATCTATTCGCGGATATCGCCCGCCACGAGCATGCGCCAAAAAAGATTCTGCACCTGTGGCCGGTCATTGGCTCGGCCGCAGGCCGGTCGCTGGGTCGGACTTCAGATCGGACTCTGGATCGGACCTTGGACTTGAGCTTTTACAGCCTCCTGTTTTTGGCGCAAGCCCTGGGGGATCAGGATCTCGGCGCGGTCGAGATTCTATCCGTCTCCAACGGGTTGCAGTCAGTCTCTGGAGAAGCCATCGCCGAACCCGCGCGCGCCGCGTTGCTGGGGCCTGTCCGGGTAATCCCAAAGGAATTTCCCGGCACGGTCTGCCGCCATATCGATCTAGATCTGGAGATCGAGTATCTGGGAAACGCCGCGAGCACCATTATTCTAGAGGGCTCTTCGCGCGATGAAGCTTCTTCCGTGGCGTACCGGAAGACGCAGCGCTGGGTGGAAAGCTTCGAGCCCGCGAATCTTCGCGTCCAGCCCTCGGGAACCCGTCTGAAAGAGAAAGGCGTGTATCTGATTACCGGCGGCCTCGGAGGGATTGGGCTGTTGGTCGCGGAACACCTGGCGCGATCCGTTCACGCGAGGCTGGTGCTGGTGGGGCGTACGCCGCTTCCACTTGCGTCCGAGGTTCCGATCGAGGCGCCGGACGGAACCAGCGGCAGCCTGCGAAAGATCGGGAAAGTGCGCGAGTTGGAATCCGCCGGAGCCGAGGTGCTCACGATTGCAGCGGACGTGACCGACCGCCAGCAGATGGAACAAGCCGTCGAAATGGCCCTTCAGCGCTTTGGCGGTATTGACGGCGTGATTCATGCCGCCGGCTTGATCGAAGACGGCCCGTTGCAAATCAAGAGTCGCGAGAGCGCCGCGCGCGTGCTGGCGCCAAAGATTCAAGGCACCCTGGTGCTGCAGGAGGTCTTGCAGCAGGCGCTCGCCGGCCGCAAGCTCGATTTCTGGCTCCTGTTCTCCTCCATCAGTTCTCTGGTGCCGCCTCCCGGGCAAGTCGATTACGCCGCCGCGAACGCTTTCTTGGATGCGTTTGCCCTCAGCCAGACCGGCCAACCCGTCACCGCCGTGAATTGGGGAATGTGGGCCGGTGTGGGCATGGCGGGGCGAGGTCCAGTAAGCACAAACAGCTCTTCGATCCTGGGGCGCCGCCTGGTCCAGTCTGAAACGGAGACGGTTGATTCAGTCCGGCTGAGCTGCGAGAAGAATTGGTTGCTGGGCGAGCACCGTCTCAAGAACGGGTCCGCTCTTCTTCCCGGCACGGGATATCTGCAACTGGCCGCCGCGGCGCTGATCGATGCTGCGCGAATAGATGTCGCAAGAATTAAAGACCGCTTCGGGAGCGGGATTGAATTCGAAGATGTTTTCTTCCTGGCCCCTCTTTCCGTCGCTCCCGAGGAATCGAAAGAGGTGCGCGTACGCCTGCGCCGCCAGCATTCCGGTTTCCGTTTTTCGATCCTGGCCGAAAGCAAGGATTGGATTGAATACGCGTCGGGGCAGATTGCGCGAAACCAGAAGCCCGCTCCCGCGGATCGGAATGTCGCGGAGCTTCGAGCGCGCTGTGGTTTGCGCCGGATCGATTTCGACGATCAGCACCGGACCCGCCAGGAGCGCTACTTCGATTTCGGCTCTCGCTGGCGAAACCTGCAGACTCTGCACATCGGAGAGCGGGAAGCGCTTGCGGACCTGCAACTGGCACAAGATTCTCTGGCCGACTTGCCAACTTGGTTTCTGCATCCGGCTCTTTTCGACTTGGCCACCGGATCGGCCCTCTATCTCATTCCCGGATACGACGAGTCCGAGGCCCTCTATCTGCCCCTGTCATACAAGCGGATCAGGTTCTATCGTCCAATGCCCGCGCGCGTCTACAGCCACATCCGTTGCCGCCAGGAGAATAGGGCGCAACGCGAGATCGCGACCTTCGATTTCACGCTGCTCGATGCCGATGGGCGTGTAGTTGCGGAAATCGAAGAGTTTTCTTTGCGGCGCATGGCGGCCGCGTTTGACGGCTCCGCGCCCGTGTCAAGCTCGCGAGCAACCGGAACCCTCAGCGAACCGGCTGACGTGATTGCGGGCCAGGGGATTTCAGCAGTGGACGGGATCAGCGCATTTGATCAGATTCTGCGCTCCGATATGCCACCCGAGATCATCGTGGTTCGCGGAGAATTTGCGGCCAAGCCGGCAGTATCCCCAGCACCCGATTCTCCGGCAAGAAGTGCGGTGAAACTCGAAAGCGGAGTTGAAAACGTGCTGGCGGAGTGGTGGCAGGAACTGCTGGGAGTGAAGACGGTTGGTCTGGACGACGATTTCTTCGACTTAGGCGGCCATTCGCTGATTGCCGTGCGCCTGTTCAGCAAGATCAAGAAGACCTATCAGCAGGAGTTCGGCCTCTCCACCTTGTTTGAGGCGCGCACTATCCGCCAATTGGCCGGGCTGATCCGGAAGGCGGAAACCTCCAGCGTTCCAGAAGTGGTGCCATCGTCCGCGGTAGTTGCCATTCGCCGCCACGGGTCGCGCTTGCCGCTCTTCGTGGTCGCCGGCGTTTTCGGAAACGTCATCGGCTTCAACGCGCTGGCCCGTTGCCTGGGAGAGGATCAGCCGGTGTTTGCTCTTCAGCCGCAGGGTTTGGATGGGCGCTTGCCCATGCTCACGCGGGTGGAGGATATGGCGGCCTACTATATCCGTGCGATACGCGAGGTGCAGCCGCACGGGCCATACTGTTTGGCCGGATACTCCTTCGGCGGCATCGTGATGTTCGAAGTGGCACAGCAGCTTCATGCCGCCGGAGAAACTGTAGCGCTCCTCGGATTGCTGGACACGATTGAATGGCAGTATATGGAGCGCTACCGGGAGACCCCCGATCTCCGCCGGCGCCTTGCCATGTACAAGATCCGGTTCGAGCGCAACCTCCGTTCGGGAAAGGGACTGCGGCACGCAACGAAACGGACGGTTTCCTTCTTCACCAGGAAGGTGTACGGCCTGATGTACAAGCTTCGCCTTTTGTCTCCTCCGTCCGTTGCTGACATGAAAACCACGAATCGGATCGCTGGGGCGATGTATCGCCCCACGGTCTATCCGGGCCGCATTACTATCTTTCGGTCGGTCACCCGAACCGCTTTCGACGTCGACGACGAACTGCTGGGCTGGGGAGGACTGGCCGCCGGAGGAATCGAAGTTCAGGATGTCGCAGGCACTCATCTGAACATGCTGAGTGAGCCCAACGCGGGAATGCTGGCGGAGAAACTCCAGGCCTGCCTCGATCGTGTGCAGGAGGCGCGCCGCCAGGAGCCGGTCTCCGAAGCCGTGGTCACAGCGCCGGAGCCCACGCACGTTTCCGGGTGAGTTGGATATTCGCATTCTTCCGCCCCACGACTCAGTCCGGGTCGTGGGGTTTTTCTTTTGCGATTCGACCTGCTATGAAGCTATGAAGCACGAGACAGCCGTACTGCGCTACGTCCAGCCGCGCGAGCAGCGGAACAGGAAAGCCCGGCACGTGAGTGCCGGGAAGGCTGTACGCCGTTGCCCGGTTTTGGGAAGGGCACGACTTCAGTCGTGCCGCTAACAACCTCAAAGGATGTGGGCTTTAGCCCCTGAGGGACGGTCGGCGGCGCGGGGTACATTGACAGTGAAAATGCCCTAACAGGTGCAAACGTAACTATAGGTTTCCAGGCGAGCGAAAGCGCTCTCCACCGCCACCGTCGCGCGGAAGCCATCGACGGCGCTGAGGTCTGCCAGCGACCACTGTTTGCCGGCTTCGGTATTTCCTCGGATTTCCTCAAGCTCAGGATTGAGATCGGGGTGCGTGGTAACGGAAAAATCTGCGAGTGGAAACGAAAGACCATCACCGGTGGCCTTCAGAAAAGCTTCCTTACGCGTCCAGCAGGCAAAAAACCCCGGCACGCGTAGGTGATCCGGCAGCGCCTGAAGTCCGGCGCGCTCGCGAAGCGAGAAGAATCGCTCGGCCAGTGAGTTCGTGTCGACGTCGACGCGGATTTGTTCGATATCGACGCCGAGCCGGTGCTCACTGCCAAACGCGATCAGCGCCATGTTTGCCGAGTGGGATACGTTGAACTGCAGCTCGCGTGGATTCTGCCCCGCTGCGAGCTGGGGCTTGCCGCTGCTCAGATAATCGAAAGCAATCTCGGCCGCAGGAATTGCGAGATAGCTGGCCAGCAGGCTCCGAAGTGCGGAGCGACATCGGCTAAAGTGAATCCTGTCTCTCTCGAAGTGAAATCGGTTGGCGCGGGCGATCTCATCCGTAGACAAAACGCTGGCCTCGGAGCCTGCTTTCACGGGTTCGTCCAGACACACTCTCCAGACGTCAACCCGACTGGTTGGAAACGTCCGCGTGGCAGGGGCTTGCAACCACGAACCGTCGTGGCCTTGTTTTTGATCGCCGGACGCGCTGACTTCCTTCATCTTGCCTGGTCCTGGTCAATAGTCGCGGTCATGATGGTGGTCGGCGCTCGCATTCCAAGATTGCGCTTGGACATTGTAAACCGCGCTGTGTTACCTCTCTCAAGAATCGTTCCCGGCGTCCGCAACGACATGACCATAGCGCGCGCCTCGATCCCGCTTTGTCTGCAGCAGCAAGCCAGACGGGTGTAGTATGGTCTGTTCCGAAGGCAAAAACGAATTCCGGGTTAGACNNCAAGACCCTGTAAATGGGTCTAACCCGTCGCTCCCATCCTCGGTGCCTCGCTCCGGTCGATGGCGGGTGAGGGAAAGTGGGAATGAAGTTCTGGGCCCGAAGGACTAACTGGCTGATCTCTGGCTTGCTGGCAGCAGCAGCGTTTCTGCCACAGAGTTCGGCATCCGGCGGCGGCGCTCCCCGCACGCAAGCATCCGATATTGACCAAAAACATCTTCTGACGTTTGTCGGCGCGCCTCTTCCCGGACATGCCACCGCGCAAGGCGCTCCCTCGTTTTACGGTCCGGATAAGCTTTATCAATTCATGGACGGCGGGGCCGATGTTTATCTGCTCTACGATTTTCAGGTCCTGCTGCATGCGGATTTCAAGAGCGGACAAGCCGAACTGGGCGTGGACATTTTTGACATGAGCAGCGCCGAAGACGCGTTCGGAATTTATGCGGCCGAACGCTCGCCCAGCTATCACTTTCTGGATATTGGCATCGAGGCTTACCGGAGCGAAGGAGTTCTGAATTTTTTGCAGGATCGCTACTACGTCAAACTTTCTGGGTCCGGTCCCGGAGCCAACGATCTGCTGCAGCAGTTTGCCCGCGTGCTCTCACAGCGGATTGCCGGGACACGATCATGGCCTCCTCTACTGAAGAAGATTCCGCAAGAACATCGCGTGAAATATTCGGAACAGTTCACGCGGAAGGACCCGCTGGGTCACTCCTTTCTGAGCCCGGCGTATATCGTGAGCTACAAACAGGGCGCGGCGGAAAGCAAGCTGCTGATTTCCGTGGCCAAGGATCCGGCGGAGGCAAAGATCAGGCTGGAAGCGCTGGCGAAATATTTTCGTGGGAGTGGCAAGTGTGAAACTGCCCCCGATTTGGGTAATGGCGCAATTCGGGCCAGCAATACTTTCGAAGGACACGTGATTGCCGTCGCGCAGGGCCGTTACCTGATTGTGGTCGTGAATCCGGCGGGCAACTCGCCGGCATTGCTGAAGCAGACGGCGCAGAATTTGAAGTGATAGGAAGTGGATTGATTTTTATAAAGTTGCAGAATTACTAAGGAGATCTTATGAAAGACCGCAGAAGTTTCCTGAAAACGCTAGCGCTCGGAAGTGCGGCGCTGAAACTTGGCCCGTTTGCGTGGGACGCGCTCGCAGCGACTTCCGGCCTGCCGGTTGAGACCCCCGTATCAAGTCCGGTCTTGCAGCGCACGCTCGGCAAGACAGGCTTGACGCTTCCGGTTGTGAGCATGGGGGTGATGAACGCCGACGTCACGGGCCTGCTGCGGCGCGCGTACGAATTGGGCATACGCTTCTATGACACCGCCGCCGGGTATCAGCAGGGTCGCAATGAGGAGATGGTTGGGCAGGTCATCAAGGAAATGGGTAT
>PMMJ01000048.1 GCA_003162255.1 Acidobacteriaceae bacterium | reverse complement strand
GCGGTCGGCGACCTGAACGGCGATGGCAAGCCGGATATCGCGGTTACTGAAAGCCTCGGAATGGCCGTGCTGCTCAACAACGGCAACGGCACCCTCGGAACGGCCACGTACTACGCTTCCGGAATCAACTCGCAAAGTCAGATGGGCATCGCGATTGGCGATCTCACCGGCGACAAGAAGAACGACATCGTGACCACGGACTCCCTCGGCGATGTTGTGGTCTTTCAGAATCAGGGCAACGGCACGTTTGCGGTAAAGGGGGTGGTCGCCACGCTGACGGAGCCCACCTGGCTGGTATCCATGGCGGACATCAATGGCGACAAGAAACTTGACCTCGTCGTCACCGATTTCGCGGGAGAGACCTTCACCTTCTATGGCAAGGGCAATGGCACCTTTACCGCCGGGCCCGTCTACCCCCTGCAATATTGGGACGTCGCGCCGAGCAACGTGATTCTCGCCGACTTCAATGGAGACGGTGCGCTCGATATCTTCAAAGCGGGCGACCACTATTTGAAGGGCCAGGTGACACTGGGGCGCGGCGATGGCACGTTCCAAACGAACGCGGCTTATGGGCGAGGCGTGACCGGTTTTGGGAACAATCTTGTCACCGCCGACTTCAACGGCGACCACTTTCCGGACGTGGCGTTCTCCTACGCGCGAATCAGCAACGTGCCGGCGTTCGGAGTCATGTTGGGCAGTTTGCACGGTGCATTGGCGGCGCCAACCTACACGACATTCCTCTCGGCCACCTGCAGCGGCAGCTACCCCGTGTGGATTGCCACCGGCGACGTGAACGGCGATGGCAAAGCCGACATCGTGGCAACCATTAACAACTACCAAAACACCGGCTGCCCCATCAACGAAGTCGCTGTCTTTACCGGCCTGGGCACGGGGAAATTCAGCAAGCCTGTGTTCTATTCGACGGGCGCGTCGGCGCAATCCAACGATGTGTTCCTGGCCGATGTGAATGGCGATGGCAAACCGGACATCGTCATTTCCAGCGCGGACGGCACCATCAGCGTGCTGCTCAACAAGGGCAAAGGCACGTTCGGCACCGCTGCGCTGATCAGCAGCGTGGCCGCGCTCAGCCCCCATCTGAATGCTCTGGCCATTGCCGATTTCAACGGCGACGGAAGGCTCGACATCGCGGCCGCATCCTATTATCCGGGCTCGTACAGCAACAGCGTGTATATCCTGCTGGGCGATGGTGACGGCACGTTCCAGGCGCCGATCACGGTTGCGGCTGGCCCGCAGTACAGCTACACCAACACGCTGGCGGCGGGCGACTTCAACAAGGATGGCAAGATGGACCTGCTCGTCACCTTCGAGGCCCAGTGTTCTTCCAGTTATCACGGCTCTGCCGCCTACGCTTTTCTCCACGGCCACGGCGACGGTACGTTTACCGCTGGTTCCCCCGTCTGCGTGGGTGGCGACGATCCCGTCTATCCACTGGTCGGCGACTTCAATGGAGATGGGAAGCTGGACGCGTTCATCCCCATGCTGGAGGAGTACGGGACTATCTCCGGTCCGGCGCTGCTCCAAGGCAATGGAGATGGCACCTTTAACCGTGTCGGCGAGTTCTATGTCGGGGCGACCAGCCACGCGGCTGTGGTTGCCGATTTCAACGGCGACGGCACCCCGGACATCGCCGTATTAAATAATGACGATTTTGGCGTCGGCACTTACATCAGCTTCGTCACTGTGATGCCAAACAGCACGCAACCGGTGAGCGTCTCGCCGCTCAACCTGAACTTCGGCAGCGTGGCTGTGGGCGCCAGCAAGGCGCTGACCGTCATTCTCACCAACAACCAGAGCACTTCGCTGGCAATCGACAGCATTACGCTGGGAGGAACAGACGCGGCCGAATTCAGCGCGAAATCGGGTTGCGGATCTGCCCGGAAAGCTGGCTGGGAATGCACGATTACGGTGACCGCCAAACCCACGGAGATCGGTGCGCAGACCGCGACACTTTCCATTAACGACGGCGTCGGCACGCAAACCGTCCAGCTCGTAATCGCCAACCCGGCGCCGAAAATCACCTCGCTCGTACCGGGCAGCGCGCTCGCGGGCAGTGCCGGATTCCCGCTCACCGTGAATGGCACTGGGTTTATCAACGCCTCGGTGGTGGATTGGGCTGGATCTCCTCGCGCCACGACTTTTGTGAGCGCGACCGAGATTACGGCCACCATCAACGCCGCCGACATTGCGAAAGGCGGGACGTTCAAAGTCACGGTCATTAATCCCGCACCCGGAGGCGGCACGTCCGCGGCCTCCAACTTCGTGGTCGACGATCCAGTGCCAACGCTGATCTCAATCTCGCCGAGTTCGGCAACCCATGGCGGCGCTGCTTTCACCCTTACCGCTACCGGGACGAACTATGTGTCGAACTCCGTCATTGAGTGGAACGGAGTGAAGCTAATCACTAAGTACGTCGGCAGTACGACGTTGACTGCGACCGTGCCGGCCGCCGACATCAAAACGGCAGGCACAGCGAGCGTAACCGTCGTGAACCCAGCGCCGGGAGGCGGCACCAGCGCGGCAAAGACGTTCACGATCAATTGACGACGATCAGTTGACGACGATCGATTGACAGGGAAACGCGAAATCTTTGACTCCGGAGCGCGGACAGCAATGCGCTCCGGAGATTGAAGGGCTGCGCGCGGTTCACGCCGACAACCGTGAAGCGCGCAGACTGGCGGCCAAACAGGTTCACCGTAGCTGGTCTCCTGGCTGACGGTGCCGGAGCGCGAGAAGGGGATCCGCGCTCCGGATTTATCCCAATTCAGAAGAGTGCTTCAGGTTTCGCCCCGCGAGATTCGGGCACCGGCGCGATTCTCCGCCCGCAGAAATTCCCAACCACCACGGACTACTAGAGCATTCTCGATTTGCTGTATGGGGAAATCAGAAACGGGAAGGGCAGGCTTCAGCCGTGCCGCCAAGGGCTGCAACGGGTTCCGGCTTTAGCCGCTGAGGGCAGCGCTCTATGGCACTCTACACACCATCACGCGAACCGCTTTAGGCCCGGGAGTGGCTCGGGTGAGCGGGAGCGGTGATTGCGCCTTCGGACGCTGAAGTGACCAGCGCAGCGTACTTTGCGAAGACGCCGGTTTTGTAATGGGGCGCCGGAGGCTTCCATTCCGCCATCCGCCGCGCGATTTCGGCATCGGAAATTTCGAGTTCCAGCTTTCGGACCTTGGTGTCGATGGTGATGCGGTCGCCTTCGCGAATCGCGGCAATTGGCCCGCCCAGCGCCGCTTCCGGCGCTACGTGGCCGACCATCAGGCCTCGGGTTGCCCCGCTGAATCTTCCATCCGTGATCAGCGCCACGCTTTCGCCCAGGCCTTCGCCTACGATTGCGGCGGTTACGCTCAGCATTTCTCTCATGCCAGGTCCGCCCTTGGGGCCTTCGTAGCGGATTACCACCACATCTCCAGCCTTGATTTGCTTGCTGGTCACCGCCTGCATCGCGGCTTCTTCGGAATCGAACACCCGCGCCGGCCCGGTCTGCGAACCGCGTTCGTGGCCGCTCATCTTCACCACCCCGCCGCCGGGAGCGAGGTTGCCTTTCAAGATCACCAGTCCACCCGTGGCTTTCAGCGGCTTGCTCAAGGGAGCGATCACCGTCTGTCCGGCGGTTTCTTTCGCGGCGTTCGCCTCTTCGGCGAAGGTCTTTCCAGTCACGGTCATCGCCGATCCATCCGCAAATTTTCCGTCGAGCAGCCTCTTGGCTATCACCGGAATCCCGCCCGCTGCGTCCACGTCCGCCGCCACAAATTTTCCCGCAGGCTTCAAATCAGCTAGTAGCGGAGTCCGTTCACTGACGCGCTGGAAATCGTCGATGTCGAGCGGCAGCCCCATTTCGCGCGAAATCGCCAGCAGGTGGAGCACGGCGTTGGTCGAGCCGCCTGTCGTGGCCACGCCCGCGATCGCGTTCTCGAACGCTGCTTGGGTCAAAATATCGCTGGGACGAATGCCGCGCTTTAGGATATTCATCACCACTTCGCCGCAACGGAAGGCGACTTCGTCCTTGCGCGGATCCATCGCCGGAATGCTGTTGAATCCCATCGGCGAAAGGCCGATCAGTTCCATCACCGTGCTCATCGTGTT
>PMMJ01000042.1 GCA_003162255.1 Acidobacteriaceae bacterium | reverse complement strand
GTTGTCAGAAATGTGGAGTTGACGCGTGGCAACCGCGTCGAATCACGGGTTCCCGGCTTTCCAACTCCACATTTCATCGGGCTTACAGGGACTCCAGCCAGTCAAGGATCGTGCGGTCCTTGCCCCAGGGCGTGCGGGAGCGGCGTGGGACCGGCTTGACCTTGGCGATGGCCTGGCGCTTCATTTCGAGGTCGACTTTCGCATAGCGGTTCGTCGTGGTCGGACTGGCATGCCCCAGCAGATGACTGATGGTCGATAGGTCGACGCCCGATTTCAGGAGGGCGACGGCCGTACTGTGACGAACACTGTGGGGGTGCAGCCGTTTCTTGCGGAGATTCGGAACATTGGCACAAGCCAGGCCAAGACATCTGGCGAGGATGTAACGGATTCCGAAACGGGTAAGTGGTCGGCCGCGGTGGTTCAGAAACACCCGAGATTCAGACCGCAGGTCCAGGGCGCGTTGAGCACTGAACGCTTTCAACACCGCGGCGGTCTGTGGCCACAGCGGACAGTAGCGCTCTTTTCTCCCTTTGCCAAATAGCCTCACTTGGAAGGGCTTGGTCAGTTGGAGATCACAGGCGCGCAGATCGGCGATCTCCTGGACACGGGCGCCGGTGTTGAACATGGTTGTCAGCAGAGCATAATCACGGCTGCCTTGCGGCGTGGTCCGGTTGATCGTTTTGAGAATGGCGTCAATCTCGTCGTATTCCAGGTAATCGATGGCGCGTTGTCGCGCGCGTTTAAAGGGAATGCCGAGGACGCGCTGGGCCAACTCGAGATGCTCCGGATTACGCGACGCCACAAAATGAAAGAACGCGTGGATCGCGGAGAGGCGGACATTTCGTGTGGAGACGCCATTCTTACGCTCCTGTTCAAGATGGGACAGGAACGCCAGGATTCCGGGAGGATCGAGATCCGTCAGGTCGAGCCCCGTAATCGGCTTGTTCCGTTGTCGGGAAAGGAAACGCAGCAGCAGAACCATGCTGTCGCGGTAACTGTGGATGGTGTGCGGACTGGTCCCCCGAAGGCGGGGAAGGTGGTCGGTGAAGTAGTCGCGGATTGCGGCGCCGAGTAGATTCGGAAGCCCGGTTTTCATCCGCGCCTCCTTGCCGGGTTTGGCAGTGGCGCGACCAGTTCGCCGTAATGCTTCGCGAATCGCTCGCTGGCCGCGGTGCGGAGTGGTTCGATGAAGTGCAGGTAATGATGCGTCGAAACAACCGAACCGTGACCCAGGTAGGTCGCCAGCAAGGGCAGCTTAGCCTCAACATCGGCGCCGGCTCGGTACCAGCGCAGCAGGGCATTGACAGCGAAGCTGTGCCGTAGGTCCTGGATTCTCGGCAACTTCCCTGTGGCTGTGGTGATGCCGCAATGTTCGAGGAGGGGCTGCACACAGTGTCGCAGCCCAGTACCGGTGTAGGCCCGGCCTCCCCTGGTCGCATTCCACATGAGTGGTGTGTCCGCGGACACAGGGAGCCGCCGCCGCGCTCGGACGCGCAGATAACGCTCCATCTCATCCGCGATCTCGCCGTTGATCGGAAGCAAGCGGGACTTATAGAACTTCGTTTCCCGAATGTGCAGAGTCGCTTCCTGGCGGTCGTAGTCACCGAGCGTCAGTTTCAGCAGTTCGCCACGCCGCATTCCCGTGGTGAACAGGAGGACTATCGCAAGCCGAGTCAGTTCCGGGCGAAGCGGCGATGCCGGATTCGGTTTCAGGCGCGCAGCGGCACTGAGCAGTTTCCCCACTTCGGCCGCGGAGAATATGTATGGCTTGAGCCGTTGATGGTAGGGCGGAAAGAAACTGGGGTCCGGAACGAAGCACTTCGGTTCGGTCCGGCGGCGATACAAGCAGAAGCTCCGCACCTCCAGCATGCGAACTCGTCGAACCCCCGAAGTAACGTGTTCGTGAGTGTGACACCACGCCTGAAACGCGGTAGCATTCAGGTCCGAGTACTTTGCTTTTTGGTCGCAGAGGAACCGATCCAGGGATTGCAGCGTGCGGGCTGGAAGATCGAAACGCCGCCCCAAAGCCCGCTTCAGATCCACATACCGAGCGAAGACGGGCGCCAAGCCGGACGAAAACACCGGGGTAAACACCGAGGTTCCTTTCATCACCGCCCCTCCTTTCCGGTGCGCACGCCCGGAACTGCGAGAGCCACCTCACGCAGATCCCCCGTGGCCAATCGCAGGTACATGCACGTGGCCTCTGCGGTACGATGCCCGAGGATGTCACCGATGGTCTTAAGCGGAGTTCCATTTTTGAGGAGACGCAGGGCGTACGCGTGGCGCATGCAATGTGGGCCTTGGTAGGAAATGCTGAGCCCGCTTTTGCGAACCAGCGCCTGAAAGGCCTCCGTGACAGCAGTCGGTTTCAGCACGCCCATGGGAGCGCGCATTCGCAGGAAGACTCTCCGATATGGTGCCGGTGGTGGCGTTCGTTTCAGATGCTTCACCAGCGCGGACAGGACCTCATTGGTGAGCGGCAGTTCCAAAGGCGAGGAGGTCTTGCGCTGGTGGATTCGCAGGATGCCTTGTCTCCAATGGATGTCGTCGAGGGTGATGGCCACCACCTCGCTGGCGCGCAATCCGTAGGTAGCGATCAACAGGAACATCGCGTAGTCGCGCAGGCCCATGGGCGATGCCTTGTCCACGGATTGCAGAAGTGTGCGAACTGTTTCCCACGGTAGGGCCCGAGGGAGTCGCTCCAGGCGGTAGAGTCGCGGCGTGTCAATCTGCCGATCCAGCCCGGTGGGAGCCCTACCATCTGTTGCGAGAAAGCGGAGAAAGCCACGCAGGGCGGCGATGTCGTGTTGTAGACTGGCCCGGCTTAGCCGTTTGCCGGCCTGGGCGACGTACGATTCGACATGGCAGGGCCGGATGCGCCTCAACGCAGTGCCCGCTGTTGCCAGATGCTGCAGAAAACACTGCGCGGTGCGCCGGTGGCTGGAAACGGTGGAGGTCGCGAATCCGCGAACTTCGCGGAGGTGACCCGCATAGTCGCCGCTCAAACTCGATGGCTGAGTTGCGGCTGATTGGCGGCCATCCATGATCAAGCCATTGGCGACCAGATATCGCTCCAGCGTGTGGATGGTTCCTGCACGGCAGGGGTATCTCTTCTTCAGGGCCTTACAGCAATCGTCGAGAACCGCGTGGTTGAGCTTCGCGACCTCGTCTACGCCGCGGCGGCGTAGCTGCTTATCCGCGATCGGCAGTAGATGGATCGCCAGCGTGCGCGAGCCCAGAGTGAAGCCACTGGCGGCGAGCCAGTCGTCGAAACCATCGGCGATCGGCCCCAATAGCGGTAGTGAGAAATACTTCTGATGAGCTCTCGGAAAAACGGAACGTAGCATCGGCACCTCAATGAAAACGGGATTAGCCGCCGGACAGCGGCCGTTCCGATGCTACCGCTATAAATGTGGAGTTGGAAACCGGGGAACCTGCGATTCGACCCGGTTGCCGCGGGTCAACTCCACATTTCTGACAAC
>PMMJ01000116.1 GCA_003162255.1 Acidobacteriaceae bacterium | reverse complement strand
TACCGTACAGTGGTTTGTACTGTGCGTGGCGCAGAGCCTCCAAGTCCCTGAGCCCCTATCCCATTTCGGCTCTGCGCCGCGTTTCTCGCTTTAGCCGGGAATCTTGGAGCGTGGACATGATGACTCTTCAAGCCAGTTCCAGAACGGGGCACTATGTCGCGGCGGTCATGCCCGTGATCGACACGTCCAACCGATCAGAGTACCAAGTGCTTGTATTTCGGCAGGGACACGAGGTCTACCAGCAAACGGAAAGAAGTCTAGAGGACGCCATACGGACTGCCAGCGCCTACCTAAGATTGGCAGAACGAGCAGGATTTCGACAGCTAGATTTGTTGAAAAGCTGATTCAGCACTTCGTCTCGTCGCAGAACGCAGCGGCACGGATGGCACGCGACAGGCCGTGCGGAACACATCAAAAGTGTCACGAATTAGGCCTATCCACCAACAGTTCCCTCCGAGCCACTGCATCGTACTACAAGGTTGCATTGTGTCTGCAAAAGAGAGGGGTTATGTCGCAATGGATATGAAAGATGTTATGAATCAAGTCCGTGAAGATATTCGAAAGCTGCCCGGCAGCCACTTCTCCGACGTTTACCTTCGGACCGTTGAACGCGGAGCCAGCGGTGGCGACGTTCGCGCTGCCCTCTACGAGATGCTGAAGCGGGATGAGGTCAGGATCAAAGATGGTAAGTTTAGGATGATTGCGCCTGTGGAACGACGAAGGTCGGCCTGAGGTACCCGGACGTTGGGGTCAATGTGGACACTCTCTCGACTAGATGCCACCCGACAACTGCGAAGAAATGGGGTGGGTCGCTATGTACACCGTAATGTTGATCCCAAAGCGCAAGTGGGAAGGGCTGGAAAGGTAGTAAATGCCTGACGAGCGGTGCTCCTGAGGTCGGTTTTGAATATGAGGTCAGCATGATATCCGAAACGACAGATGCCAGCGCAAACCGAAGTTCAGCGGCGAAGAATGCGGCTCAGGTTACGAGACGTAAGGCGGGCACGATTCCGAAGGTGAAAAACGAACGGGGTGCACCCGCGCCATCAGCGCAGCAGGAGATGGAGGCACACGCGGGAACGCCCACGAAGACTGGCGATCTCCCGGTTCGGTCGCACTTAGAAAAGGGCATATCGGAGCTTCAGGGGCTGCACGAGGTGCTGCTCTCTGACGATTTGGACCCGCGTGTGCTGGCGGATTTCCGGGACGCTTTGAATCGAGTGAGAACCGCAGCATGGGCTGCCCAGCAGTATGTCGCCCGCAAGGAGACCGATCAGGACTCAACCAGCGTACTCTCGTTCCTGGCCGGGGAGAGAATTCGCGCCGCCTATCAGCTTTGCCAAGCCATCAGCGAGGACTTGAAACGACCCGACATTGCGGTCCCAGCAGGCAGCATCATTCAACTCTGCGAGGTCATGAGTGCATTGACAGAGCAACTAAAAGGGACCGTCAATAGGCTGGGATGAGAATCGGCTACGTCTTGTTCGCCATGAGGGAAACGGGCGGGAAGCAAATTTCCCAACAAGGAGTACCATCCCGCTCGGCGGGTCGTAGCTGATACGTTGTTGGTAATTCCAGTTCTTGGCCAAGCCTGACCCACTGCCCGCGAGTCAGTCCCATCTTGCCCTCGACCGCATCGCGCAGCACCATCTCGGGGATGAACATCAGCAGAGCCAAATCGCTATAAGACAGTTTAAGGTAGGTAATGGTTTCCTGTATCAGGGAACTAACATACTGGCCTAGAAATACCTTCGTTAGCGGCGAATCGGACGGCGGCAATGAGGAAGATCGCGACGCGCCGATCTGGCTCTGAGGCAAAGCTTCAGAAGAATGTGAAGTGGATTCCATGTGTCTGATCTATCGTCACCCCTTAGCCAGGCATAGTCAATGGCCCATCCGTAATACTGCGTGGCGAACTCCAGCAGCCCATTGGAGCCATTCCCGAGCTTAGGAGCGCCGCTGATCCTGAGTGAGTGGTCGGCTGTAAGCGTTTGACCAACGCGCCTGTGCTTGAAGGAGCGCCTGCGCGTGGGTACTGCAGTGGCGGGAGGATTCGTCCTGAAAGTCGCGTTGGCCTTGCAGAACTCGCGGATCGACCAGAGCTCCTGCGCGACGCCCGTGCGCTGCGGACTCGCTCAACGGTTCGTGTCCCGGAAATAGAGAATTAGTTCTGATTCTTTCGTGAAAGGCGGGAGTTCCACCTCATACTCTCGGCCGCTGGTCGTTATTCTCAAATCCCGGCCGCCCAGTATCGCTCGACGCAACCTCTGGTCAGATCGCAAGCTAACTCGCGGCGCTTCCTGACCGGGAGCCGCGAGGCGCAAAGCCAGCGTGCCCGGGTTTTCTTTCACTGCGAGGATTGGCACGTTTGTACGTGTAAGATGAAATCCGGAGGTCGACACCTTTACCAACTCAATCCGACGGTCAGAGCGCACGAACCCTTTGATGTGACCGTCGTTGCCGTCCCACTCCTGCCAATCGGAATTCAATGCAATTGCTGGCTCGGCGACTGCAACCGCAAATCTGGCCTTTGATTTGGCTTTTAGATTGAACGCCAGCCCGGTAGGAGTCGGCGTCGCCTCGGTCATCAGCTTCGACACGTAAGTCAGATGAATCGCCCTGGTTGGTGCAGCGCCCAGTTTGATCGTGATGAAGTGCTTCTTCCCAGGTACGAGATTCGGCAGAATCAACAGCCGGTCATCAAAGGCAGGATGCACACGTCCGTCGATCAGGACCGACTGGATGAACTTCCGGGTGTTCTCAACACGGACTCCCATGCCACCCAGCGATTCCGCAGTATCGTTCCGGCGCAGACTCGAGAGGTCGAGCGTCATCTCGATCGCGTCGTCCGATGCCTTCCACGAATAATTCCACTGCGCCATCGCACGTAGTTTTTGCGCGAGTTCCTGGGGTTCCGGACAATAAATCGGAAGCGTTGCAAACTTCGTTTTCATCGCCTCGTAGAACGGAAAGTTATTCTCATTGGTGATGCGCTTGTCCTTGCCTTCGTTGACGGGCATGGACGAGATCGAGTAGTCGTGCCACATCTCATTGAAGATCACGCCACGCCCGACATTGTGAAACATGTGGTCGAAGATGGCTTCTTCGTTGGCGGTAATCTGAGCTGTCGTATAGCTCCACGTAGGGTCGTAGAACCACTGGTAGTCCGGGTGGGGAGAATTCTCGAGCAGGACGAAGTCTTTGTTCGCCCCGGTAAACCAGGTCATGTTGCCGAAACCGAGGGGCACGCTCTGCTCCAGGCCATGGGTCATGTAGAACGAGAAGCGCCCGGCTACTTCACCGTAGTCCTCCATCGGGATCGTGTCGCCCGGATTAATCAGAGACTGAATCTTGCGAACGGGATAACCCTGCGCCCGCATGTTTTCTTCGATTTCCTCGATCGACCCGTCGAGTTCCTCCCGCCAACGATCGGGAGTCATCTTGCGGTCAATCTTGTGGAACTTACTGTGAGTTCCGATCTCGCCCCCGAGATCCTCGAGACGCTTGCCGAGCGGCGCGAGTTTGTCCCAGCCCGCCTTCTTCACGAAGCTCGATACCCACGTGTAGAGCGGCACGACTCCGGTCTCCTGCGCCACGCCGGCGAGAAAATTGAGCGTTTTGAGCTGATAGTTGAGGTCTCCGCTGTTGTCTCCATCGAGTCGCACAATCGCGGTCAGGTTGGCGTTGGATATCTGCGGGGCAGGGAACGGAACATCTATATCGCCATAGGAAGCCCATTGGACCGCGCGGATCATCGCATTCCAGAGCTGGTTCGCATAGATGACCTGCGGCGGGTCATTACGGAAGAAGGTTCCTGCGCCTGCTGAGGTTCCAAAGTCACTCACGAGAACAACGCGACTGCTCTCCCGTGTTACGCAAGAAAGGTAAGGAAAACTCTGCTGGCCATTGGTCGAGACCAGTAATACCGCTCCGCCGGATCTGGGCTGCAGGACATTCGTGGCGGACGCGAGCACCGGCGTTAGGAACTGCGACACCTCGAATCCACGCGTCACATAATGATCATTTGAAGTGACTCGAATCCGGTATTCGGTTCCGCCCAGCGGTCCTTTGTATTCCAGTCCGAGTAGATCATCGAGCGCCTGGTGATCGCGCTCTTTCTCGTTCTCGTCTTTGGCAGCGAGTGGTCCGTCGAGGATTACGCTGTGGTTGCCCGCAAGATAAGCGCGCAAGCGAAGGACGACCTGTGAGTACGTCGCTTCATCCACCAGCCCTGCCTGGGCAAACACGAGTGTGGAGTACTTCGACAACTCCTGGTCGCCTGGCATTTCCTCGACAAAGAGTGTGTCGTAAGGAATACCCGCCAGCGTAGCGAGTCCGACCCAGCCGTGTCCGGCCAGTTGACTCGTTTCCCACGCGTGGTGGCAGTTGGTCTTGCTCAGAAAGATTGCCAACCGGGGCTGCGTGAACGACGCAGTCGAAGCAAAAGCCATTCCGCACAGGAACAGTAGGACTGCACTGAGCCGCAACTTCTTCATCGCTAACTCCTCGGTAAGGGGTTCCCAATAGCGCGAAACCGGCCGCCGTGGTCGCCCATCTGACGAAAATCAACCGATGATGGAAAACACAATAGCAGAATAACGAAATAAAACGAAACAAAATAATAACAATCGAAATGGTGCCCGATGATTTAATCTACAACAATTATTGCTGACTGCGGCGGGACGCAAACAGCGCGCGACTGCTGGGCGCGAGTGAAGGAGCGCCAGGGGGAGAACTGGATCTTGCAGGCTCATCGCGAGTCCAATCCGGAAACGTGGACATCACCTGCTAGCGAAGACAATAGGAGCAATCCATGATGAGATTCGACGTGAATCGTCGCGAATTCCTGAAGATCGCCGCGGGATCCGGCGCAGCCTTGGCCATGCCAACTTTAGGACATACTGCCGTCTCCTCCAAAATGATCGGCATCCAAGTCGGCGCGGTTTCGTTTGTGGATGAAGGCACCGAGAGAGTCCTTGATGTGCTTCAGGAGAGTGCCTGCGTGAATACGCTGTTTCTTGCAGTATTCACATATGGTCGCGGTATCGCCGGCAGACAGATTCCGGGCCAGTCGCTGCCCGATCACGGCAAACAGGAATATGATCTCAATTTTCACGGCGGGAACTTCGCCATTCCCCATCCCCAGTTCTATAAAAACACGGTCCTCAGAGACACCCGTGCACCCGACCACGGCGGCCTGGACATCCTGGCCGAAGTAACCCACGCGGCTAAAAAACGCGGCATGAAGGTCATCTGCTGGCTCGAGGACGTATTTCGCACCGACTTGCCGAACATCGAGAAACTGCAGGAGCGAGATCTGCATGGGCGAAATGCCGAGACGTTGTGCGTCAACAATCCGGACTACCGGAATTTCCTAACTGGCCTGGTGGAGGATTATGCCTGTTCCTATGACATCGACGGAATTATGTGGGGATCCGAACGCCAGGGTGCACTTTCGGACAGCCTGGGAGCCACACATGACGTACCGCCGGTCGACCCTGGTAACGTAACTTGCTTCTGCGGCTTTTGTCAGAACAAAGCGAAAGAGCGCGGGATCAATGTGGAGCGAGCCCGGCAGGGATTTCTGGAGTTGGAAAAATTCGTTGGCTCGGCGCGGAGCGGCAAACGCCCCGTGGACGGCTACTACGTTCAATTCTGGCGGCTCCTATTGCGGTATCCCGAACTAGCCGCCTGGGAAATGCTCTGGACTGACAGCCTGCGCGAGACCTACGCCGCAATCTACAAAACGGTAAAAACGGCGAAGCCGACGGTACCGGTGGGCTGGCACATCTGGCACAACAATTCTTTCAATCCGATTTACCGCGCGGAACAGGACCTTCATGAGCTCTCGAATTATTCCGATTTTATAAAGATCGTTATGTACAACAACTGCGGCGGCGAGCGGATGGCGATGTATGCCGACAATATCGGCTCGACACTTTATGGAGATCTCTCGAAACAGGGCCTGATTGATTTTAACTATGCAGTGATGGGATTCAAGGAGCGCAGCTACGATCAGATCCCTCATACCGGGCTTTCGGCTGATTACGTCTACCGCGAGACCAAACGCGCGCTCGAGGGAGTCGCTGGCACAAAGACTCTGATCTGGCCGGGCATTGATATCGATATCCCGACCGAGCCGAATAACAGCAAGTGTACGCCGCAAAGCATCAGGGAAGCAGTTTTGGCGGCTTTCCGCGCTGGCGCGCCGGGTGTGATTCTATCTCGCAAGTATTCCGAGATGCAGCTCGCCAACCTCAGCGGCGCAGGAGAAGCGATTCGCGAGTTGAAAATATCGAGTTGAGGACAGCTGTATGGACAGTTCCCGCACTTGGAAACTGTTCATGTCTACACCAACGGCTCCTCAGGGTTGTAATTGTGGCGCAGTGTTAATGAGCCATCGGAATTGAGCTTCTGCCGGCATGCCCAACGGACCGGATAGCGCAAACCCTTGACCTCGAGTTCGGCTTTCAGCCGCAGACCTTCCCATTGCGCGCCTGCGGGCAGCATCAGCATAGCTTGATGAACGCCCGTGGGCTTTGGATAACCAGCGTCAACGCAACCGGAGACATTGATCTTGTTGTCCTCACTGTACACGCTCAGGCGAAGCACTCCAGGAACCGGTGCGATGCCGTCATTGACGAGTCCGATCACCAGACCGTTAACTCCGTCCCGCTTGAATGTCCAGATAAACGACGGGCGGACGCGGTAGCCGATTTGTCGGGCCATCTCGTCGATTGGCCCCGGGACCTTGTCATAGTAGCTCAAAATGTTGCCGGCGTTCTGGGTGTGCCAACTCCAAAGCGATAGATAGTTGACACCGACATCGGCTGCGTGAGAAATGATTTGCTCGTTGTAAGTAATTCCGTCTTCGTCGATTTGAAGTTCCTTGGGATCGCCGGTGGTGAAACCAACCTCGCAGATCGTAGCGACCCAAGGCGGACGGTAGCTCAGCGCCTCGATCTGAGTATTCTCAATGAAGATCGTGTCGGTGCGCAGCCAGTTGCCCGTGCGCATGGTGCGATCGAGCATATCGGCGTTGCCGACGTTGCTGAAGTCGGGCTGCGTGTTTGTGGCCAGCGGGGTTTTGGTCCAGTGTTCGAGCTGCAGCTCAAACATTGCAGCCCAGGTCTGTTCCGCAACCAAGTTGCTTGGGAATGGGTTCCCCTCGTAGGGCCAGGTGTGCCCTTCGCCCCAAAAACCGTACATCATCGTGTCCATGTACTCGACCTGCGGATGACCGTTGAGTTCGGAGGCCAACAGTTCATTCAACTCGCGGAATGCCGCTTGATACGCAGGGTGATCGTAACGGGGCACCCGATTGTCTTTCCGGTAGCGCATTTGTTTCGGGTCCCCCTTCCACTCGCCTTTGAGCTTTACGTAAGGGACTTTGTCAAGGAGGAAATCCGGCATACCTGGATCGGGGAAGTCGGGGTTTTCGAGCATGACTCGGAAACCGATGCGCTTGTCGTAGCGGCGCGCCAGATCGAAGGTAATCTTCCAACACTCCGGGAAATCGAGTCGACCTGGCTTTTTTTGGATATCGCGCCAGTTGGGGCGGATATAGATTTTCTGCGCGAAGGGCAGCTTGATCAGATCTTCGAGCGTCTGTTCCGTGGTTTGACCGGAGACGTGAAGTAGTCCGGTGTCGTCTGAGGCATAGACGGTGAGGCCCATGCCGTAATTGCTGACGATGTCCTTGGATGGCGAAGTGACCATCGAGACCTCGCTCTCGGGAACGACCGCGCTGGGACCATACTGTGGGAACGGGCCCTGATAAAGCCGGTCGGGAACCGGAGGCGTCGATCCCCACTCGTATTTGTCCCAGTTGTGTTCAGGAATGTAAGCGTTGGCTGTGGCCTTGGACAAGCCAACTGTGAGTCCTGCGGCGGTGGCGGACTTCAAGAAGCTGCGTCGGTCCATTCGTGCTCCTGCAGGGCGAAGTTCTGCAAGTAAGTATCCTCCGGCAGAGCCGGAGGCTTTNNGCCACGCGCCAGGAGAGCGGCTTCTGGATTCGTCAAGCTGCGGCTGCCTCCCCGGCGGAGCCGGGGGTCTCCCGTCGTACTAGCGCTCGATACCGCAGATGATACATTAGATTCGAAATAACAAACAATTACGAAAGATTTCGTAAATCTGTAGCGAGCGCTTCATCGTCTACTTGTTGCCTGCATTGCACACATTGAAAACAGAAGATAAGCACAAGAAGACAGACAACCAGGGCGTGCGGGCGCTACACTAACACCTGCGTGATGTGATGCTGGTGGTTTTGGTCTCCGTTTCCGCCAGACAGCGAGCGCATGTTCTTTGCAGGAGTCGTGCTGAATTCGCGCTATTGGTGAGATTTCGGGGAGCCTATCGCAGAGTGGAACGGGAAAAACAAAAGAAAGGCCGACGCCGCCTGATGGCGGATGAACGGAAACAACGCATCCTGGAGCTTTTGAAACTCCAGGGCCGGCTCACCGTGGAGGAACTGGTAGAAAACTTGCGCGTCACCGCAGTGACTGTGCGCGCGGACCTGGACGGATTGGCCGATTCTGGTCTTCTGACCCGATCCCGCGGAGGTGCCCTGAAGCAAGTGGATCCTGCTCCCGAATATCCACTCTCAGTTCGAGAGCACCTTCACCAACCGGAAAAGCAAAGAATCGCGAAAGCCGCGGTTGAACTGATACAACCGACCCAGACAATCCTGCTGGACTCGGGCACCACGACCCTGGAAATAGCCCGTCGCATTCGCGCTTTGAAACTGCATCCTCTAACCGTCATCACCAATTCACTGCAAATTGCCACCGAGTTAGCAGGCTTGACCCAAGTTACCATTGTGCTGCCTGGAGGGATTCTCCGCCCGAATTCCTATTCCATGATTGGTCCTTACGCTGAGCGCACCTTGCGCGAGATGAGCGCCGATCAGGCGTTTCTTGGTGTCGATGGCTTGGATCCGTCCTATGGCCTGTGCACCACCGATATGCTCGGGTCGCAGGTCGATGCCCTGATGATTCAGATTGCGCGTGAAGTTACGATTGTGGCCGATTCTTCGAAGATTGGTCGACGGGGATTATCAGTGATTGCCAAGACGAACGCGATCCACCGGCTAATTACGGATCGCGGCGTTGATCCACGGTTGATTGATGAAATTGAGGCTCAAGGTATAACGGTACAGTTGGTTTGAGGACCTTCTTATCCTCGCTCTCTACGCGGCTTTCGCGCGCAACGACCCTCCAGCAAGATATATCAGCATGCCGCCGATCGCGACACCGGACGCGTTGGCCGCTGCCTGGCTTCCCATTAGGATTCCTCCCAAGAAGACCAGGAACCCGATCCCCAGGATCCAAGTCCCAATCATCGCCATCGTTTTGTTGCTAACGGTAGTTTCTACAGTGTCATCGAATTGAGCGCTCAGAGACAAGGAATCTGTCGGATGCATTTCAGCAGACGCCGTCATAAGACTGACGATAGGACAAACGAGCAAGGCTACACCGCCGCTCATCAGTGTTACGGGAGCAACGTCGAAATGCAACCCAAACCGCAGGATGGCTCCAACCATCGCTCCTGCAGCATACCCGGCCATCGCGCCCTGCCAGTTGGCTCTTTTCCAAAGTAATCCATACACGATCGCGATGACAAAGAGCGGCATATCCAAAATGCTGATGATGGTGAGGTATGCCTCGACCGCGCCCCCGAGGTGCGGAATAAGCCAAGTAATCGAAACCATGAAAAATCCGGCCATGAGAGTCGCTGCTCTCGCCGCAACTAGTAATTGTTTCGGTGACGCATCTCTCTTTACAAAACGACCGTAAATGTCGTTCGTCATCAGGGTCGCCACCGCCCCCAGATTTGAACCGAGGGTCGAGAGTCCCGAAGCTATGAACCCGCAAATCACCAAGCCCAGTGCGCCTGAAGGAAGTAGATGCACGATAAGCGTCGGCACCGCCAATTCGCCTTTTGCAAGTCCGGGATAGAGAACCCTTGCGGCAAGACCCGGTGTGATCCACAAAAAAGCAAAGGGAGTGATCATCACCGCCGACATGACCATTCCTTTGGAAACCACCCGCGGATCTCGAGCCGAGAACGCCGATTGCAGAAGGCCTTGATCTAACGATGCCCACTGTAACCCCAGAAGCAGAATGGCGAGAATGAACTTCCAATTGTATTTTCCGGATTGCCGTACAAATTCGAGATGCTCCGGAGGTAGGTGGGCCGCAAGCCCGGGCCACCATCCAACGGCCCTCATCGCGATGGGGAGGATGGTGAGAACGCTTACCATCACCAGCAGGAAGCCTAGATTATTGGTCAGAACAATCGACCACATCCCGCCTGCCGTTGTGTACGCGATCGCGATGATGGAGAAGACCAGAATCCAGAATACAAAGGAATGTAGACCTGTAAGCTGTTGCGCAGCGATGACTCCGGCATACAGTACGACGCTAAGCCAGAAGGTCAGTCGAAAAATCCAGAGCACGCCGACCAGGCTGCGAACGCTCGCTCCAAAACGCCTTTCCAGAAACTCGGGCACGGTCCGGATACGCAAGCGTCGCAGTACCGGAATCACGTATAGGCCACTGAAGACGAGGGCCATGTTGCCGGTCCATGTCATCCAGATGATTGAGATACCGCTCTGATACGCCGTTCCGCTCACTCCGATCAGGCTGAACAGACTGATATTCGCCGTTGTCATGCTCGCCGCGAGGATGAACGGAGTTAGTTGTCGACCGGCCAAGTAGAAATCATCGGGAGCGCCAATCCACGTGTAGAACCGTGACCCGAGCCAGAAGATGCCAATCAGGAAAGTAGCTACGGTAGCGTAGTCGATGATCTTCATATGCCAGGCGGCTCGCCTCCCATCGCGACACTCTCATGCCTTCGCTCGGCAAGGAATGTTTCTACTTCAGAAGCGGTTGGGAATGCTTCCGTTCCGCCCAGTGCTCGGGTGGAAAGGGCGCCACAGGCGTTTCCCCACGCGATGCACTTTGGCAGCGGCGCGCCACGCAGATGCTGAAAGATAAAACCGGCATTGAAGCTGTCCCCCGCCCCCGTCGTGTCTAGTGGCTGGATCGCGAACGCCGGGGCGTGGATGTGCTTATCGCCGCAAAACACACATACACCCTTTGCTCCAACCTTGATCACCGTCGTATGGCCGAAACCAGCCAGGGATTTTCCGGCAGCCTCTAGCTCCTCAGTCCGGGCTATCTTCGTTGCTTCCACTTCGTTGGGAAGGAACAGGTCAACGTCGTGAAGCAATTGTTGCATTCCGCCGTTCCATTTCTCATTTGGGTCATGATCCGGATCAAGCGAAGTCATAAGTCCGGCATACTTCGCTTGTCGAAATAACTCAGGGCTGCCGGGCTGGAGACCAGGTTGCAGATAAAAGCTCGACATGTGAAGATGACGAGCCTGCTTGATGTAATCGATATCAATTTCTTTGAGAGAAAAGCTCTCACGAATTCCTGGATAGCTCACCATCGCGTAGTCGTTGGGGAAGGACATCGACACACAAATTCCAGTGGGAAGTTCGGAGTCTCTGACGATCCGCGACGTGTCTACTCCCGCGGCTACTAGCGCTTCGACCAGAAAATCGCCGAGGTGATCTTTCCCAACCTTGCCAACAAAGCCGGTGGACGCTCCCAGCCGCGCGATGTTGCAGGCAAATATCGCCGAGGAACCCCCGAGAGTGAACTTCATGCTCTTGGCATGCTTGAGTTCTCTGAATGAAGGCAACGATGGCAGTCCGGCAAAGATCAGGTCCACGTTGATGTCGCCGACAACCACAATATCCATGCCGCTCCTTTGCGCAGTCGCGAACCAACTTACTCAAGTGGGTTGCCAGTCTTGCGAGCGCGATAATATGCAAAAAGCTGCATCACGGGCATCGCCAGAATAACTTGCGCTAACTCTGATAACCCGGAATCCACTTCGAAGACAAAATCGGCATTCTCGCGGATTTCGGGCGAGGCCTTCTCGCAAATCACGAATTTGCCGGCCCCCGATGGTTGCAGTCTCTTTAACAGCGGTAGTTCGTAGTTTTTCGCGCTGTCTGCATGAAGCAAAGTCACAAGAGTCCTCTTACCCAATAAGTAGTTAGGACCGTGCATCACTTCCAGGGATGGGTACGCTTCGGCGGGCGCTCGTACCATCTCTTTCACCTTCAGCATCGACTCGGCCGCCAAGCCATAAAATGGACCTTGGCCCAGGCCAACGTAGTCGTCGAAGTGCTTCTCCTCGGCAATAAACTTCACCATGGGGATGCACCGATCCAATACTTGTCTGCAGATCTCGGGCAACCTGCGTAGATCCTTCATCAAGTCTTTGTTTCCGGTCCTGGATGCGATCAGATAGTGAATCGCCAGCAGGGGAGCCGTAAAAGAGCGTGTCATGTAACGACTGCGCTCCGCGGCGGGCAGCAACAGCAGGCCGGGTTCGCAGATCTCTAGGAGAGGGCTAGTCTCGACGGTGGAGACGGCAACCGTCTTTTCCGAACGTGACTCGTTGAACCAACGAGCGGCCCCTACGGTCTCGGCGGATTTCCCATTCCGCGAAACTGCCAAAAGTGAGTACCTTTCCTTCTCTGAGAATAGCGCGTTCGGGAAAGTGCACACCTCCGAGGCAGAGACAGCCAAAGCCCTGCGGTGACTCAACTGAGTAAAGAAAGCCGCGGCCGTCAGGCAAAGATAGAACGAACTGCCTGACCCGGTTAGGACTGGCCGGTCGCTGCACATCCATTCCCCAATTCTCTTGTGCTCGTTCTTTTCGCACAAATCAATAATCTGCTGCCAAACCTCGGGCTGAGAATGGATTTCATCGAACGTGTATTCAGTCATTATTTGTCCGTTTTGATCGTTTCTTGAACAGATCTCTGAACTCCCTGATGGTCTGCACACACCAGTACAGCAGCATGATCAAGCCGATAGCGAACACGCCCCACGTGACCCAATCGATTCGCATCAGGCTCTTCTTTCAGAACAGTGACTTCTTTGTTCTAACGTATTCAATCGTCGGATCGAGTGAATCTTCGTCGTCGGAATAAAACGAAACTACTCGCTGCTGCAACAAGAGAGATTATCATAACTTTCTTTTACTATCTAAACTGTTCTGTTATTGTTTACCGTTGAGGAAAGGACAGCTTTCAGTGATGGAAACCTTTTCTCCGGGACAACAGTGGCTGAACACGCAAAAGCAGGGTATCCGAAATCTGTTCGCAAGGACTCAGAAACAACAACAGGAGTTCGGCTAGACAAATTCGTAATCGGACACTAACTGCGGTGGAACGGCAGGAGCAAATATGATCAATCGGCGGCAGTGGTTATACGGTATGGGCCTGATGGCCGGCGCGGCTGCGCAGCCTAGCGGCACGCTCGCCTCGACCAAAGATATATCGCAGAAGCCCGAGCACCATCCATTAGATCTTTCCCAGTTTTCCCCAAAGAGTATGCTGCAGGTGCATGAGTCGAGGATCGAGCGTGCTAAATTTCCGGTCATTGATTTTCACACCCACATTACGAGGTCAGCGCATTCCAAGAGCGGTGTCGGACTGGCATCTGACCGTGTCTATCTGGGCGGCCCGGAGGAACTGCTCGCGATCATGGATCGCAAGAACATCCGTGGGATGGTGAACCTCACCGGCGGCTACGACAAGGGTCTGAGCGAGGCCATTGGAAAGTACGATCGCACGTTTCCCCGGCGATTCTACACGTTCACCGAACCCTCGTATGAGCGGTTCAAGGAGCCCGGCTATCCTGAGCTTCAGGCACAAGCGATCGAACAAGCCCATCGGCAGGGCGCGCGGGGTTTGAAGATTCTAAAGACTTTAGGACTCTATCTTCGCGAGAATATTACCTCCGGCGAACTCGTGAAAGTCGACGACCCAAGATTTGATCCCATGTGGGATGTATGCGGACAACTGAACCTGCCCGTGGCAATTCACGTATCTGATCCGGTCGCGTTTTTTACCCCGACAGATCGTTTTAATGAACGATATGAGGAGCTGAATAACCATCCGGATTGGTCTTTCTATGGCGGCGACTCTCCCAGCAATGCCCAACTGCTGGACGCCCGGAACCGGATTTTTGCAAGGCATCCCAAAACCCAGTTTGTCGCGCTGCACGCCGGAAACTTCGCCGAAAACCTGGCAAACGTCGCCGAGAACCTCGATCGCTTTCCCAATATGAGCGTGGATATTGCGGCCCGAATCGGAGAATTGGGAAGGCAGCCACGAACTGCCCGAAAGTTTTTCGAAAAATACCAGGATCGAGTCTTGTTTGGGACCGACGCCACTCCACACGGTGACCAGTTTCCCCAGCAGGTGTTCAACGACCTTCTGTATGAAATCTACTATCGTTTCCTGGAGACAGANNGCAAAATTTATTTTGAGAACGCCGCTCGTCAACTGAGAATTGTCGCGTAGGTCGATGCTGTCCTATCGAGTCGCCACGCCAGATTTGGCGACGAGAAACTTTTCTTCTGGCGCCACGGGGGATGCTATGCGTCATGCCGCGATAGTTTGTTTTCTGACCTTCATCGGATTCCAGTTGAGCATCGCCAATGATGACGGTGTGATCGAGAGTACGGAAGCGCAGGAAGACGTAGCGCCGGCCACCGATCCGGCCGTCGCATTCTGGCGGGCAGCTCGCCCGATATATGCCGAAAAAGGACCATACGGCCAAAGCGCCGGGCGCCATCGCACGGAGATCCGCTCGCGCTGGACGAAGAACAACCTCTATTTCTTGTTTATTTGTCCTTACGAAGAGCTAAATCTCAAGCCCTCGCCCAGTACTACCACGGAGACGTTCCGGCTCTGGGATTGGGATGTCGCCGAGGTGTTCATCGGTTCCGATTTTCATAATATTCAGAAATACAGAGAATTCGAGATCTCACCCCAGGGCGAGTGGATCGATCTCGACATCGACTTGACAAAGCCACACCACGAAGATGGCTGGGTCTGGAACTCCGCCTTCTCCGTGGCTGCCCGCATCGATTCGGCGGCGAAGATCTGGTATGGAGCGATGCGCATTCCATTTTCAGCTTTGGAAAGCCGGACTCCGTCAGTCGGCGACGAGTTTCGTGTCAATCTATTTCGCAGCCAGGGGCCACCCCCAAACCGGACTCAGGTGGTATGGCAGCCCACGATGAGCAATACCTTTCATGTTCCGGAGAAATTCGGCCGGCTTCGCCTCACGAAAGAAGTGGTGAAGTGACAGCGGCGAGGATCCTCGGCACCTGGCCACTTGGAATTCTCAAGCTGCAAGACGGTCGTTTCTGGCGCCTTCGTAAACAGCCGGATCCGTGTAGCTACAGAGCACAGTTTCTTTAATTATCGCAGTTTTGTTTTATTTTACACTGGACAAAAGAAACAAAACGCTATAAATAGAAATGGTTCGATTGGCTTGGGGTTGCGACCCGGAGCTACCTTACCCAGCGTGCGCGTATGCCTCTAGTGGACGTCTCGATACTCGGGGTTCTGAGTCTCTCATGGCAGAGGACTGCCGCCAAAACTCTCAATCTGACAATATGCTTCTTCGAAGGAAGGAGAATTACCGTGAGGAACATTACGTTACAGGTCGTCTTGCTCTGTTTGATCTCCGCGGCAGTGCCTGGGTTGGCGCAAGTCGACACCGCCACGGTGGTTGGTACTGTCCGGGATGCAACAGGCGCAGTCGTCCCCGGTGCCATGGCTACCGCTGCTGAGATGGACACCGGCTCCGCGACAAACGCCAAGACCGATTCTGATGGCAATTTTGTGCTTACGCCGCTTAAGATTGGCAGATACGCGGTTTCAGTTGAGGCAAGCGGTTTCCGAAAGGAAATTCGCCAGAACATCGTTCTCGATGTACAGCAGACGATCCGGCTGGATTTCAGTCTGCAAGTTGGCTCGGTCACCGAAACGGCGAAAGTCACCGGGGAGCCTCCTCTGTTGGAGACGGAGACAGCCTCCTTGGGCGACGTTGTCAGCAGCCAACAAGTAGAGCAGTTGCCGCTGAACGGTCGGCGATACACGGATCTTGCCACGCTCACTTCAGGCGTAACGAAGATCACCGAGGGGCCGGTCAATGGCAGCAGCACGCCAACCAACGGGAATGCGGGCGGGAATTTCTCTGTCAACGGAACACGAGGCGACCAAAACAACTTTATCCTTGATGGCGTTGACAACAACTCCAACGATAACGGCGACGTCGCCGTATTGAGTAGCGCCGACGCAATTGCCGAATTCAAGATTCAGACCTCGAACTATTCGTCGGAATTCGGGCGAAGTGGCGGAGCTGTCATCAACGCGACCACGAAGTCGGGAACAAATCAATTCCACGGGAGCGCCTGGGAGTTTCTGCGCAATGATGCCCTTGATGCGCGAGGATATTTCGAATCGCCAGACCAGCCCAAAGCACCGTATAAACAGCATCAATTCGGAGGAACGCTTGGCGGCCCGCTCATTAGGGACAAGGCTTTCTTCTTTGTCGACTACGAAGGCACGCGGATTCATTCGGCGCGCACCGACTTCGCGACGATTCCTTCCACACTCGAGACAGAGGGGAATTTCAGCGATATTCTCGGACCGCAAATCGGACTGGATGCCCTAGGCCGTCGGATGTACCAGAACGAAATCTACGATCCCACCACAACGCGCACCGTGCAGAATCCCGCAAACTGTGGAACCTCTAACAACCCGCCCTGCCCTTTAGTACGTGACGGTTTCGGATTTGACCCAGTAACCGGTCTGCCAATTTCGGGACAGGCAAACATCATTCCGTCTGGCAGCATGAGTCAACTGGGGTTGAATTATGCTGCGCTCTATCCCACAGTCACCACTCCCGGCGGCAACAACTACCAGATCAATGCCCCTGGCACCAACCAAGTGGATCAGATGGATGCGCGAGCTGATGAGAATGTCTCCTCCAAAATCCAGTTCTTCGAGAGATTCTCCCTCAGCCAGCAGAGTCGTTTCCAGGGCCCGGTGTTTTCCGGAATTGCCGACGGAGGAGGTTACAACACCGGCAATCGGCCTCTAGTAACACGGGGGGCGGTGTTGGGCTATACCCATGTCGTCAGCCCGAGTCTGGTAAACGCACTTCGTCTGGGGTTCAATTACGTCCACTACATCTCGAATTCTCCCACCTATGGCCAGCATTATCCACCCGCTGACCTCCAAGTTCCCGGAGTCCCAGACAATCCATCGATCAACGGGCTTACGTGGTTCGGATTCAACGGGTATGCCGGACTAGGCGAGCCGTTGTTCACCCCTACGAAGGTGACGAGTCAAGACATTCAAATCAACGACACCCTCAGTTTCGTGCATGGAAAGCACCTGATCAAGGCCGGGCCGCAGTTTCGGTGGGATCAGTTCAATCTTCTGCAGATCGGCCAACCGCGTGGGAACCTGCAATTCAGCGGTCAATTCACGGCAGATCCGAATACACCTGATGCCACTGGCAACAGCATTGCCGATATGCTTGTTGGCCTTCCCATTTCTGCCAAGATTTCTACGGTTACTTACTTCGGCAATCGTCAGCATATCTATGGGGCATTCGTTGAAGATACCTATAAAGCGACGCCGAAGCTAACGCTCAACCTTGGCCTGCGCTACGATTATGCGACCCCGGGATATGAGGCCCATCACCGCCAGAGTAATTTCGACTATGCGAAGGGACTGATTATCTCCGCCGGTACGCGCGGCTATCCTGAGAACCTGGCCACACCTGCCCGCACGAACTTCGCGCCTAGGATCGGATTTTCATACAGCCCATTCCAATCTCGCCCCATGGTCGTTCGTGCCGGATATGGGCGGTTCTTTGTTTCGCAAGAAATCCGTACCGGCGATCCGCTGCAGATCGACTACAACCTCCCGTTCTTTTATGAGCCCACATTCACGAGCGATGGAATAACGCCGTCCGTCGTGACGTTAGCAAACGGCTTCCCGGCGCTGGATCCAACCCAGGCCGGAAACGCCGGTGTTACAAGCCAAGACTGGAATCCGCACACAGCTGTTTACGATGAGTGGAACCTCGATCTCGAATACCAGTTACCCGGCCGAGTATTGATTACACCAGCCTATGTGGGTTCCAAAGGAACGCACCTCCAGGTCCTTGTAGATCGCAACCAGATCCCCACTCCAAGTGCCGCTTTCGATCAAGCCGATCGGCCCTACCCGCAGTATGGACCATTCGCTTCGATCGAGAATCGCGGAAACTCGACTTATCACGCATTTCAGCTCAAAGCCCAAAAGCGCACGAGCCAGGGTCTCTATCTCCTGAGCGCCTTTACTTATAGCAAATCCATCAACGACCAACCGGAAATTTGCTGCAATGCTCCGTGGCCCCAGAACAGTTATAATCTTGCCGCGGAGAAAGGGCTTTCTGATTTTGATAATCGGCGGCGATGGGTAACAAGCCTTGACTATGCGTTGCCAATTGGAAAAGGCCAAAAGTTCCTCCACGACGGCAGGGCAGCGGACCTGATTATGGGAGGCTGGCACTTGGGCGGGATTCTCACATTCCGTTCCGGTTTTCCCTTCTCTCCGGAAATGGGATATGACCCCAGCAACACGGGTTCGCAGGGCTTGATGCGAACCGATCGCACCGGAAGCGGCAAGCTTGCGCATCCGAGCCCGGCGTTGTGCGACAACATAGACGACTTNNGTTCAACATAGACGACTTTCCGGTACCGACGTGCAATTGTTTCGGCAATTCCGGCAAGAATGTTTTGGAGGGCCCGGGAGAGAAGTCTGTGGATCTGTCCGCGCATAAATTCTTCAACATCACCGAGCAGGTTCGTCTCGAGTTTCGTGGAGAGTTTTTTAATGCTTTGAACCACGCCGTATTTTCTCAGCCAGACGCCTTCATCACAGATGGCCCTGGAGCCGCGGGAGTAATCACTTCAACCGTGATTCCACAGCGTCAGATTCAATTTGCGTTGAAGTTACAGTTTTAGCCGATTGCTTCCCGAGGGTTTGTAACTCTAACAATGATCCTCGGGATGTCTCGGGAAAGTGCTGAACTGAGCAACAAATGCGTCGTCCGCCAGTTCTTGGCACGAGCCGACGCCTGACAACCGTCCGCATTTTGCGAGAACACTTACGGCGGAAACGGTGAATTAGTATGACCAGATGGAAATCACAGGACTGAAGGAGGTACCACTTCGATGCAGCGCAGAGATTTTCTCAAGAGCAGTGTTGCTTTGGCAGTCGCCGCTGAGCTAGGAACCAACAGGGCACAAGGACTCGTCCGTGCTCACAATTGGGATAGATACGATTTTGGTTTTGGTCCTCCTGTGATGGACCGCCTCAATCAGGGGCCTTTCCCGCAGTATCAGCCCGATGCCGCCATTCCCGGCGATGAAGTAGTGATGACGACGACCCCTACAGAAGAAGTTGTGCCGAACTATGGCAAGGGGCTTGTGACCTACATTACGGCTGATAGTGGAACCGAAGAAATCAAAGCCGACAACGTTTCCCAGGCGATCGAGGAACTCGTTCAATTCCCGCTGGGGCAGCAGCTGTATATCCGTCCGACGTGGCGGGAGGTCCAGCCGCGGCGGGGGCGACTTGAATTGCCGGATTACCTAAGACTTGTCTTTGATCTGGCCAAGAAGAATAACAAGCGCGTGGGATTGCGCGTGCAGATGTGCGCTCCCGATTACACGCACGAGGCGGCGCTGCCTGATTTCGTGCTGGAAAAAGTACCGAAGGTTGATCTCGTACTGAATGACAAGGAGAACAGCGCAGCGGCGGAAAGATACTTGCGCAATCCGCACGGACGTTACCAGCCGCGATATGACGATCCTTTTTTTCAGCAAGCATTCAAGGAGTTAGTTGGATTATTGGCCGCGGAGTTCAATGGGAGCCCACAGGTCGAGTTTATCGACACATTTATGTATGGCTTCTGGGGAGAGGGTCACACCTGGCCCTTCGCTAATACTCCTTTCCCCGATTACCAGACCGCGGAACGGACTTGGATGAACATGCTCGAAGTTCAGCTCGAGCACTTCACCAAGACTCCTTTATTAACCAATACCCAGCCCGACTTCAGCCGGGTTGGGAACTCCGAACTCCTCGATCGCACGGTTCGCAGCAATAACTGGATTCGAAGCGACACGATCTTCATTGAGAACGAGCAGATTGAAACGCTCAGCAACCGCCCACCATGGATTGCCGCGCTGCTCGAACAGGGGCTGCCGGGCAAGCCTCCCGACGCGGCCGCCGTGCAGGAAGGAATCTCGCCGGCTGAAAACATGATTGCTCACGTGATGGATATAGGAGCGAACTACTGGTCACTCTGGAACTTTCACCAGATAAGCGCAAAGAATCTTGCGAGTTACTACCAGGCATATCCACAATGGTTCGATCGCATCAATCGGCGAATTGGCTACAACGTGAGGCCGTCTTTCATTTGGATGTACCAAGACAACGGTTACCTCGGGCTCATCATCGGGTTCGCGAATGACGGCATCGCTGGCGTTCCGGGCGTTCTACGGATCGCGGTCGAAAGCGAGGACGGCAAGATGCTAAAGAGCGGATGCCTGGATCCAGGCTATCCTCTGCCCGGCAAAATCCGCCAGGCACAGTTTGTGTTGCCGCAAGGGACGAAACTCAAGGGATTGAAACTTCGAGCGGAGATCGAAGTGAAGGGCATGCGCTACCCTGTGCGATGGGCGTGTCATCAGAAGTTGAACGAAGATGGCTCACTTACTCTGCATCCCAACCTGCGTCAGGAGGTTTGATCGCGATCAACGCCCTAGTAAGTAGATAGCGGGAAGAACCGAAGGGGAGAGCTTCCGCAACGAATGCGGATGTAAGGAGGTCGTCTATGCGTAGGCGCGACTTTATGAAAACGGGCATGGCCCTGGCGGCAGCGGGCAGTTTTGCCCCTCGGCGTATGTTGGCGGATGTGCCTGACCATCTATGGGAAGGCCATCAATTTGGCTCGCCGCAAGTTGTCAACCGGCTCGATCAGGGACCCTTCGGCATTAGCCAGGATGATGGCTGGTTCACGATCTTTGCCACGCAGCCTTCGCGCAATCACATTCGTAACTTTGGTACCGGGTTGGTCGGCTACACGTGGGAGGAAAATGGACCTGCACTCGGCGTTCTTTGCGGCCGCGAAACATTGGAACAAAGTGTGGAGAAAATGGCTTCCCTGCCCTTCGTGGACGTATTGTATGTCCGCTGCGACTGGCGCGATGTACAAACAAGTCCCGGCAAGTTGAACCTGTCCCCCGTGTGGGAAGCCACGTTCGACGCAGCCAACCGTCACAATTTAGGTGTGGGATTTCGAATCCAGCTTTCCAGTCCGAATATCCAGCCGAAAAAATTGTCGCTGCCGGATTTTCTGCACGACAAAGTCCCCATCGTCAACATCGGCCACAGGTCCAAGGAACACCACACCAACTTTGACTTTTATGAGCCTCGCTACGACTCCCCCGAATTCCAGAAGGCATTTGCCGAGTTGAATGCACTCCTCGCCGCGAAATTCGGCGACGACCCGCACCTGGAATATATGGATCTGATGATGTATGGATTTTGGGGCGAAGGTCACACCAACGACATTCCAAGTCCATTTCCCGATTACTTGACCGCGGAGAGAACATTCGTCCGCATGACGGAACTCCAGCTGAAGACATGGGAAAAGACTCCGCTGGCCGTAAATACCCAGCCTGACATCAGTAGTGTTGGTAACCGTCAGGTGCAAGACCTTGCGGTTCGTTCCGGATGCTGGCTGCGTTCCGATAGCCTGATCATGGATGAGCCGATTCAGATCGAAGAACTTGCGCACCGTCCGCCCTGGCTCGCCACCATCCTCGAGGATGGTGAAAATCGGCACCATATGCTCCCCGAATTCGCGGCCGAAGAACAAGCTTGCTTGAGTAAGTTGCCGGACTCCATGCTGTTGTTTGTGGGTCAGGACAATGAAGTTCAGCCAGCCGATGACTATCCCCATCGCATCGGGGGCCCAATCGATCGCCCGTATCGCGAGAGCGCAGGCTTTCACGCCCTCGACATCGGCACGAGCTACTTCGGCCTCTGGACCGAAGCCGACAACGTTCGGCGATACTACGAGAAGTATCCAGACTCGCTGCGCGCCATGGAACAAAGGCTCGGGTATCGCATTCGCCCATCGTTAATTTGGCAACGAAAACGCTACGACACCATGGAACTGATTCTAGGCATCGTCAATGATGGCGTTGCAGGCGTGCCCGGGGTGTTGGGGATCTACGCAGAAAGCTTGGATGCTCGCGTCAAAGTTGGAGGGAATCTGGATGCGGGCCAACCCTACGCCGGACAGTTCCGACAGGCGTCCATCATTCTTCCGAAGGATATGGACGGACAACAGGTGATTCTGCGTGCTGAATTGCAGGTCAAGGGTGTGCGACGTCCTGTCCGCTGGGCTTGCCACAATCCAACCAACCCCGACGGGTCACTAACCGTTCGTTTGAAAAAAGGCGGCGATTCAGACTGGAAAAAGGGAGTATAGCAAGCTCGCCATCAGGTGGACTCGCATCAGTTCCACCGAAAAAAACGGTGTGAGCCGATTTCTCATCCGAGACCCAGCGCCAGGTCCGAGTGGAACCTGACGCGGGGTCGTCCGGCATCTCACAACTTCAAAAGATAAATTTCAGCGCTAACTGCAAGACGCGCGGTGACTGGGCGGTGGTGATCTTCCCGTATGTCGTACCAGCATCTCCCAACGCGCCGTCTGGAGCGCCGAAATTCGGATGATTCACCAAGTTGAAAGCTTCGGCCCGGAAATCAATTTTCTGGGTCTCGGCAAACGGTCCGTACGGAATACCGAAAGACTTGATGAGCCCAAAGTCCAGGTTCACGTACCCGGGCCCGCGGATGAAATTTCGAGGGGAATTGCCGTCAATAACACCCGCCGCCGGGTTCGAGAAATCGCTCGTATTGAACCAGCAGTTCACGGTATGGACGGGGAAAGGGTGGAGCGGGTCGTTGGAGTTGGGGCACGAGCCGCTGAAGGGATCTCCAGTCACATTCGTGCGACCCTTCTGGCTGTCCCCGTCTGGGTTGACGGCGGAGGACAGGACGGTGAACGGGAATCCGCCGTGCCTCGACAGAATTCCACTCACCGTCCATCCTCCCAGGATTTGGCGGCCAGCAAAGCCCAGCGATTTAATGGCCGGTGTCCGCCACACGGCGGCCAGCTTGAACTGTTCCGCAAGATCGGAATCGCACTTTCCCCGGTCAAGCCCAGGTAGTGTCGGATCGGTGTAATTACTGAAGGCGAAGCTTGCACCAGAGCCGGCTACGTCAATACATTTCGCCCATCGGAATCCTCCCAGGAACGAAAGGTTCCCAGTCATCCGTTTCTCCGCTGAGATCACCAGGGCATTGTAACTGGCCGTGCTGGTGCTTTCGTTGAGGATGACGGGCCCCCCGTAACCACCCACCTGCAAGGAGCGAACGCCGTTTATTGCGGGGTTGATATCGCGTGAGTCGAACATGTGGTAACTCTCCGAGGCCTCATATCCGGTGCGTAACAGGATGCCCCGGCCGAGCTGCCGCTCAACAGTGAGGTTCCACTGTATGGTCGCTGGCGCCTGAAAGTTTGGCGAGAAGCCGACCGCATTTCCCAAGGGCAGTGCAAACACCGTGCTCGAGAGTGGCGGGTTTTGAAGAGGAGGCGCGGTTCCGTTGTAGGGAGATGCGGCATACGGATTGTAGGCACTAATTGGCGCCCCATTTACTACCGGGCCCTGGATTACAGCGCCCTCGGTAAACGGTTCGGTGCTGGTCATTTCGTTGTACATACGGCCAAATGGCTGGTCGTGGTAGACACCGAAACCGGCGCGAACGCTGGTTTTTCCGTCTCCGAAAACATCCCATGCCAACCCTACGCGTGGATCGAGCAATTTCCAGTTGTTTGGCGCCAGTCCGTTGGGCACACCAGGATCGCCGCGCACCAGAAATCCGGCGGGAAGATTGGGATATCGCGTGGAATGAATGCCGGCATTGTAATCGGCGATATTAATTTGACCTCCGATCTTTCCGCCACCGCCGTCCGGCCAGGGCAGGAAGGGCTCCCAGCGCACGCCCAAGTTTAGGGTCAGTCGCGGCCTAACTCGCCATGTATCATTCGCATAGAGGGCAGGGCCCTTACCGCGAGGAGCTACATACGATGGGGCGTATTGTTCGTAGAAGTCATTGGAACCGAGCATGAAGTCTAGAGGCGCGTAGCCCGAATAGGCATCCCACCAGCCTTGATAGCCGGCAGACACATATGCTTGATAAAGCCTACTTTGATAGAATGGCAGCTCGCCGCCAAAATCGAGGGTGTGATTGCCCTTGATATAAGTCCAGTTGTTGGTGATATCCGTCTGGTTCCGAGCAACATCCAAGGCCCCGTTCCAGTAGGCTGTGAACCATCCTCCTATATAGAAGCCTTCTTCAGGATTCCCGGGGGCCCAGTCGGGATAGTTTGCACCCAAAGCCGACAGACTGTCATTCTTGAACTGGGATATACCGGACTCGACATATATGACCCGGCTCAGCGTCGCTCCCAGGGTGGTCAAGAGGTTGTTTCCAAAACGGTACGACAGGTTCAACGCAGCATGCTGACTCGTAAATACCTGGTTCGCCGCGCCGCTCGAACCGCCGCTGGCGATGTCGCCGGGAGTGACGATGTCCGGCTCATTGAGTTTGTCCCAAAGATAGCTTGCCGATATTGTCATTCTGTCGCCAATATGGTGGTCCACCTTGAAAACGAACTGGTTGTCGTTCTCCGTCAGCGTTGAGGGGTAATTGAATTGTCCGGATGTGGCATCCCCGGTTGGCACGAAAGTGAGTAACTTGAGCGAGATCGGGGCATAGAGCGATGGATCGACCTGGTTGCCAGGAAATGCCGCGCCAGTGAATGGATTCGTCAGTTGTCCGTTGGGCGCCCCTACTGCTGCAGCAGACCAATCACCAGCGAGCTCGTCAGCGGTGGGACCGAATGCGATATTCGAAGTACTCCCATACCGGTATGTCGTCCGCTGAAATGAACCGAACCAGAAGGTCTTGTCCTTTACGAGAGGCCCGCCCAGGCTAAAACCGAGCTGATTGCGGTTCAACTTGTCGGGAGTAACGGAAAAGTAATTGCTGGCATTGGCGTCTCCGTTTCGCAAGTACTCGAATACGCTGCCATGGATCTTGTTCGTCCCACCCTTCGTGATGACGTTGACGATAGCGCCGCCTCGCCCGGCGAATTTCGCGTCATAGGAGTTCGTCTCCACCGTAAATTCCTGGACTGCATCGGGATTAGGAAAAACATTGGCCACGTCTGTGTAGGCGTCCTCATTAAGGCCGCCGTCCAAATAGAACGCGGTCGTGTTCTCACGGGCCTCGCCACTCGACGTATCGAAGCCTGAGTCCACCGTTTCCGGGCGAGTCGCAATCTGACTTGAGTAATTGTTTGCAGCCGGATTATGGGCGCTGGTGTCGGGGGCCAGCGCGATCAAGTCAATCACCCTCCGATTGTCCAAGGGCATGTCTTCGGTAAACTGAGGCGTAATCGCGAAGCTGACTGTCTGACTCCGCGTATCCACCAAGGGCGACTCGCCGGTTACTACAACTTCCGCAGTGGTCGCGCCGACCTTCAAGCGAACGTCCACTGTCCTTGACTGACCGACCTGGATCACAATTCCGGTTTGCTCATAGCGCTGGAACCCGGTCGCGTCCACCCGCAGCACATAGGTGCCAGGTTCCAAGTTGGAGACGATATAAAACCCTTGCGCATTAACCTGCGCAACTGTGGCGATCCCCGTGGAAGACTCGGTCACGGCGACATGCGCTGCGGGGACCACGGCACCGGTAGGATCGACCACCTGTCCCGAGAGAGTGGCCGCTGTTCTTTGACCCACAGCCAAAGCCGACCAGAGCATGGCCACGCCGACTACCAATACGAATGTGCTAAGTTTCCTCATCTCAACCTTCTCCCCGCTGGGCTTAATAAAGCCAAGCCTACCTTGATAATAAAGGCTTGGATTTTTGTTCGCTCACGAACGATCACAGTTCGCCAAATATTTGAGCACAAAATGTTACATTGTGTCAAGACGAAACTAAAGATAAGCTGGAAAAAGTTATCAAAAGTCTAAAAAACACCCCAAACCTGAGCGGAGGATCCAATGGCGATGCGCTGCTGCAAGGTGCCAACGTCGGTCGCCTCAGAAAATGTAGACGGGACAAAAGAAAGAAGCAATATAGATTGACAATCGCTCACATACAAACTACGCTGCCGGTATTGAGCCTTAGTGCTCTTCTGAGACGATGGTAGCGAAAAACGTACGGCTCCGCAGTAATAATGACAAATTGAGTCTGTCAGTCACAGCATACTCGCCCCGTCACGGACACAGTCTGATGTGTTCGTTGATGTGTCTGGTCCTAATCGGCGGCCCAATCCGCCTCTTCTCCCAGCAATCTCAGCCAACCCAGCTCCTGCAAGGCGCTCTTGAGCATCACACCCTGGAGAATCGATGGCTCAAAGTAGATCTTGAAACCAGCGCTGGCCGTCTGGGAAGGATGCGCGTACAAGATCGCTCCAGCGGAAAAATCGTCGATATTTCGGGAGTATTCGGGTTGAAGCTGGGGGATGGTTCAACGTTGCAACCGGGAGAAATGGAGGTTGCTGGGCCGCTGCTATTCACAGAGTTGCAGCCTGATCCCTCCGCCCAGCGTGCGGCGGATCGACTGGCGCGCAAGCAGATCTGCACCAGGCTAGTCGATTCACGAACATCCACCCACGCCGTGTGGTGCGCGATCATGGGGAATGACTCTACCTATTTCCGGCAAGAACTGAAGGTTGACAGCGAGCGCGGGACCTTGCCCATCGCCGAAGTTCGACTGCTGGAGTTCAATGACCCTGACGCGCATCTCGCCGGTCAGGTCAAAGGTTCACCCGTTACCGATGGCAGCATGTTCTTCGGGTTTGAACATCCTCTCTCGATGGCGCAAGTCGCGGATGGACACGTGGTCATAACACTTTCGCGAGAACTGCCCTTACGCCGCGGTGAGACCATCACGTACTCTTCCGTGATCGGCGTGGCTCCTGCCGGGCAGATGCGCCGCACCTTTCTCGAGTATCTGGAACGCGAGCGGCCCCGTCCCTACTCGCCCTTCTTGCACTACAACTCGTGGTACGACATCGGGTACACCAATCGATATAGCAGCGATGGAGCCCGGGGCCGCATCAATTTTTTTGGTAAGGAGTTGGTTGAAAAGCGCCGGGTTCAGCTCGACTCATTTCTCTTCGATGATGGCTGGGATAACCCCAGCAGCCTCTGGAATTTCAATCCCGGATTCCCGGAAGGATTTACACCCGCGTTGCAGGCTGCGGCGCAATATCACTCGGGGATCGGGGTTTGGCTTTCCCCATGGGGTGGCTACGAGGAGGAGAAAAAGCAACGTCTGGCCTTTGGGCACGCGGCCGGATATGAGATCCAAAATGACGGCTTTGCTCTTTCGGGCCCCATTTACTATGCTCGTTTCGAGCAGGTGTGCCTGGAAATGCTCCGCAAGTATGGAGTCAACCTGTTCAAATTCGACGGGACGGGCAATGCAAACCGGGTCTTTCCCGGCAGTCAATTCGACAGCGACTTCGATGCCGCAATCCATTTGATCGGACAGCTTCGGAAAGATCGCCCTGGCCTTTTTATCAACTTGACCACAGGCACCTATCCTTCGCCGTTCTGGCTCTTGTACGCCGATTCCATCTGGCGCGGCGGCGAAGACCACAGCTTTTCCGGCCAAGGGAGTTCACGCCAGCGCTGGATCTCCTATCGAGATGCTCAAACCTACAAGAACATCGTGCTGCAAGGCCCGCTCTTTCCCCTTAATTCTCTGATGTTGCATGGTCTCATCTATGCGCAGCACGCCGAAGGCCTGCAGTCGGATCCCAGTCGGGACTTCGCCGATGAGATTCACTCGTACTTCGGTTCGGGAACGCAACTACAGGAGATGTACATAACGCCCTCCCTTCTTTCTACACAAGATTGGAACACTCTGGCAGAGGCAGCAAACTGGGCTCGTCGAAACGCAGCCACTTTGAGAGATGCGCATTGGGTCGGAGGAGACCCGGCACGCCTCGAAATCTACGGTTGGGCCGCCTGGAGCCCCGGGAAGGCCATCGTAACGCTCCGCAATCCGTCGGATAAGCAGCAAGATTTCCGGTTGGACATCGAGGCTGTGTTTGAGTTGCCTTCGGATGCACCGCACGAATACGCAGCGACGGATCCCTGGAACTCCGCTGAAAAAGTCCAGACACTTCGCGCAGGAGAGCCAATACTGATACAGATGAGGCCGTTCGAGGTACGAACGCTCGAGGCGGAGCCTACGCATCGTTGAAATGGCCTGACTGGCGCTTTCCGAACTGATGCCGACCCGCATTCGCTCCAACGGCATGAGCATTGCCTTGTTGATTAACCAGGTGGGTTTCCAACGGCGATTGCCGCCGTATTCCTTCCGAGCGTGGGCAGGCGCACTCGAAGGTTCCCGGGTCGGGGCAGCCGGTTGAGTTCATGCTGGAGCCATAACTGAGAAAGCGAGGGGTGTAGGATGATCGAGACTCTTCCAACTTCCAACTCCGCTCTGGCGAAGGAAGCCCGTAAATTGCTTCGTCCTCTTCGGCGTGAACTTGTGGACCTGCTGCGCGCGTTGATTCGCGTCAACACCGTGGCCGTTCCTCCCAACGGCAACGAGACGCCCGCCCAGTTGGTTCTGCGCGATTTCTTACTGGAGAAGAATGTCCGTCCAGAGCTCTATGAGACGGCATTTGTAGCGGAGTCTCGCAGCCGCTGGCGCCGGAAGGACCGCCGCTATGCTGGACGGAAAAACCTGATCGCCCGACTGCGGGGATCGGGCCGCGGAAAGAGTCTCCTGCTGAACGGGCACATGGACACGGTTCCCCCGGGCAAGTCCCAGTGGTCCACTTCGCCCTGGGCTGGAAACCTGCGCAAGAGCCGCGTCTATGGCCTTGGCAGTTTCGACATGAAGGGAGGTCTGGTGGCACAAGCCGGCGTCATATGTGCCATGAAAGCTGCGGGCTTGCGGCCAGGTGGAGACCTGATCTTCGAATCCGTGGTCGATGAAGAATGGGGTGGCGGCGGGGGCACTCTGGCCGCACGTCTGCGTGGAGACTCTGCGGATGCTTGTGTCATCTCCGAGGGAACACAGCTTGAAATCTTTCGCGCAACCCGTGGCGGTTTTGTGGTTGACCTGATTGTCAAGGCTGGGGACCCGAGCGCATATTTTTCGCAGAGCGAGGTCTTAAGCCCGGCCATCCCGGTTGGCAGGCTCCTCGGATGGGTAGATTCCTGGTCAAAGAAGCGCAGGAACATGAAGGGACTTGGAGCCTACGCCAAATTTCCCGATCCCGCTCCTGTCCAAGTGCTGGCAATTGAATCCAATCGCCTCGATCCGGAAGTCCCGCTAAGCGTGCCATCGGATGCTACGCTTCGTCTCTACTTTCAGTTTCTGCCACAGGAGGACGTGCAGGCGGTCATAAGCGATATTCGCCACTCCTTGAAGATGTTTGAAAAGTCGGATCCGTTTTTTCGCAGTTATCCCGTTCAGTGGAAACCTCTGTTAGGTTCGCCACTACTCGGGCACGAGTTGCCGCTTGAACATCCGTGGAGCCGGTGCATGATCGCCAGCGTGGCTGCGACTCTCGGGAAAGAGCCGGTGGTTACCGCTGCCCCTTATCCTTGCGATGCCTTCCTGATTCATCGCGGGTTCGGGATACCGACACTGCTCTTCGGACCGAAAGGCGCAGGCGCACACAATCCCGATGAATATGTCGAAACTGAGTCGATCATGCAAACTGCCGAGGCCCTGCTTACGGCGGCGCTCGAGTGGTGCGGTGGATAAGAAATCATTCTCACGGTGGTGAGGGTCGGGGAGGCACTCCGGGACCAATATCGACTAGGCGAGCGCTACATGGTCTTCCCGAAGAATCAAGCATCCAGGTGAACCAGTTTCCGGCTTCCTTGAAGACCCAACTCTCTCAGGATGAGCACCGTGGCATCGTGGACTGCCTTTTGCGCGGCCGCTTGAGAGATGGGGAGGGCTTCTTGATAAACGCGGCGAATCGCAGTCCCAATGTTGATCTTTGCTATGCCATGACGCGTCGCTCCCAGGATGTACTCCTTCTTGATTCCGCTCCCCCCGTGCAGCACCAAGGGGACTCGCGTCGTTTCATAGATCCTCTGCAAATGGGAAAGGTCCAGCATGGCTTCCACTTTCTGGCAATGGCGCATCAGGGGCCCGTGCACATTTCCGACCGCTACGGAGAGCCAGTCCACTCCGGTTTCGGCAACAAAGCGCTTTGCCTCCTCCGGCGAGGTGAAGCCCTTTCCAGTTGCGAAGAGTTCTTCGTAGGGAGGAAGCGGACCCGTTTCGTGACCGAAAACAGCCCCCAACTCCCCTTCCACGGGGACCCCGGTGGCGTGCGCGATGTCTGTGATTTTTCGCGTCGCCCGGATATTCTCCTGCAATGACAACCGGGAACCGTCCACCATCACGGACTCATACCCGAGCTCGATCGCCTCCCGGATTTCAGCCTCAAAGTCCACCCGCAGATTGTCTTCGTCAATGACCGGAATATGGTCAAGATGGAGGCGCGTGAAGCGCTCATCCTTGACCCGTTGGTATTCTTCAAAAACCGCCCGCATGCTGCGCGCCTCNNACCGGCTCCATCATCGGCAGATAAGGAATATTGAATGCAGGGATGACAGTCTCGGCAGTCCGCACTCCAACCCGAATGCCTGCCGGCATGTCGGTTGCGGGTAGCGAATCGTCCTCTACCTCTTGGTCTCCTGGATTCATCTCATGGCCCTCATTTCCCATGCAGAATCGATACAAATGTATAGATAACGATCACACATGTCAATGACAATGGCCTTTTATATTCGTATTATCATCCATAATGTTCTATTTCGACGCAAGGGCAAGCTTCCTCACGAAAGGAGTCCAGGAGTGTAGCGCTCGCGGGGCGGGGGATTGATTGACATACCTTGCAGTCTGTCTTGCCGCTCGCGCGTGCCGCACCCGCAGATTGCTGCGGGAGCACGTGATGTTATGATCGTTTGTGATCTATTGCGTATTTTCGTAACGAGTGCTGGCTGATAACAATTGGGTAACCTGGGATCTTTTGGTTGCTTGCGGATTCGAGAAACCGGGCTACAAGGATGGAGCAGTACTCGTTTAGTTCGGCACCGGGAGGAGGGCCAACAATCGCCATGCTCGCTGAAGAACGCAGGTTTCGCAT
>PMMJ01000140.1 GCA_003162255.1 Acidobacteriaceae bacterium | reverse complement strand
CGGCTGTGCTGCGCTCGATGATCTCGAAGACGGGCTTTGCCATTGCCAGCGAGGAGTCGCGTTACACACTGAACGGCGCGCTGATGGTGCTGAAGCCAGAGTCAATCACCATGGTTGCGACTGACGGGCATCGCCTGGCGCACGTGGAGCGCGTGGGAGAAAAGTTTGAAGGCGTCTCCGGGGAGATGAAGACGCTGATTCCGAAGAAGGCGATGGATGAGTTGAAATCGCTGCTCGATTCCGATATTGAGACTATCGACTTTGCCAAGGACGAATCGACGCTGTTCTTCCGCGTGGGCCCGCGGTTGCTGACGTCACGCCAGCTTACGGGGCAGTTTCCGAACTACGAGGCGGTCCTGCCGAAGGACATCTCCAAGTCAATCGCGCTGCATGGCGAGGAACTGGGAGCGGCGATTGCGCGCGTGGCGCAATTTGCCGATGAGCGGTCACGGGCGGTGCGGCTGCGCCTGGAGAAAGGCGAGTTGAAGATTTCCGCATCGTCAACGGAAACGGGCGAATCAGAGGATTCGCTCGAAGTCGCTTATGACGGTGAGCCGATGGCGATCGGATTCAACGCGCAATATCTGATGGACTTCATCAAAGCGACCGGATCGGGCGAAGTGAAACTGGAATTGAAGGATGCGCAGTCGGCCGGGCAACTCCGTCCCGCGGAAGGCGAAGATTACAAGTACCGGTACATTGTGATGCCGATGAGGATCTGAGGACGGACGGTGAGGAAGCCAAGGCTACGAACTGCTTGGGCTGACATATTTTCTTTGATGTTGTGGGCTATTCGAAGCGCGCTGTTGAGTCGCGCGAACTACTCCTCGACCTCGACCAACCCGCTACGCCCATCGTAGGCGAAATTCCACCGCTCCAGGACATCGCGGCCTAGCAAACACGACACATCCTGCTCTGGCAGCGGGCACGCGACGAGGCTCATTGGATCGAAGCCTCTCAGCTCCTGGCCAGGAAAATCAATGGCGCCGACGAACTCCAGCCTTTCGGTGATGTGGCCAGCGCTGGAAATGCGGGCTAGGCCCGTTTGCTGAAGTCCGCAGGTGGCCGCAACTTGAGGGTTGATTACAGTCCGGGATGCACCGGTGTCAATAAGAGCTTCAACTCTAAGCGGCTTCTGGAGTTCAATACCTTTTTTCTGAGCTAGCGCGCGGGCGGCCTTGGGCTGGCCGATCGTAACTGTGATCTTTGGGCCGGTTCTTCGCAGATCAACCCGTGAGTACGAACGGGAGTACCTTGCTCCGTCCATGGAGCTAGTAGATCACGAACACCGGTTCGTGTTCCACGACTTGCTTGATAAGGAAGGCGGTGCCGATGCCAAACTCCTCGAGTCCAGCTTCAAAAGCAGCTTCGTAGGTGGGATAAAAGCCGACGGCCCTTTTCTTCCCTACCAGGGCAAATTTGCCGAGATGAGTGTTCAACCACTCCGCTTTGTTCGACTCATACCAGGCGAGTTCCTGTTGCAAAGACGCTTTGGGTTTCTCCGCCATTTCGCTCACCCATAATTTAGATCGTTAGCGCCAGCGCTGTCGATAGCAAAAGAAGCGCAAGAACTTTTCCGATGCTGGCCCAGTTGACGGTGTCCACAGGCAGGCAGTACCCTTCGGTGGCGCATTCGGCACGATCATCACCGTCATTGCTCTCGTGTAACGTGAGCGGGACTTTACGGAACCAAATGGCGCGAATCGAGCCAAGCCGAGGAGTTTCACCGTGAAGATCCAGGCGCTTGTTCTGGCCCTGTTACTACCCATCATCAGTGTTCTTTCCGCGAGGCCGGTGGTTGCCTGGCAGGAGAGCATTCCCCTGCCGCTTCCGTGGGCTGCGGACCTCCCTGTGTACGACCACATTGTGATCGTGGTGGAGGAAAACAAGGATTACGAGGAAATAATCGGCAATAAAGACGCCACGTATATCAATGACGTTCTGGGTAAAGAGGGAGCGATCCTGACCAATTTTTATGCCGAAGAACATCATAGCGAGGGGAATTATTTCTGGCTGTTTTCGGGCAGCAATCAGCACGTTGGATTTATAGACAGCGTTCCGGGTAGCGATTTTGCAGCCAGTAATCTGGGAGCGGAGTTGATTCGGGCTGCCCGCTCTTTCAAAGGATATTCGGAAGGTCTGCCACAGATCGGGTCGCTGATTGGAGGGCAAGGCCTTTACGCCCGCAAACACGCTCCCTGGGTCAGTTTCTCCAATGTGCCGCGGGGCAAGACGGTGGCAGATTCGTCAAACCTGCGCTTCCCGGAAGACTTTCCGTCCGATTACAATGCGCTGCCTACGGTTTCGTTTGTGATCCCGAATCTTGTCCATGATATGCACAATGGTCCGACTCGGCCAGCCATCATAGCTGGCGACAAGTGGTTGCGGGAGCACCTCGACAGTTACTACAAGTGGGCGAAGCAGCACAACAGTTTGCTGATCCTCACTTTCGACGAGAACAATCACGGCACGATGACAGGCGGGGTGACCGATCCGGCGGACAAGGATCCAAAGAAGCGTAATCGCATCGCCACGCTTCTTGCGGGTGCGCACATAAAGCACGGTGAATACAGCGAAGGAAAGGGCGTGACGCACGTCAATGTCCTGCGTACTCTGGAGGCTATGTATAAGCTGAATCGGTCGGGAAGCCAGCAGTGGAACGCCCTGAAAGCTGGCATCGCTGATGACTTCGTGATCAACGACGTCTTCGAATGATCGATTCCTCGCTGACCCTGGGAGCTGCAAGTCCCGCACTTGTTTCAAGACCGCATGGGCGCACGCACCTTGACCAAAAGACGTTCGGCATTTAGATTGTCGGCCATTCCAGTAGTCGGAGGGAAACGTAATGTTATCGGGTTTCAAGCAATTTATTTTGCGCGGTAATGTGGTGGATATGGCGGTGGGCGTGGTGATTGGCGCGGCCTTTGGCGGTGTGGTCACGGCGCTGACCACAGACCTGTTGACGCCGCTCATCGCAGCGGTCGTGGGCAAGCCGGATTTCTCGGCCATCCATTTCACGATTCACGGGGCGCTGTTTCCGCTGGGGCATTTCATCAATGCCGGGGTGTCGTTTGTGCTGATTGCGGGGGCCATTTATTTCTTTGTGGTCGCGCCGGTGAATGCGCTGGTAGCGCGGATGCACAAGGATCCGGCGCCGGCGGATCCGACTACCAAGAAGTGTCCGGAGTGCCTGAGCGAGATTCCGATCGATGCGCGGCGATGCAGCCATTGCGCGCAGCCGGTGATGGGCAAGGCGGCGTAGGCGCTGCCGAGTTCGGCTGGGCAAGTGAGGGCACCTGCCCCGGCGTGGGGTAGTAGCTCAGTTTGCGAAACCATTAACCACCAAGGCCACGAAGGCNNAAATATCTGAGACCGAAGGCCTTTTTGGTACTTCGTGTCCTTGGTGGTTCAGCCTCTTGTCGCCTGCATCGCGAAACTGAGCCACTACCCGGCGTGGACTAGGCTTGGCGAAATGCGGGCGATTCCTGTAAAATCATGGTTTCGGCAATAGGCCTGGAAGGAATCAGAGTTATGGCTCGAGTTTGCGATATCTGCGGCAAGGGGCCGCAGTTCGGGAATACCATCAGTCATGCCCACAATGTCAGCAAGCGGCGCTGGAACGTCAATCTGCGCCCGGTTCACGCCAAGGTGGGAGCGGCTACCAAACACATGCGCGTCTGCACTTCGTGTCTGCGCAGCGGCAAAGTGGTTAAGGCTTAAAAGATCAGAGCCCGCAGAGATAGGGAAATCCTGCGGGCTTTTTTGTGCCCACCAGCTTTCGCGGGCGAGGGCGCCCGCGCCACACCTGCTACTTCACATCCACCAGGCGCACGTCGAAGATGAGGGTTGAGTTGGGCGGGATAGCCCCAGGATAGCCCTTTTCTCCGTAAGCCAAATCTGGCGGAATGCGGAGCTGGCGCTTGCCGCCGACTTTCATGCCGACGATACCTTCGTCCCATCCCTTGATGACGTTGCCGGCGCCGAGCTTGAAATCGAACGGACGGCCGGTGCCCACGGAGCTGTCGAACTTCTTGCCATTGGTGAGCCAGCCGGTGTAATCGACTTTTACCTGCTGTCCAGTTTGCGCGACCGCGCCGGTGCCGACTTTGATGTCCCAGTATTCGAGGCCGCTGGCGGTTTTGGTGGGCTCACCGGTGACTTTGGTGGGGCCAGCGGGCGCTGCTGGTGCATTCTTGGCGGGAGCGGTCTGGGAGATGGCCAGGAAGGGCAGTCCTAGCAGAGTGACGAGTAAGATGAAAGTCTTCATAGTGCCTCCTTATTTTCCTCGGTTCGAACTTCTCTATTGCGAATTCAGAGTTACGGTGACGCTGGCAGTTGCTGAGTTGCGCTCGGATGGGACGGGGCGGAGCCCCGTCACCACAC
>PMMJ01000477.1 GCA_003162255.1 Acidobacteriaceae bacterium | reverse complement strand
CACAAGATCGCGCTCTACGAAACCCCGGTTGGATTCAAGTACATTGGCGAATTGATCAAGCAGGACAAGATCCTGATCGGCGGTGAAGAGAGCGCCGGCCTTTCCATCCGCAAACACATCCCGGAGAAGGACGGCGTGCTCGCCGGATTACTGTGCTGCGAGATGGTGGCGCGCCGGGGCAAGTCGCTTGGCAGACAACTGGCCGATCTATTTGCCAAAGTTGGTTCCTACTATCCTCTAAGAGAGAACTTCCGCTTGACGCCGGAAGTAAAACAGAAGTTTACTGAGAAGTTACGGGGCGATCCGAGCGAGTTTTATGGCATCAAAGTTGCGCAAGCGGTGAGGATCGGCGGACTCAAACTCATACTCGCCGACGGATCGTGGGTGTGCTACCGGCTCTCAGGCACGGAGCCAGTGGTGCGCGTGTATAGCGAAGCGCGCAGCNNCTCCGAAGGCGGAGGCCGTGGCGGCGCGCTGGGTGGAGCGCACGCGTCCGGTCTGGTCGTGGCTGGTGCTGGAGTGGCGTCGTCTGGGAACGGCGGCCGCAATCCTTATTATCTTTGGGTTAGTGCTGCACGCCATGTTTGGAGCCAACGGCATGGTCGTCTATCGTCAGAAGCGCACCGAGGTGCAATCACTCCAGACGGAGGTTGAGCGCCTGCAGAAGGAAAACAGCCAGTACGCCAATCAGATCAAATCGCTCAAATCCGATCCCGCGGCCATCGAGAAGGAAGCCCGCGAGCAACTTCACTACACACGGCCTGGAGAAGTTGTTTACGTTGTCCCCGATCCTCCGCAAAAGCCGCCCTCCGGCCGCGCGAAAAACGACGCTAAGAACGGACATTAAGAACGACAGGTCGACGCCCCGCGTCTGCTTCTTCTGTGATAGAGTGCAAAGATCGCATCTCGTGTGGGAACCAATCTAAGGTGGGAACCAAAACAAAGGAGGGTGACATGCGGAAATTTCTCTTGTTGTTACTTGCCGGCGCTTTGATTGTGCTGGTCGTCTCAGTGTCATTTGCCAGCGATGCCCAAACGGTGAACGGCTGGGTGAGCGACTCCAAGTGTGGCATTAAGGGAGCCAACGCGGATCATGCCGGATGCGCTAAGAAGTGCATTGAAGGCGGCGCCAGCGCGGTGGTTGTTACCGACAAGGACCAGAAGGTTCTGGCGGTGGACAATCCCGATGCCCTTAAGGAGCACTATGGACATCATGTTGCCGTGACCGGACACATCGACGGCGACAAGATCCACGTTGACAGCGTCAAGATGCTTTAGGCGTACGAATTCAGCTGACGCAAACAGGGCGGCCCTGGTGGCCGCCCTAAGTTTTTTCTCGTGGAGCGACTGGCGTCTGGCTCGTCCACGCAAATTCCTAGTGCGCATCAAGAATTGCTGTGATTCCATGAAGTGGCCGAGCTGCGCTCGGTTTGGACCCTCCGACTTTCCCCTCGGCTTCGCTCGGGGCTTCGGCAAAACCGGGCAGGCTCGCGAGGTGCCCGTCCCGACACGAGCAGACTCTATCGCACGACGCCTTCCAGCGGCGAACTTGCGGTCGCGTAGAGCTTTCGCGGCATGCGCCCCGCCATGTAAGCCTGCCGTCCAGCGAGCACGGCGTGTTTCATCGCTTCCGCCATCAGCATCGGTTCCTGGGCGCCGGCAATGCCGGTATTCATCAGGACGGCGTCGTAGCCTAGCTCCATGGCGATGGCAGCGTCGGAAGCTGTGCCCACGCCCGCGTCCACAATCAGCGGGACTCCCGTGATCAGCTCGCGCAGGATTCGCAGGTTGGCGGAGTTCTGAATCCCCAGTCCGCTGCCGATCGGCGCGCCCAAAGGCATCACGGCAGAAGCTCCCGCGTCCACCAGCCGTTTGGCGAACACAATGTCGTCGGACGTATAGGCCAGCACCGTGAATCCCTCTTTCGCGAGCACACCGGTGGCTTCGAGCGTCGCTTGCACATCCGGATACAGCGTCGCCTGGTCGCCAATCACTTCCAGCTTGATCCAGTCCGAGAGCCCCACTTCGCGCGCCAGCCGGGCGGTGCGAATGGTGTCGTCGGCCGTGTAGCAGCCGGCGGTGTTGGGGAGAAGGAAATACTTATTCGGATCGATGTAATCGAGCAGAGATTCCTTGCTGCGGTCGAGATTTACGCGGCGCACGGCCACGGTCACCATGTCGGCGCCGCTGGCTTCCAGCGCGCGGGCGGTTTCCTGAAAAGACTTGTATTTGCCGGTCCCAACGATCAGGCGGGAACGGAACTGCCTGCCAGCGATAATGAGTGAATCCGTCATGACCCTATTGTACGGCTGCGGCCAGCTTAGTCGACGGGTCCAGCCGGGCGGCGGGGACGCCCGGCGCTCCATATCCGGCACTCCACTGGCTCACCCTCCAGTCGCCTCCGCCTTCGCGTACATCTCATCAATCAATGACCGGTATCGCTCCTCGATTCCCCGCCGCCGCACTTTGAATGTATGCGTCAGCGTTCCATCCGCCGCCGAAAGTTCTTCGGGCACCACCAACACGCGTTTCAGTTTTTCGAAACGCGCCAGATTCTGGTTCAGGTCTTCAATGATGCCTTCATAGAGTGCCCGCACCTTGGCGTTTGCGACCAGCGCTTCTCGCGAACCGAATTCAATCTGGTTCGCCCGCGCCCAATCTTCCAGAGCAGGAAAGTGGGGCGCGATCAGCACCGCAGGAAACTTCCTCCGGTCGCCGAAGACCACTGCGGTCCCAATCAGCGGATTCAGCTTCAGTGAATTCTCGATCGGCTGCGGCGCAATGAACTTCCCGCCGGAAGTCTTGATCAGATCCTTCTTGCGATCCGTGATCGAAAGAAATCCCTCGCTGTCGAGGTGCCCAATGTCGCCTGTCTTGAACCATCCGTCCACAAACGCGTCGCGCGTTGCCTCCGGACGTTTCCAATAGCCCTTGAATACCGAGGGGCCGCGCACCAACACCTCGCCGTCGCTGGCAATCTGGACCTCAACGTTCGGCAGCGGCTTGCCGACGGTTCCCAATTTGTGAGCGAGCGGCGTGTTCACCGCGATCACCGGTGAAGTCTCCGTCAACCCGTACCCCTCGTGGATGGGAATGCCGATATCGGCATACCACTCGACCAATTCGCGGCCCAATGGCGCACCTCCGGAAATGAACTCGTGGGCTTTTCCACCGATTCCCGCGAGCACTTTGGAAAAGACCAGGCGATTCGCGATTTTCCAGGAGAGCGCAGTGGGCGCGGCTCCGGCAAGAGTCTCGGCGCGATGGGCGCGTCCCACCGAGAGCGCCCAGCGATAGACAGAGCTTTTCGGGAAGCCTGCAGCCTTGAGGATCACCTGTTGGCGAATCTTCTCGTACACGCGCGGCACAGCGACAAAGATGTCGGGCTGCACTTCCGCCAAGGCCTGCACCAGTTGCGCAATGTCAGGACAATAGGCCAGCGCCACCCCGAGGTAGAGCAGCGCGAAATCCACGTGCCGCGCGGTCACATGAGAGAGCGGCAGAAACGACACGCTCACTTCTTCTTTCGTTCCGAAGCCGAATGCTTCCATCGAACACGCGACATTTGACGCCATGTTGCCGTGCGTCAGCATCGCTCCCTTCGGAGTTCCTGTCGTGCCTGAGGTATAGATAATTGTGGCCAGGTCATCCGGCGCAATCGCTTGGGAGAGGGCATCGAATTCCGGATCGAAGTTGATCGGCCCTTGCAGCATGAGTCCCTGCATGTGGGCCGCGTGCGCGGTTTCGACCGCATCCATCACCAGTATCCGCTCGACCGGCGTGTGGCGTTGGATGGTCAGCACCTTTTCCAACTGGTTCTTTGTGGACACCGCGATGACGCGCGCGCCGGAGTCGTTGAGGATGAAGGAAGTCTGATCCGCCGTCTGCGTGGGATAAATCGGAACCGTGACCGCGCCCATGGCAAGCGCAGCGAAATCGGTAATGGCCCATTCCGGGCGATTTTCGCTAAGGATGGCGACGCGATCGCCCTTGCTAACACCCCAGGATTCAAGCCCGCGAGCCAAGCCAACGACACTGCGGTAAATTTCTGTGGAAGAGATCGGGACCCAGCCCAGCGCCCCCCTTTGCAGCATGACGCGGTCGCGGCGCTTCTTGCAGATCGCCAACAAAATGTCATTCAGAGTCTGGAGGCTCATCCGTTCCGATCAAGGTCCCGCAAATCATTCTACAAAGTCATTGTACGCAGTCATTGTACAGAGTCCGAAGAGGCGCCTCCGCATGGCGTCTCATTGAGCACTTTGGCGTTCTGACTGCGCTTCTAGTTGCGCGCTCCACCCAGTTTTTCCCCCGTCACCACAGTTGTGTTATGCTTTTGCTGCGGGGTGGAGCAGTCTGGTAGCTCGTTGGGCTCATAACCCAAAGGTCGGTGGTTCAAATCCACCCCCCGCAACCAACGCAATCATAAGGTTACGGGCAATTTGGCACTTGTAGCGACTGTCCAAAACTGTCCAATAAGGGGAACTGCCACACAGTTCCCCTTATTTATTGAATGGAGACCTCTTGATTGGCAGGCCTTTGCAAGAGGCGTTGCACGATAGGCCGATTGGCCTTGCGCTTGGCCAGGGCCGAGGCATTGCCATACTGATCCATAGTGGTCGAAACATGCGCGTGCCGCATGAGTTTCTGCTGTACGCCCACGGGTGCTCCGGTTTCGTCCAGCCACGCACGATAAGTGTGGCGGAACGTGTGAAACCCGATCCTGCCAAGTCCCAGTTGGAGACCTGTCGGAACCAGGTAGTCGGCACGAATCGAATCGGCATGATACGGCCGGCCGGTCGCCGGACTCGGAAAGAGCCATCGCTCCTCGGAATCGAGACAGAGCACTTGCCATTTCCTCAGTTCGAGAATGAAACCCCGTTCGATCGGGACCTCGTCCTGCGAGTACTCCGTCTTCAATTTGTTTAGTCGCTTCCCGACCGCTGATCGTTGGATTAGAACCACCGATCGTTTGAAATCGAAATCCGTCCAGCGCAAACCCAGGATTTCGCTGATTCGCAAACCGAAACACAGGCCAATTAGCACGATGGTTCGAAAGGGTTGAACCAGCGCGTCGAGCATTTGCCAAGCGTCCTTTACCTGGAGCACGCAAGGACGTTTCTTGCGCTTGCTGATGCCCTTGACCTCGACCAGGTCCATTGGATTGCGGTCCACCTCCAGCAATTCCCAAAGCATCGCCTTGTCGAAGAGACGGTACATCAGGGACCGAATGTGGCCTCTGTACTTGGGTGAGAGGTCGAGCCTTCGGAGCCAGTCCTGTACCAAGGTAGGCCGAACGTCTTTGAGATAGGCGTCCCCCCACTTGGGTCGGATGTGTTGGCAAATCATACTTCGGTAGGAGGCTAGAGTATTGTGAGTGATTTGTTCGGCTTCCTCTTCCTGTTTCTGATCGAGAAGGAAACGGTCCAGGATGCCACAGAAGAGAACCGGTTCTCGGCGCAAGATGCCATCGTTGATCATCAGCCGCATGCCTTCTGCTGCTTTCAAGGCATGGGCCTCCGTCTTGTACTGTTCTACCGTTCCGACGGTGAAACCCCTTCGTTTCCTGCGTCCGTCCGAAATCGGTTCCCACCAACGATAGAGCCATACGTCCGGTCCTGTTACGCGTTTGTCGATCTCAACACTACCGTACTGATACCGCGTTCGCTTAGCCAATGTAATCTCCTTGGGGTTGGCGACGCGGGTGGCTGCCTGAGATTACCTGAGAACGAAGCCAATGGTCTAGCTCCGAGAGATAGAAATGCCATCGCTTCCGATCTGTCCCAACCGGATGAGCGGGAAGCGAGCCCTCGCGAGCCTTGCGGAGCACGGTCTTCGGGTGGAGATTGAGGAAACGGGCAGCGTATTTTTGGCTGACGGGTGCTTCCCGAACCGAGCGTGGTCGCTCGCGTGTTGGAATTCGATTGGGCTGGGTTGACATAGAGTCTCGTTTCGCCGCTGCGGTTCCTCGGTCGATTGGACTCTGCGCAGAACGGACGATGTCAGCCAATTTGCTTCGTTTCCGCGGCTGTGTCCAACAACTTCTCGTCACTCTGTTATTCCTGCCAGGAATATCAGACAACAATAACCCGATTTCTCACGTCACATTTCGTTGAGCAAATCACGTCGCGGATGCGGAGCAGCTGTTTGAGAAGAACTGAGTCACGCAGACAATGACAGCCTTATCTGCTTCATCGGCAGGGACTTAGACGCAGATTTGCGAGCAAAGTGATTACGCGCCCGACACCACAATGGTATCTCAGGGCCACATACTCGGACGCCTTTCTTGTATCGGTACCCGGGTGGCATTTGCCGGCTAATCGCTTTCTCAGGAAGATTCCTTACCGAAGCTATCGGGCCGGAAGGCGCAATTTACTTGGTCGCGGCATCATGTTCGTCTGTTATTCCTCCCAGGAATAACAGAGTGACGAGAAGTTGTTGGACAGCGTCATTGAGTCCGGTTAAGTTTGCGCCACAAGCAGCCGATTTGAGGTGCTGCGGGAGGTGCAAATGACACGTTGGTCCCGAGTCCAGTTCATCCGCCAAATCCAGTCCCGTCTTCGGTCGAAGTGGACGCGTTCAACTTCCGTCCTTGTCATCCTTCTTCTGGTCATCCCTGTGTCCGCGCTGGCGCAAGGTTCACCGTTCGACACCGGCTTTACCGCCATCCAAAGCCTTTTCACCGGCACGATTGCGAAGGTTGCGAGTCTGGTTGCAATCGTGATCGGCGGCTATAGATCTATTAATAATCGGTCTGTTGACGTCTTTGAATTCTTGACCTTGGTCTTTGGTGCTAAGGCAAGAGACCGAAGCCACTGTTCGACTGCGAGAGGCTTGACTTGCTCCAGCAGAGAGTCACCCCAGCGGGGTCGAATCCAGCGATTCAGAGTCGATAAATTGGATTGTTGTGTTGAATGTCGCCGTTCCCGTAAATCGTGTTCGACATAGTGATCCATCAGAGCGCCGACTGATACCGGCCTCCCGAATCGGTGATACAGATTCAATCGGATGCGAAGGGGTTCGATGAAGCGCAAGGCATCTGACTTGGTTGGGTACTGGGCTACGGTCCCCACGCTGGTTGACTTACGGTATCGGCAGCCTTCCGGCGTGGTTTCGTAAAAGCGGAACTGCCAGACGTCCTCACTAAACCTGTTGCTCCTCTTGGTCAAAGATCCATTTTGATATCTGTGTTGCATCATTGGTGTTTTCTCCACCCTGATTTGTGCGCCATGCTTCGGAACAAAGCTAGCGGAATCAGCCTGTTGCAGGTGCCACCGCCGCTGACGGGCATTGTCTGGGAACTCGCGTGAAGCTATGACCCTGATTCTGCAATGGTTCCGAAAACACTCTTTGGGCGTGGCGCACAATTTGCTCGCGTTATATTCGCGAGCATATTTAGGGATAAGACCGGAGGAAAAATGCTTGTTACTGCCGCGCAAAGCAGTAACAGCACTCGGTGATTGAGGACAAGCGCCCAGAATGCAGCGCATCAGGGCAGGGAAGAGATGGTCGTGGTTTCATGATTAACTGACTTGCTGCCATGTGTGACCGAGCAACTGATTCAGAATCAGTTGTTCGAATCGAGCCCGAGGGAATTGACAATACTAATCAACGGCTTGCACCTTCGACAGAGAAGTGTGAGGAGAGAATGCGGCTGTGCTTGGCGATTGGCGAGGGAATGTCTTTTTTTGAACTTGCGATTCGCCGCACTCCTTCCGGTCAGGTCATCAATAGCATTCAGCGCGAGGCGCGACCTCAACCGATTCGAGGCTGGCATGACGCATCACCTTAACCATTAAGATTGCGTATTTTCGCCTTGGTGGTGTCTGCCAGGGGTTCTCAGTTGACGCGGCACAGCAGGCGTACCGCTGCACTTTCTGTTTATCGCAGGCCCCGGGAATCACGGGGAATGAGGCGAGCGCTGACCTCGATCATTCCTACCAAACATGCGTAGCGACAACGGTGGGGACCGACGGGGAACCCGAAATTACTTCCACGTGCAGAACGATCTGGACATTTTTCTGCTGCCACCCTGCGGGTAGTCTGCGGAGTGCTTCCTGGAGAAGCGCTGCGTTCGTCACCAGGTCAGCAGCTGCTTCCGTGCCGTAGTGGGAGATGCCCGTGATTTCCACGATGATGCTGTTCGTGCCGGGATAATAGACACGCGACACAATCGCATAATCTTCATTCAGCTCGGGGTCGTCGGGGTGGGTTTTGATAGTCCAATTCGTAAGAGCGCCGTCTTGGGAAACGCCAAAAGGCCGGTGCGATAAATCGATGGAATAAAGGAAATGCTCGCCGATTTCATGCCATTGCGTGTAGGAGAACCCCACCAGGACGGCCGGAGCTGCGCGGAGATCGCGGAACGAGACGTCATTTCCAATCCGAAGCTTGTAAGGCTCTCCCATCCGGCTGAACATTTCGGCAATTTGCGTTGCCGAGTTTACGTCGCTGACAGCGACAAATCGATTGGGGATTAGCACGAAATCTTCAACTCTGGTTGGGTTCTCGCCGCCTGAATTCCGAACGTCGGAGTACACGGGGACTGGCGCTGTACACACAAATACCGCCTGGTGACTTTGCAGGACTGGAGACCAAAACTGATCGAGGGCATCTGCGGCGGGATGGGGCCGCAAAAAGAAAAATGCAGCTAGCGCCAAACCCAGAAGACCTGTTCCTGAGATGGCCAAGAATGTCCACGAGCGCACCCAAGGCTTGGAGGGGGTCGGCTGTTCTGCGCGTTTAAATAGGTGGAACTCGGGAACATAGGTTCCCGAAGGTAGTTCGATCCACACTTTGGCGTCGGCCGGCTGGTTGGAGTAATAGGATCGCAGCCGTTTTCGCACTTCGCCTGCTTTAACTCGAACCCCCGCATCTTCGCTGGGATCGTACGACGTCGGCTTGCCAAAGACTTCGATCCCGATGGTGCGCTCCTTAAGACCATCGGTGTGTCCGTTCAGAGCGCTCTCGACCACATAGCGCAGGAAACTCTGACAGAGCTTGCTCGCCTGGAAGTCGTGGCTCGCGAGCACTCGATCTAGTTCCTCGCGCACCATGGGTTCCGGTATCGATGGTTCGGTGCGATTGGATTCCGGATTCGGTTTCGGCTGCGAGAATGAAGAGATGTGCGACACGGAAAGCTGTCCCGCGCGAATCTTAGCACAGCGTTGGCGTGAAGGCGTGCCTGGATTTGAGCGCAAGGCCTTTGATTGCCAGATGTTTGAATATGTTCGAAACGTTGGCGTAACTGGTCCCGGCTGAATGCGCACCGACCCGACCCCTCATTGCGGGATGTCAGGGTTGAGCGCCTGAGAACTGCCGGACTCTTTCCCGGCCGGAGCATAGGCTTCACGGAGGCGGTCTTCGGTGTTTCGCAGTTCCTTAAATGTCGCGAGTTCCTTTTCGGCATCTGCGGCACGTCCCAGCTGGCGATACAGCTGTGCCAACCGATAGTGGGCCGGCGCATTGATGGGATTGAGACGAACGGCAGCGAGCAAGAAGGGTAGGGCCTCATTGGGCTGGCCGGTGGACATAAGGATTTTCCCCAGACCAGCTTGGGCCTCTGACTCCGTAGGATCGAGTTCCGCAGCGCGCAAGTAATGTTTCCTCGCGTTCTCGTTGTCGCCACCCAAGCCGAAAAGCGCGCCCAGACGGCATTCCGACTTGGCGTCGCCGGGATTCTCCGCAATGGCGGCTTCGAATTCCTTTTGCGCTTCCTGTTGCCCCACGGTAGCACCTGAGTCCATTAGAATCGCCTCGCCCAGCTCAAAATGCGTTCCCGGAAGATGCGGGTCAATCCGAATGGCTTCCCGATATTGCGTGACCGCGTGCTTGGCATCTCGCTCATTGATCAGGTGCTGGGCGAGAAGCTGGTGCATGCGGGCGGAATCGGGGGCGACCATGGCGAGGGTTTGGCGCGCCTCGGTGGCTAGATCGGTGTGGATTCGATAAACGACATAGAGAACATCGGCGTTGGTTGGATCCGTGTTCTGAAGCAAGCTGAGAACGCCCAGTGCTTTCTCCATATCCCGGCGTCGATAATCGAGTTCGACCAGAGCAAGCCCCGCGCGGACTTGTAGTTTTGGATCCTGCTGCAGATGTGGAACAGACTTTTCCAGGAGCGTTTTCGCGGAGTCGAGTCTTCCCTGGGCTTTTTCGCATAAGCCGAGGATCGCTTGCGCTTTCCAGAGGGAAGGCTGGGCCCGGACTGCCGCCTGAAGATTAGGGCTCGCGTCGGCGTATTTTCCCTGGAAAAACTGTACGACACCCAGATCTCCGCGGGCTTCGACGTTCTTGGGATCGAGTGCCAGAATGGCGCTGAATTCACCGAATGCAGTATCGAGTTGCCTTCCCTGCATGGCCTGCTGAGCTTTGGTGAAGTGTTCGCGGATCTCGCGCTGTGGAGCGGTAGGGGATTTCTGTGCAGAGAGGACGAATGAGAACGACAGGCAAATCAGGAAGGAGACCGTCTTAAAGATTCTGAACATTTGCACTCCCAAATCAGCGTAGAGTAGCACGAGCTTTTCCAGCAAATTGGTCGGACTGGCAGAAACTGCAGGCGGTATCGACATCTGTGAAAAAGCGTAGGGTCGTTTGCATGAGCCCAAGTTCCTCCACAATTCCGTAGTCAGCCGCCGCAAACCACCAGAAGGTCGCCGCAATCGTTGTTTCAAACCTGCCACTGAACTGTTTCGAACTTGACGCTCAGGCGCGAAGGCTCGACAAAGGTACGCTAGAGTGCGTGTTCCGTCCCCCTTCATCTGCTGTGAAGCGGGTGGACCTGTATATAAGGAGAAATTGGTGATGTCGTCCTTCGGACCCAGCAGGTTGCGTTTTGTATCCGTCCTCGCTTTATTGATTCCTTCATTCTTCGTCCCGGCTGTCGGCCAGAGCCGGCAGAGCGGCGAGATTCGGGGAACGGTCACGGACCAGTCTCAGGCGGTGTTACCCGGCGTCAAGGTTGCAATCACCAACATTTTCACGGGGGTCGTCCAGACGGTCACGACCGATCCTTCGGGTGTATACGACGCTCCCTATGTCGCGCCGGGCCAATATTCGCTGACATTTTCGAAGGACGCATTCAAAACGCTGGTACGGGATGGTATTGAATTGCACGTTCAGACCATTACGATCAATGCGGCCCTCGATGTGGGCATGAGTTCGGAGAAAGTCACGGTTACTGCGACGCAGCCCGACCTGGAAACCGAGACTACGGACACAAACACCCGGTTCGGCACCGATCTGGTGGCCGACGCGCCGACTGGCAATCGTAGTTGGATGGACATTCTTGCCTCCTTGCCGGGCGTGAATCCCGGCTGGAATGAGAAGACGGGTGGCGACTCGGTCGGCGTGAATGGGCAGGCGGGATATTTCTCCAATTGGCAGATCGATGGCGGCATCGCGATGTTTGGTCAGTCTTCGAACGCCGATTTGCTGGCTCCGCCGATTGACTCCATTGAAGAGGTCAGCGCTAACACCTCGAACTTTGGGGCGGAGCACGGCAGCGGCTTCTCGGTTTTCAACGTGATCACCAAGAGTGGGACCAACAGTTTTCACGGCACGGTTTACGAATACATCCAAAACGACGCCTTCAACGCGCTCAACAAATTTGCGCAAAGCAATCCGCCAATTCGCTGGAACGAATATGGGTTCAACATTGGCGGTCCGATCAAGAAAGACAAAGCATTCTTTTTCTTTGCCTATCAGAGAAATCCGAGCAATACGTCCTCGCCCGCTCCGACCAGCTATCCAACGACGGGGGCGACGGGATACACGAGCGGTGATTTTTCTGTACTCCTCGGGGCGCCGGCAGTCGATAATAACGGCAATCCGATCATTAACCCTTGCAATGGACAGCAAGTCATTAACGGCCAGATCTTCGATCCGGCTACGACCGATCCCAGCAATGGGAACTGCCGTCTACCTTTTGCCGGCAACATCATTCCGCAGAACCGGATGGATTCAGTGGCGCTGGAGGTGCAGAAAAACTTCCCGACGCCCAACCGACCAGGACTTTTCAATAACTACTACACGAATCTGGCGTCACCGAACACGAACACCTGGTTTCAGGGCAAAGTAGATTACGACATCACACCCAAGAATCGCCTGACAGGTTCGATGATGTATGTGAAGTACAACACTCCGTTGAACGACCAGAACTGTGCCATCAACTGTGGAACCTGGGGCGGAACGGAGCCTCAGGGACAGCTTACGGACGTCTGGACGGTCACCCCGAATCTGGTCAGCGAATTCCGCTTTTCTCTCAGCCGCGCGCGCGGTGTTGCTACGGTCAACAACCAGGGACAGGGATGGCCCGCGAAGCTAGGAATGACCTACGCACCGGACAACATGTTTCCATCGATGTCGATGGAAGGCGCTCTCAGCACGGCGATTGGGTACACGCCATTTCCTCCCGCGATCGATGCGGAAACTACCTTTGTACCTTCGGAAGTCATGACTTGGGTCAAAGGCAAACACATTCTCAAGTTTGGTGGAGAGTTCGACCGGTGGTGGGTGAACACGGGCTGGGGGACGGCAAGTGCGGGAGCATTCGATTTTAGCGGTGTATTTACCCAGAATCCAGCGGACCAGGCGTTAACCAACGGCATCCCGACCGAGGGTGAAGGATATGCGGATTTTCTCCTGGGAGCGCCGTCTTCATGGAGCGTCTCGATTAATCCGGAGACCGGTGGGCGGATGTATAGCGCGCAGGCTTTCGCCCAGGATGAATACAAGGTTAAGCCGAACCTGACTCTGACCCTGGGGGTGCGCTACACGCTGCAGAGTGGGTGGAGCGAGATTCACAACAAGCTGTCCACATTCCAGCCGAATATCGTGAATCCGGCTGACGGTTCACTTGGAGCCATGTGGTACGCGGGGCAGAACGGACGCAACTCGCTGACGGAGACCAAGCCCGCGATTTTTTCGCCGCGGCTCGGCTTCGCATGGGCGCCCGGCAAAGACTGGTCGATCCGTGGCGGTTTCGGAATCTACAACATCATTGCGGGGCAGAACATCACTGCCCCCGCACAAGCCTGGGGACAGGGCTGGGTGCCATCGGGCTCGATGACCTACGATTCCTCGAACCCGGCGCTTCTGTTCCAGCTCTCAGCTGGACCACCGCCAGGAAGACTTGTCTATCCGAGCAATTCGACTCGGACTCCCGACCTCCTGAACGGCACCGACGTCAACTATTCGTTTTACAACTCGCCGATTCCTTATACCGAGCAATTCCATCTCGATGTACAGCACGAGTTGAAGGGTGGCGTGGTTCTCGATGTGGGTTATGTTGGCAACCGGGGCGTCAACCTGCAATACACGCGAGACCTGAATCAGGTGCCCGCCAACAAACTGGGAGGCGGACAAGGTGCCCGTCCCTACCCGCTTTTCGGGCAGATCAGTGCTGCCTACTTTGACGGGTGGTCCAACTACAATGCGCTTCAAATCACGGTCAAGAAACAGCTCTCAAGAGAATTTTCGTTGCAGGCGAACTACAGTTGGGCGAAGGCGATGGATACGCTGACCAGCGCTGGTTGGGGCGGCGCCGGCTCGGCTGATCGGGTGGGCTGGCAGAACGCCAGCAACCCGGCAGGGAACTATGGCCGGGCGGCTACTGACATCCGAAATATGTTCAACGGAAATTTCGTGTACCACCTTCCCTTCGGAAGAGGGAAGCGCTTCCTGCAACAGGGAGGGCTGGTGAATGCTGTCGCCGGCGGTTGGCAACTCTCCTCCATCTACCAGATTCGCAGCGGCTTGCCCTTCAGCCCATTCGACAGTGCGAACAACAGTGGAGCGCTCTCGGGGACCTTTCGCCCCAACCAGGTCGGCAACCCGCGCAGTGGCAATTGCCCGAGTGGGGATCGGGTGGGGACCATCAACTGCTGGTTCAACACGTCCGCCTTTGTGCAGGCACCCGCCAACACGTTCGGAAACACGGGAAGAAATATTGTGAACGCGCCGAACTGGCGGACGGTGGATCTGGCGCTCTTGAAAGACTTCTCTCTCGCCCAGCTCCACGAGGGAATGAACGTAGAACTCAAGTTCCAGGCTACCGACGTGTTCAATCATCCCAACCTCGGTTTTCCGGAGCGAGACATTGAGTCCAGCGGCTTTGGCGTGATCAGCTACGCCAACACCAGCCGGCAGATGCAGTTGGGGATGAAGATCAGCTTCTAGCACCGGAGAGCCGAAACGTTGTATCCATCTGAAGTTGGTTCACGAATATTTGAAGAGAGGGTGCGCGTTTTCATGAAATCGCTCTTTGTCGTTCTAATGGCCGCGGTTCTAACTGCCAATGCGGCGGCCCAGCAACCGTCGGATCCCTGTGCGTCTCTCAAAGAAGACCAGAAAGAAATGGAAGCGACCCTGCGCGACTGGCCGAACCTGGCCAAATATCGCGACGATGATGCCAAGCTCGGCTTGCCCGCCAAGGGAGAAGCGAGAGTCGTGTTCCTGGGCGATTCCATCAC
>PMMJ01000381.1 GCA_003162255.1 Acidobacteriaceae bacterium | reverse complement strand
TGTGCACGGCAGCTTCAAGCTAAGAGCCGGCCAGATCCGCTTCGCTCCCGCCAGCAACGCAATCAGCGGAGAGATCGTCGTGGACACGGCGAGCGGAAATACTGAAAACACGAGCCGCGATCGGAAGATGCACAAGGAAATTCTAGAGAGCGCTCGCTATTCCGAGGTGACTTTTCGGCCCGACCGGGTGGAGGGAAAAGTCCTGGCGCTCGGAACTTCGCTCGTGCAAGTCCACGGTGTGTTCGGCATCCACGGCGCCGAACACGAGATCACCGTACCAGCGCAGGTCGAACTCGCGCCCGACCGCTGGAGCTTGACCGTCCACTTCGTGGTGCCTTACGTGAAGTGGGGCATGAAGGACCCGAGCACGTTCATCCTTCGCGTGGAAAAGACGGTCGATATTGACCTGCATGCTCTGGGGCCGAGTCCATGGGGCGCGCCACGTTAGCTCTCTTTGCGGGCGCACCCCAAAAGAAGATTCCATAAGCGCAGAAGCCTCCGGGCAATCGTCTCATTCTTTCTTGCTCGGGGTTTTGATTTGCTGGACGAGCGTGTCGATTTCTTCCGATGTCAGTTTGCCGGCGTACTTGGGCATGCGGCCTTTGCCGTTGGCGATGATGTTGTGCAAGTCAGCCGCAGAGGTGGCAGCGGTTTTGTCGGAGATGAGCGATGGCCCACCAAAGTGGCGGCCCTCGGCGGTTTTACCGTGACACTTCGCGCAGTTTGCCTGGAAGACGGGGTTCGCTATCAGGGTCGTGTCAGCCGGCGGGGTTTGGGCGAAGGCTGGTGTGAGTACAAAGAGCAAAGAACACACGGCGATGGTGAGTTGGGATTTTGGCAAGTTGGACCTCGTCGAAATTGATTGGGTTAGAGGATATTTAGATGCGTCAACAAGGGCCCGGGGTGTCAACGAGCAGGTTGATTGGCGTTGATTGGCAATAGATCGATCATCACCCACTGCGGGTGCAGCGAGTCGTCTTCGCCGGTAAAAGGGTCGCGCAGGCCGCGGTTTCTTCGGCTGCAGATCGACTAAGTCCGCTGCCGCTTGCCTGCTCTGGGAATCGCGGCTTTACGAAGACGGAGTGGGGATCGCTGGTCGCATCGCTGACTTTGTCCCGAATAAGCGAACAATCAGAATCGTGGATGGACTGTGCTGAGTACACTGGTGACATGCGGGTGAGCTTTGGCCTGCTGACCGATTCGCAGGATGACGGAGCCAGCCCATTGGATGTGGTGGCCATAGTACTCCAAGTCGTTGGCGCCATGGATCGTCTCCGAATGGAAGTGGCCGAAGGTGGGAGCAAACGTCCTCCACTTGGGCGGGGCGCTGCCGATGAAGTACTTGCTTTTGCCCCAGAATTTAGCCGTTCCCGCGTCCTGATTCAGCACGGCGTTGGTATTGATAGACAGACGATCGTAGCCTGTGTGATCGGGGAAAAGTCTCATCCACGACTCGGTCTGGCCCTGATTTTGCTTCAAGCTCAAGAGTAATCCTCTAAAGGTGGGACGAAGATGTGTTTGGGCTTCCGCAACCATTGCGACCCGTGATGGGGCATCAGGAAGCTGGACAGCGATCTCCTCAAGTGTCGACGTTCTCTGCGCCCACAGGACGTGCGTGGAAAGCACCAACAAGCTGACCAACAGCATCGAAGAAAGGCGCGAAAACGGGAGAGCTACGCCCCGCATGGGATTTCCTTCCTTTAAGGGTCTGGGGTGGACCAGCGCCTTTCTTTCAATCGCAAAGGCGCAAGGTTGGCAGAAGTGGCGGCACGATGGGTCTTCGTGGTTACAGTAATCGTAGAAAGTTCCCAGATGTGTTGTCTGTTCAATATTGCACATTACGCGAACGAGCCAAGGCACAGAGAGTGTCGCCGGGTAAGTCCCGTTGTGGGAACTGGAAGCTCTGCTGGCGCGCCGGGCAGGAGATCGCGATAGTTGTTATAAGTAGGCAATAGCATTCAGAACCGGGTCAATGAGCAAAATCGCGAGTTTGCGACAACTGCCTTAGGATATGCTGGCTGGGGCGAGTCATTACGGGTTCAAGACAATTGCCCCGCTCCCCTCCACCGGGGTCAGAGGCTGCGCATGACGCTGACTTCGCCAAACGCAATGCGCCAGGGTTAGCAGCCCCGCAGTTTGTCGGCGGCTTTATCGACGGTCAGAGGTTTGCTGAAATAGTACCCTTGAATTTCGTCACAGTGATGGGCTCGCAGAAACGACATTTGCGCTTCATTCTCGACGCCTTCGGCAATCACCTTGAGATTCAGGCTTTTCGCCATGCTGATGATGGCGGCTGTGATGGCGGCGTCATCCGGCTTTACGGCGACATCCCGGATGAACAGGCGGTCGATTTTAAGCTTGCTGATATGAAACTGCCGCAAGTAGCTGAAACTGGAATATCCGGTTCCGAAATCGTCAATTGCCAGCGTGACGCCCATGGCCTTTAAGTCCTGAAGAACGGAGACCGTTACGTCTGCATTCGCCAGCAAAAGACCTTCTGTCAGTTCCAGTTCCAGACATTGCGGGGCGAGGCCAGTGTCCTCCAGTACTTTTCGGATGAGTGCGCAGAAGCCCTCTTGGCGAAACTGGACCGCCGAAACATTGACCGCGATGGAAACCGCGGGCAGTCCTTCGTCTTGCCATTTCCTCGCCTGACCGCAGGCCGTCCTCAGCACCCATTCACCAATCGGTACGATCAGACCACAGTTCTCAGCAATTCGTATGAACTTATCGGGTGGCACAAGACCCAAGTCCGGGTGTTGCCAGCGCAGAAGTGCTTCCAGTCCGATGATCCTTCCCGTGGCAATATCCATCTGCGGTTGATACATCAGAAAAAGTTGTTCTTTGGCAAGTGCCGAACGCAAGCTGCTTTCCAAGGTCAGCCGCTCGACCGCCTGCGCATTCATGTCTTTGTGGAAGAAGCGAAAGTTGTCACGGCCGTCGGCCTTCGCGCTATACATTGCAGCATCGGCATTCTTGATCAGCGTTTCGCAATCCGAACCGTGTTCAGGAAAAATGCTGATGCCGATGCTGCAACTGACATTAAGGGAATGACCTTGAGCGACGAATTCAGCGGTCATTGCATCCATGAGCCGCTCTGCGGCAACTGCTGCGTCGGGCACGTCTTTAATGTGAGTCAGCGTGATCAGGAATTCGTCACCACCCAAACGGGCCACGGTGTCCTGTTCACGCCCCCATTTCTTAAGTCGTTCGGCGACTTCTTGCAGTAGGAGGTCGCCGGCCGAGTGCCCCAATGAGTCGTTGATGTCTTTGAACCTGTCGAGGTCGAGGAACAGAAGCGCAACTTTGTCCTTTCGCCGGCGTGCGCTGGCGAGCGCCTTGGTCAATCGATCCTGCAGAAGAGTCCGATTGGGCAGTCCCGTCAGTGCATCATAGTAAGCCAAGAACTGGACTCGTTCCTCGGCAATCTTGCGGTCCGTGATATCGCGAAAGTACCAAATTCTGCCCCGGTATCGACCTTTTGAGTCGGCGAGAGGCGCAGAGTATCGGTCGAAAATCTTTCCATTCTTGAATGTGAGCTCATCCCTGCTCTTTTCATCCCGATGGCTATTGAGATAATTGATCTTCTCGACGAAGACCTCGGAGTCCTCGACTCTATCGATCAGGTGCCTGCGCACGATAAGATCGTCGCGTGTGCTCAGCACTTCATCCGGTATTCCAAAGTTAAGCCCAAATTGCTTGTTGACCAGAACGATGTGATCAGACTCATCTACGACCAGAATGCCGTCAATTGTTGTCTCCGCTTGCGCCTCCAGCAGCGCAGTGTTGAACAACAGCGATTCTTCGGCCTGCTTGCGTTCAGTGATGTTATCGAACGTAGCAACAAAGCACCCATTTCCCGCGCCGTAGGCTGAGATGGAGAACCACATCCCCAGGGCTTTAATTTCGATCTCAAATCGCTCTGGCCGAGAGGTTAGCGCCACTCGGCCGTATCTCTCAAACAATTCTGGCTGCGAATCCTTGCCCCCCGGGACAACCTCGCTGAATTTCTTACCCACGACATTCGCCAAGCCCGTNNAATTTTCCAAATGCACCGTTGACGGCGAGATAAACAAAATCGATTGGACGCCCACGGTCGTCAAAAAGCATTTCGCAGTGGGCGAAGCCCTCCAACATATTTTCAAACAGCGAGCGATAACGATTCTCGCTTTCTTCGCCCGCTTTTCGCACGGTAATGTCTGAAATGAGACCCGTGGCAACCCGAAAGCCGTTCGAGTCACTAGTAGCCACTGCCCGATCATGCGCCCAGAACCATTCACCATTCCTTTTCTGGGCCCGGCATTCGATATCGTAGGGCTGTCCCGCATTGATTAGTGATTCGTATGCCTGTCCCACTTTTTCTTTGTCATCGGGATGGACCGAATTAAACCAGAGGGAATCTCCCTGTCNNCTCGTCAGCAGAGTATCCGAGCAGGGCTTCAACTTGGGGACTCACGAAGATTACGTTGCCCTTTGCATCGGTCTTCCACACAACTTCAGGGATGGTCGCCACCAATAACCGATACTTTTCTTCGCTCTCTCGTAGTCTTTCCTCCGCTTGCCCGAGTTGCCTGAGATCGATTCCGGTTGCGTGAATGTCGGTTTCCCACCGCTCTTCTGCAAGCGTGACAAAGGCTATAGACTTCGCAATGTCCGCTGCCGTGGGGCTGAGTGCTGCTGCTTGGAAATTCGATTTCCAGAGCGATGCAAACGTCAGCAAGAAAACCACGGAAGCGTACAGCGAGGATGCAGCCATATGAGACGGCGATGCGGAAATACCGCCAAAGGCAATTTGCCTGAGTCCCTCAAGAGCTAGCGCGAGAAACAGCGAAATCGCGGCGCAGCGAAGAGCACGGGTCGGGGGGTACTGATCGAACATTGATTCCTCAGAATGGCAGACCGTACGAGGGCATGGGACTACCGCATCTGGAGATGCATGTATGCGACCAACTCAAGTGCCAGCTAAGTTGTTGACCCAATTGATGAAGCCTCAGTTAAGTGCAATTGGAAAAACCCGGTTCCATTTTCTAGACAGTCACACTCGCAGGGCCGCGACACGATTTCCTGTTCATGTACAAACTGATTGATCAGTTTGGATGTCATCGAAGACAATGGTGTCGAGCAGGAGATTCGCCTGGACAACATGCCCGACACTCAAGTTAGCCGAGTCAGTCTTGCAACTTGCTACCGTGCATTGCTATACAGTTCCAAAGTTAGGTGGGGTGTAAGTTGCGCAATGGCGAAGAAGGCCGGTTTTCAGGTCGGCGTGTAGTTGTATTGCTCGCCATTTTCGCGATTTCCTTCAGCGTTGCGACCCGCACGTTCCACAGTATCGATTTCGACCATCCCAGCGTCCAGTCAGATCCGTCGCATGCCATGCGACAGCATCTTGCCGCGGATGCCGTTGTTCTGACAAATCCCGTCTCCGATTTGGGGACGCTCCTGCTTTCGGTGGTGGTGCCCCATGCTCCGCCGGTCGAAGTGCAGGCTCATGCGGTCGAATTCACGGAATCGCTTTACAATCGTCCCCCTCCCTCGATTTCCCTCCTGTAGCTAAGTATCAAACCAATCGATAGCTTCTTTTCGCTCACCAGGTTCCTTCAGTCTTTTCCGTAAGCTGACAGTCCTTGTGGAGCTCGAAGCCCATTCCGGGGGTGAAACCCCATAAGGAGGTGACCTGACCGGAGAAATTTGTACCAAGATCCGTGAAAAAGATCTCAATTGTGATCGCCGTTCTGGCCGCCATGTTGGCCGTTATCAACGCGTCTGCCAAAGAGTCGAAGATCAGGCAGTACTTCGAAGGAACAGTCGTCCGTGTCGATAAGTACGAACCGCAGCAAGTTGTCGCAGGACAAAACCCAAGCGATGCCCCGTTAGCCGATCCCGAAACGTTCGCTTATGACGTTGCCGTACACGTGAACTGCGGCACTTACGTAGGACGCTATCAATCCTGGTATGACTACGTGCCCTCGGTGTTTGCCGCGGATCGAAAGATCCAACTTCGGCTGACCCGAAGTGTGATGTACGTGAACGTCCCGAACGAGAAAGAACTGGAGTTGTCGATCGTCAGTAAGCATATAGAGCGTGGGCCCTGCGAAATCGCCAAGCGTTAGTTGCGGTCGGACTGCGGCAGGAAAAATGAATCGCTGCCAGGAGCAGCCGCCGCAGTCCGCCAGTCTTGCCAAGACTGATTCCCGGTTAGAAGGAGCGTGACCATGAACTAAATCAACGAAGGAGAACTCGCACATGAGGCAAGTAGGCAATCTATGTCTGGCGTTCCTGTTGACCGCGAGCTGGGCTCTAGGTCAAAGCGCGACGGGATCGCACGCATCCACAAGCACGAAAGCGCCCAGCGTTACTTCGCGGCTGGAGCAAATGGAGAAAGCCATCGAGGCCCAACAACAGCAGATTACGCAGTTGCAGGACGAACTGAAGAATCGCGACTCTCAGGTGGTACAGCTTCAACAGCAGCTCACGCAAACGCAGGCTTCGGTGAGCCAGGTGGAGCAGAACGCGCAAGCGGCCGCCGCCAGGAGCGTTCAACCCGATCAGTTGGAAGCGGTCAAGAAAGACGTCGCGGACATGCAGAGCAACGCCACGAATTCGGCGTTGAGCCTGCAGGAAACGCAGAAAAGAATCGGGGACCTGGAGAGCCCCCTCGCCATCCACTACAAGGGGGTCACGATTACTCCCGGCGGATTCCTGGCGGCGGAATCCGTGTATCGCAATCGCGCGTTGGGGTCGGATATCAACACTCCGTTCAACAGCGTTTCCATGCCCGGAAGCGGTGCGAACGCGATGTCTGAATTCTTTGGCTCCGGGCGCCAGTCGCGAATCTCGATGCTGGCTGAGGGTAAACTCAGCGACATCAAACTCAGCGGCTATTACGAAGCTGACTTTCTTTCGGCGGGTGTGACCTCCAACAACAACCAGAGCAACAGCTATACGCTGCGCCAAAGGCAGGTTTGGGGCCAGGCTGCTTTGAACAATGGCTGGAGTTTCACCGGCGGTCAAATGTGGAGCCTGGTGACAGAGACCAAGAAGGGCGTCGACAACCGAAGCGAAGCGCTGCCCATGACCATTGATCCCCAATACCACGTCGGTTTCAGTTGGGCGCGGCAGTACGGTATCCGCGTCGCCAAGAACTTCAACAACAAGGTGTGGCTGGCTGCGTCACTGGAGAATCCTCAGACGATCTTCGCGGCCAGCGGTAATGTCTCCAACTTCGCTTTTGGTAGTCCCGGCGTGGGTGGCGGCTTGTATAACTTGAACGCCAACTATTCCTTCAACGCGATGCCGGACGTCATCGTCAAGGCGGCTTTTGAACCCGGTTTCGGCCACTATGAAGTCTTCGGCATTTTGAGCCGCTTCCGGGACCGCGTCTATCCCTGCGTGGAATATGGGTCCGATCCCGTTACGTGCGGCAGTGCGGCTTCCACGGTGAACGCCTATAACGACTCGAAAAATGGTGGCGGAGTGGGAGGGAATGCCCGCTTCACTTTGTTCAAGCAACTGGATTTCGGGCTGCATGCCCTCTACGGAAACGGTGTGGGCCGGTACGGCACATCGGGTTTGCCGGATGCCACGGTGAACCCCGATGGCACGCTGGCGCCGCTGCGGAGCTATCAGGGTCTGGCCACGCTGGAATGGCACACGCCCAGGATTGATGTCTACCTCAATGGCGGTGAGGAGTATGTGGGACGACACTGGCAGAATGACTTCAACCAGCCCGGGGCCAACTTCGGTGTCGCGGTGCCGGTCGGGTACGGTGCGCCGAACTTTGTCGACAAGGGATGCTACTCCGAAACCGTGCCCTCCGCGGGCAGCGGTTACGGTTTCGGTGCAGTTGGTGGATGCAGCGGCCAGACTCAAAGTGTGATCGAAGGCACGTTCGGGTTCTGGATAAAACTGCGCAGCGGTCCCAAGGGAAGACTGCAGTTCGGTCCGCAGTATTCCTATCTGAGCCGAAATGCATGGGCGGGCACGAACACGGCGACGACGCCGGGCACCTCGGTGGCGCCGCACGGAATCGACAACATGTTTATGACTTCTTTCCGCTACTACTTGCCGTAGCGTGTGCGGAACCCTCGCCCCCTGAATTTCTCCTTTTGCCCATTGGGGGCGAGGGCTTTTTAGTTGGATTGGAGCTTGGTCAATGCGAATGAAGCGACGTTACATTGTCATCGCGATCGCGGTTGCAGTGGTCGTAGGCGGGGTCATTTTCGAATTTCCCGGGCACAAAGCGCAAGCCAGCCGGCAAGACTCGTCGCCTATCCCCACCGTCGCGGTGGCGCTGGCCACGCGCGGTCCCATTCGCAGTTCCATAACGTTGTCAGGCACTTTCCGGCCCTATCAGGAAGTCGACGTTCACGCTAAGGTCGCAGGCTATATCCGGCACATCTATGTCGATGTCGGCGACAAGGTCAAAGAGAAACAAATTCTGGCCATCCTCGAAGTTCCCGAACTGAATGCGCAGGTTGCCGGCGCGAAAGCCGACATTCAGCGCAGCGAGAATGCGATCCGCCGGGCGCAGCAAGACCTCAAACGAGCGGAATCAACCTACGCAGCCTACCATTCCGCCTACACACGGTTGAAGCAGGCGTCAGAGGCTCGTCCTGGGGTGATTGCCGAACAGGAACTCGATGACTCGCGGGCCAAGGATCAGGAAGCGGAAGCTCAAGTCGGCAGTGCTCGTGCCGCCCTGGCGGAAGCGCAAAGCCAACTTACCATGGCCCGGGCTACTGAAGATCGATATGCCTCGCTGGAAGCGTACTCGCGCATTACGGCTCCCTTCAGCGGGGTAGTTACAAAGCGCTATGCGGATACTGGCGCACTGATTCAAGCGGGCACCTCGTCGGAGACACAATCCATGCCGGTCGTAAAACTGGCGGAGTGGTCCCGGCTGCGTCTGGTTGTCCCAGTGCCCGAGTCCGCCGTTCCCGATCTCCACCTTGGTCAAGCCATTGACGTGGTCGTTCCGGCCTTAGGCCGCACGATCAAGGGAAAAATCGCTCGTTTTGCCGATGCGCTCAGCGATGAGACCCGCACCATGCATACCGAGATCGACGTGGAAAACCCCGACGACACGTTAGTCGAGGGTATGTATGCCGAAACTAAGTTGATCCTTCATCAGAAAGACAACGCGCTCACCATACCAGTTCAGGCAGTGAAGCGCGACGGCTCCAGCGCCAGCGTCTTTGTCGTGGATAAGTCGGGAAACGTGGCAGAACGTCCAATTACTCTGGGAGTAGACAGCGACGCTCGCATCGAAATACTCACTGGACTCACAGACGGCGACCAGGTCGTTGTCGGCAACGTTAACGCATTACAAGCCGGGCAGCGCGTCCGCGCCAAACTGGTTGCTCAAAATGAGGCATTCGCGGAGGGCCAGAACTGATGTCCGGCTTTGCGATTCGCTATCCGTATCTCATTATTGTTGCCTGTTTAATTGTCGCCATTGTTGGGGGCGTCGCTTTAGTAAGAATGCCCGTGGATTTGTTCCCCCCTATCAATATCCCCGTGGTCGTGGTGGCGACCTTCTATTCGGGCATGCCGCCGGAGCAGATTGAAAACGACATCACCGATCCTTTCGAGCGCTTCTTTACCTTAGGCAGCGGTATTGATCACATCGAGTCGCGCTCGCTGCCCGGCGTCAGCTTGATTAAGATCTACTTTCAACCGGGCACCGACGCCAGCGCCGACCTTAGTTCCATCTCCAATCTCGCGATGGCGGACTTACGCCGCCTGCCGCCCGGGACGCTGCCTCCCGTGGTGCTAAAGTTCGACGCCTCCAGTCTTCCCGTTTGCCTGATCACGCTAAAAGGGCAGGGTCTAAACCAGACCGAACTTCATGACATCGGTCAATACAACGTGCGCAACCAGATCGCCAGCGTCCCGGGCGCGTCGGTTCCGCAGCCTTTCGGCGGCCGCTACCGCCAGATCATGGTGTACGTCGATCCCCTAAAGCTGGATGCCCGCCAACTTTCGCTGATGGATGTGGTCCGCACCGTCAACGAGAGCAATTTGATTCTCCCGGCCGGAGACGTGACGATCGGACCTTACGACTACAACCTCTACAGCAACAGCCAGGTTCCAAATACCGATGCCATCAATTCCATACCTCTGAAATCCGTCGGCCAAAATTCGGTGTTAGTAAGCGACATTGGCAAAGCGGTTGATTCGCACCAGATTCAGACCAACATCGTTCGCGTCGATGGGCAGCGTTCTGTCTATCTCCCGATCCTGAAGCAGGGCGGGGACACCAACACCACTCGCGGTGGTCGACGGAATCCGAAAAGCAACGGCGAACCTAGTCGACATTCCGAAGCAGCTCATTACCCGCGTGGTGTTCGATCAATCGATTTTCGTCAAGATGGCGATTGAGAACCTTCTGCACGAGGGCGCGATCGGACTAGTTTTGACCGGACTCATGATTCTGTTGTTCCTGGGCAGCTTCCGCGCGACGGCGGCAGTGTTCCTTTCCATACCTCTTTCCGCCCTAGCGGCATTTCTCGCGATTGCCGCAGGTGGCGGCACCGTCAACACGATGGTATTAGGCGGACTGGCATTAGCCTTCTCGCGCTTGATCGATAACTCGGTCGTGGTGCTCGAAAACGTCTTCCGGCATCTCGAGATGGGTGAACCCGCTGAGGTTGCTGCCGAAAAAGGTGGGAGTGAAGTTTCGCTCGCGGTCCTGGCCGCGACTCTTACCACCGCAATCGTCTTTTTTCCAGTCATCTTCCTCTATGGTGTAAGCCGGTTCCTGTTTACGGCGTTGGCTATGTCCGTAATCCTTTCGCTGCTGGCGTCCTACTTAGTAGCGATGACGGTGGTTCCACTATTCTGCGCCAAGCTTCTCGGATCTGGACATCTCACGCACGAACACGGGGAGCCAACTGGCTGGTTTGGACGCGTTGTCTCCAATTTCAACCGCTACTTCGAAAAAATGCTGCGACACTATGACGATACCTTGGGCCGAAGCCTGTTGCGTCCTGCAGTCACCACAGTTGGCTTAGTCGGTGCCTCGCTTCTATGCTTCGCATTCTACCCGCTGCTGGGGGTCGCCTTCTTTCCGCGCACGGACCCGGGCCAATTTGTCATCAACGTGAAAGCGCCGTCGGGCACACGGATCGAAAATACGGAACAGTATGTGAGGCAGGTGGAAGACATCGTCAAGAGCGTGGTCCCACCGAATGAACTCGGCATGATCGTCTCCAACATCGGACTCACTCCCGATTTCTCGGCGATTTACACCAGCAACTCCGCCCCGCACACGGCTTTCGTACAAGTGAGTTTGCAACAGGACCACAAAGTGGGCAGCTACGAATATATGGAACGCGTTCGCCGAAAGTTGAGCCTGCAACTGCCACAGTTAAGCGCCTATTTTCAGACCGGCGGTCTCGTGGACTCCGTGCTGAACATGGGACTGCCCGCGCCGATTGACGTCCAGGTAAGCGGCAACCATCTTAAACAGACCTATGCCAGCGCTCAGCAGTTGGCGAACGACATCCGCAAACTCGATGGAGTCGGCGACGTTCTAATCCCGCAGGATATTGACTATCCAGCCTTGCGGCTCGACGTCGATCGCGAAAAGGCCAGCCTGGTCGGCCTGACCCAGAAGGAAGTGGTTGACAATGTGATCACCGCGCTTACATCGAACGGCATGATCGCTCCCAACTACTGGATTGATCCGAAGAGCGGCAATCCGTATCTGCTGACCGTGCAGTATGCAGAAGATGAGGTAAAGAGCTTGAATGATCTGAAACAGATCCCGCTTCGGGGCGCCAACAGCAAAGAACCAACGCCGCTCGATACCGTGGTTAACATTGAAACCATTCCCACACCTACTGAAGTCGACCACTATCAACTCTTCCGCTCGATTGACGTTTACGTATCGCCCAAAACGGAGGACCTTGGCCGCATTAGCCGCCGCATCGACCAGATCGTTGCTCAACACAAGCTACCCGAAGGTGTACGCGTCAACGTGCGCGGTTCTGTCGAAAGTATGAATGCCTCGTTCAAGAGCTTCGGCTTGGGACTGATCCTGGCCGTAGTCCTTGTTTACCTCGTTCTGGTGGCACAGTTCGCGTCGTTCATTGATCCCTTCATCATTCTGCTGGCAGTTCCGCCTGGATTAGCTGGGGTGCTGCTTTTCCTCCTGGTCACTGGCACCACGTTAAATGTCATGTCGCTTATGGGCGTTGTGATGATGGTCGGAATTGTCGTTTCCAACAGCATTTTGATTGTCGAATTCACTCGACAGCTCAGGGCACAGGGTACCTCCCTGCGGGAAGCAACGGCGGTCGCATCGCGGCTTCGGCTCCGGCCCGTGTTGATGACTTCGCTGGCGACGCTGCTGGGTCTGATACCGATGGCGATGAAATTAGGAACCGGCGCCGAGGCTTACGCGCCGCTGGCGCGCTCTATCATCGGAGGTCTGTTGGTTTCTGTCGTCGTCACCGTGTACCTGGTACCGGCAGCTTATTTGTGGATTCACCGCAAAGAGGACACCGCCGCTCCCGAGGTGGCGGCATGATTCGAACACTCGCTGGTCTATTGTGTTTTGCCGCGCTGACAACTCTCTGCACCGGTCAATCCGAGGCGGAGCTTAAAGAGTTGCCTGCCGCTCCGGATCCTCAGGGACCAGTGCATTCGGAACCGCCGACCGGGTGGTCGCAGCCACCGCCTCCATATCTTCCAGATTCGAGTGGACCAACAGCGAGATCGCGGGTTCGGCTGACACTCCAAGAAGCCAAAGCGCTCGTGATGAGGAACAACCCGCAAGTCACTGCGTCGCGTCTGCAGGCTCTTGCCGCCCAGCAAGTGGTTCGCGAGACCCGCTCCAGCTACTGGCCAACCGCCACCGCGAACCTGACTGCCGTCGATTCGCAAACGAACAGCCGGATCACCGCCGGCGCCTTAAATAACCCGATAATCTTCGAGCGTACGGCTGGAGGGGCATCGGTGAGCCAGTTGATCACCGATTTTGGACGTACGAAAAACCTGGTTGCCAGCGCGAGTCTCTCCGCCAAAGCCGAAGATCAGAATGCTCTGGCCACGCGGGAGCAGGTGCTGCTGGCTGTCGATCAAGCTTTCTATGGCGTGCTCCAGGCGCAAGCTGTATTGCATGTGGCCGATGAGACCGTCGCCAATCGCCAAGTGGTCGTTGACCAAGTACAGGCTCTGGCAAAGAGCGCGTTGAAATCCGACCTCGACCTTAGCTTTGCGCAGGTCAATCTGGCGCAAGCGAAGCTGCTCTTGCTGGATGCGCGAAACAACGAGAAGGGCGCCCAAGCGGCTCTCGCCGCACTCCTAGGCTATGTAACCCCGCAGGAGTTCGATGTAGTCGACGAACCTGCCACGACTGGTGGGCCGCCTGCCAATCTTGACGAACTGATTCAGCAAGCAGTCAACTCGCGGCCGGAGTTGCAGGCGATCAATTTTCAATATCAATCCGCGGAGAAATTGAAGACCGCGGAACGGGATTCCCTTTTGCCCACGATCTCCGCGTTGGGTGCTGTCGGAGGCACGCCGGTGCGGGACTATCACCTCTCTCCGTGGTACGGCGCCGTCGGAGTCGATATGGAAATCCCTGTGTTCAACGGATTTCTATTCTCCGCGCGCGCGAAAGAAGCCGAACTGAGGGCGCAAGTCGTGGAGCAGCGCCTCGTTGACTTGCGCAACACGATTGCCAGAGACGTTCGTACCAGTTGGCTGAATGCCAATAACACCTATGATCGTCTCGACGTAACCAATCAACTTCTCAAGCAGGCAAACCTTGCCCTCGACTTGGCGCAAACGCGCTACAAACTTGGCCTCAGCTCGATCGTGGAACTCAGCCAGGCCCAACTCCAACAGACGCAGGCGGAGATAACTCAATCGCAAGCCGGCTACGAATATCGTCTCTCGTTGGCGGTGCTGCGTTACCAGACGTCAGGACTCTAGGCCCCGCAAGGCAAACCCGAATGGGCTTCCAATCGTTTGTTCCTCTGTTACTTGCCCTCTCTGTTGAGCGTTGAACTTGCATCTTGGAATAGCAAGAGAACTCTGCCGAGTTCTTTTCACGACCCCAAACTTGTAGTAGCGGAGAACGAGAAACCGCAGGGAAGCGGCCAATTTGACTGGAAAGTCGAACTTGACCCCATGATCTCATCGGTAGATTATGGGTTCCTGCTGCGACGACGAATATGCACATATAAGGAGATTTCTGCCGTGTCGAAAAGAACTCGAAAACTGGTTTTCAGTGTTGGACTAGCGATTACTGCTGGCTCGCTGATGGTCGCGCTGCCGTGCGTGGCCCAGCAGTTGACAAACGACGAGCTATCCCTGACGGTCAACGCGCAGGAGGGATCGTACCAACTGTCTTTGCATGGCGGCCAGCCCGTGCTTAAGTCCCGTGTGGCAGCGCAGGTTGACCACCAGTGGCTTCGATCGAGCGATTACCCGCGACACCAGGCTTCGGAGTCTGCCTTTGAAGATGATCTCGGCTCCGGCCGACAGGTGACCGTCACTTGCAGCGGACTCGACGGCAAACCCGATCTTGTTTACATGCTACAGCTCTACAAGCAGCGCCCTTACGGCACCGTCCAGGTAAAGTTGCAAAACAGCGCGGGAAAAGAAGTAGCTGTACAAGCCATTCGGAGTGTAGAAGCCATGGGTGAGCCGATCCTCAATTTGGGTGGCGGTTCATCCGCCGACCGGGTTCTCTCCGACAGCTTCAGCGAAGATTGGCCGGACCTGGCTCTCTACGACCTCGGGGGAGCGCCCGGCGGGATGCATCGCGGTGCAGGGAGCCAACTCATCTACAACCGGGAGAGTAAACAGAGTTTATTTCTTGGCGCACTCACCTCAGACCGGTTTCTGACCCTGATGCATCTGCAAGCTGAGGGCACGGGGGCAAAGGCCAAGATCGCATCCTATACGGTTGAATCCACCGGAACCACGGAAATCCAGAAGGAATTCGATCTGAAGGATTCTCCCGCGGACGACCAGATCGAGTTGAGCCTTCCCCTTAAATCCGGGGAAGACATGACTTCAGAACGATTGATGTTCGAGGCCGGACCGGATTACCACAATCAACTGCTTGCCTACGGTGATGCGGTTCGTCGCCTGCACCATGCGCGCGTCTCCAGCGAGACTCCCCTCGGTTGGTGGAGTTGGACTGTCTACTATGGCGCCATCAATGAAGGCGAAACCCTGTCCAACGCCGACTGGCAAGCTGGACATCTGAAGTCATTAGGCTATAAGTATTTCCAAATTGATGAAGGTTATCAGTANNGCGCCGTTTGAGGTGACAAGCCGGGCCTGGATCTACGAGCACCACAAGGACTGGCTGGTGCACAATGCCAAGGGAGATCCGATCCCCATTGGCGACGTCTGGGACCAGAAGACCGATGTGCTTTACGCGCTGGACACAACCCATCCCGGAGCCCAGGAGTATATGCGCCAGACTTACAGGACACTCGTCCGCGAATGGGGGGTCCGGTTCATCAAACTCGATTTCATGGATACTACCGCGATCGAGGGTTACCGTCACCGCCCCAACACCACAGCCCTCGAAGCCCAACGTATTGGCCTCAAGGTAATCCGCGATGCCGTGGGCGAGGAAGTGATCTTGGATAAAGACGGAAGTCCCATGCTCAACCCAGTGGGGCTGGTAGATACGGGCCGGATCTCCGCCGATACGGGCCACAGTTTTGAAAGGACCAAGAATGCTGCCTCTGGAATCGCTGCCCGCTTCTACATGCAGCGCAATTTCTTCGTTAATGATCCGGACGCCTTCAACGTCACCGCGACGCATCTCATGGAGCGTGCGAACGAACGGTCTTCGATTTCGCTGGGCGCGGCCCAGGCGTCGATCGCGCTCTCCGCAATATCCGGCGGCATGTATGAGATCGGCGATGACATGCTGGTCCTGGGCTCTGAGAAGGATCGGTTGGCACTGGTTGAAAACCGGGAGTTGCTGAATATGGCCAAAGTCGGCCGAGCTTCCACTCCGTTAGACCTGATGACCTACCAGCCGGAGGATGAACAGCCAAGTATCTTCTTCCTCCGGGAAGATCAACGAGAGGCCATACTGACGGTTTTCAACTGGACGAACACGGTGCGCTCGCACACGCTAACACTGACGGACCTCGGGCTTCCTGCCGGCCACACGTTTGCGGCGACGGATGTGCTGAACCAGAATGAGACGGTTACGCTCGTGGGTGGTGCAGTGCAACTGGAGAACCAGCCACCCCAGTCGGTGAGGGTGATCAAGCTGATCGACAACAGTATTGCCGAGGCTGCCCCAACCGTGACGGCGCAGGTGCCGGCAGTGGCAAATACCGGTAAGACGATCACTCTTTCGGCGCTGTCGGCGCAGGCTGAAGCTGGCGGTGTGCCCGCGGTCGCGTATCACTGGGACCTCGGCGACGGCACGAGCGCGGATAGCCCCAAGGTATCTCATGCCTACACAAGAGCAGGGGAGTTCACGATCAGCCTTACAGTGGATGGAGTAGACGGGGTAGCGGCGCACGAGAATTTCACCGTCAAGGTATCCGGCAATTTAAGGGCGCACTCTAACCTAACCGACAATCGACGTTTCGTAGAGCCAACCGACCGCTGAGCGACTCCGGAGCCAATGCGGTTCGCTCGTAACACGGACGCAAAACGCCGGCGGGCACCGTATGAGATTGCAATGGTGTATGCCCACCTCGGGAACGCAATCCAGGCCTTCGCTTGGCTGGAGAAGGCGTACCAACAGCACGACTGGCAAATACAGCAACTGAAAATCGTCCCTGAGTGGGACCCCATACGCTCCGACCCGCGGTTCCATGTGCGCTATGCGTAAAATGAATTTCCCGATGTAGACGTTAAATGAGGTCGGGGGGAAGAAGGTCACGATCCAGTGATGGGAGCTAAGTACTTCAACTGGAAGAATCTGGCGGAGAGGGAGGNNTTAGCAAACCGCCGCCTTCAGCCTCTCGGCCACCTCTCCGGCGTTTACAACCAAGCGCTTACAGGGCTACCAAACACACCTACTGCGTAATTGCTGCACCCTGACATCCTGCACATGCGTCCAAGGTGAAACCGTGGTCAAAATTCAACGGGACCCGTTTACGAAGCTCTGGTGCGTTTTTCGTTCGGTACCAACTCATTGAAATTATAGACGGACAGATCAAGCGTGTACAGGCGTTCGGAGCGGCTCGCTTCAAAGAAGAGGGCAAGCACTATCCAAGTGCTTCGATATCAAGCTTGATAGTCCGACTATCTATGTCCTCGCCGCGCGGGCGACCTTTGGGAGGCCCAGGCTAGAGCGCCATCTTTGGTCGCCAGGTGACGCGTGCAAGTTCTGGTCGGGGCGGTGATGTTATGCGGTGATTGCAGCCTAACTCTCGGGAAGGTACTCGCGAGCCAGGCATTGCAGGAAGTCAGGCGATCGCTTCCAGCGCCGCCTTCAGATCGCCCTTCAAATCATCCACATCCTCCAGCCCAATATTCAGGCGCACGATGCGGTGCTCATAGTCCGGACGTCCGCGCGTGGCACGAAAGTCATACGCAACCGCCAGGCTCGTCACTCCCGCCCAGCTATATCCGATCTCAAACAATTCCAGCTTGTCCACGAATCCCCGAACCTGCGCTTTGCTGAACCGTGGCTGGAACACAATCGAGAACACCCCCGTCGATCCCGTGAAGTCCCGCTTCCAGAATTCATGTCCCGGACAAGACGGCAGCGCCGGGTGCAGCACCCGTTCAATCTCCGGACGCTCACTCAGCCAGCGCGCCAAAGTCAGCGCCGCTTCTTCAATCCCTTGCAGCCGCACCGCCAGTGTCTTCAGTCCACGCAGCGCCAGACTGCAATCGTCCGGAGAAGCCGCGCATCCCACCAGTTGATGCGTGGCACCCAACTGCTTCCACGCTGTCAGCTCGCGCGTTGTGATCGACCCCAGCAATAAGTCGCTATGCCCGCCGGCGTACTTGGTGAGCGCTTGCATGGTCACATCCACGCCGTGCGCGAACGCGTCAAAATACACGCCCGCCGACCACGTGTTATCCATCGCGACCATCGCCCCGGCACCATGCGCCGCTGCTGCGATCGCCGGCACATCCTGCACTTCCATCGTGATCGACCCCGGACTCTCGCACCATACCATCCGCGTATTCTTGCGAAACAATGCCTCAATCCCCTCACCTGCTTCCGGAGCGTAGAACCCGGCTTCCACGCCGAACCTCCGCAAAACCTCCACCGCAAACTTACGATTCGGCGTGTACACACTTTCCGGGATCAAAACGTGATCCCCCGCTTTCAGAAACGCCAGATTGATCAGCGAAATCGCACACTGCCCGCCCGGAGTGATCAACGTGCGGAACCCGCCCTCCAATTCGCAAATGCGCGCCGCCAACTCAAGCGTCGTGGGAGTTCCATAAAGCCCGTAGGTGTACCCCACCTCATATTGATCCCAGTCGTCCTTGACCGACGCCGCATCCCGAAACAACACCGTCGATGCCCGTTGCACCCCCACCGACAGTGACCGGAATCCGTCCGGGATCTTCGCGTCCGAGTGAATCAGCTTCGTCTTCCAGTTCTTGGCCATATTGAAAAGTCTAAATCACCTGCCGGATGCCCGCGTCTCGCGCCATCCTTCGCCGCCGCAATCGATGCCTGCGGTATAGCATCTATTTATGCCGAAAAAACGCGCTCTTTCCGCCAAGCCAGCGGAGCCTTCCGTAAAACTCTCCGCCAGAGGAGCCGCCCGCCTGCAATCCCGCCACCCCTGGGTCTATCGCTCGGACATAAACTCGGACATAGATATCACCGATGCAAACGGCGTGCCCCCCGGCGCGCTCGTGCGCGTTTTCGACCAGAGTGGCAAGTTCCTCGGCACTGCGCTCTATAGCTCTTCATCGCAGATCGCAATCCGCATGATCTCTCACGGTTCGGTTGCCGATCTGCCCGTCCTGGTCGCCGAGCGCATTCGCGCCGCCATCGCCTACCGCAATGAAATGGACCTGATCTCCAATACTGACGCCTATCGCATCGTCTTCAGCGAAGCCGATTTTCTCCCCGGCCTCATCGTCGATCGCTATAACGACGTTGTAACGCTGCAGATTTTGACCCAGGCGATCGACGCCGCACCCATGCGCGAAGCCATCCTGCAAACTTTACGCGACGAATTGCACCCCGCCGGAATCGTCGAGCGCGTCGATCCGCGCATTCGAGAACTGGAACAATTGCCGCCGCTCCCGTCCCGCCTGCTTTGGGGGGAGAAGAGTTCGACCGAAATTCGAATGAACGGGGTAGCTTTTCACTACGACAGCTTCGAGGGCCAGAAAACCGGCGCCTTCCTCGACCAGCGCGAAAACTATGCCGCCGCCGCCGAGTACGCGCACGGTGAAGCGCTCGACGCCTTCTGCTATCAGGGAGGATTCGCGCTGCACCTTGCTCTGCACCCCGCCGCCAAGTGTTCAGCCGTCACCGGAGTCGACAGCTCACGCCCGGCGCTGGAGATGGCGGAAAAGAACGCGACTCTAAACGGCCGCGAAGTGGAGTGGATCGAAGCCAACGCCTTCGATCTCCTAAGAGACTACGCCACCGCCAACCGCCGCTACGACACCATCGTTCTCGATCCGCCAGCCTTCGCCAAGACCAAACGCGACCTCGAGAAAGCCCTGCGCGGATACAAGGAACTCAACCTCCGTGCCATGAAAATGCTGCGTCCCGGAGGAATCCTGGTCACCTGCTCCTGCTCCTTCCACGTCAGCGCTGGGGACTTTCTCAAAGTCGTAGCCGATGCCGCCCAGGATGCCCACAAATCCCTGCGCGTGGTAGAGAAGCGCGGAGCCTCCAGGGATCATCCAATCTTACTGAATGTGCCCGAAACTAGCTACCTCCAATGCTTGATATTGAGAGTAAGCGATTGAATAATAACGACATAAAATAGTTGACAATATGACACTCATATTTTATGCTATTGTCATACTAATGACCAATCCAGGAGCTCCGATAGCTCCGGTTTGAATTTCAAGTAGGAGGATTTAGGTTATGACTTTGCTTACCCGTTGGGACCCGTTCCGTGAGTTCATCACCCTGCAAGATCGCATGAACCGTCTGCTCCGCGACCCTCGTGGGCCGGAAGGGCAGGATGAATCTCTGACCACAACCGCATTCGCGCCGCCCGTGGACATTTACGAAGACGAGCACAACGTCACATTGAAGATCGAAGTGCCCGGAATCGACGAGAAGGACATTGACGTGCGCATCGAGAACAACACGCTCACCGTCCATGGCGAGCGCAAGTTCGAGAAGGAAGAGAAAGAAGAGAACTATCGCCGAGTGGAGCGTCAGTATGGCAGCTTCACCCGCACCTTCACTCTCCCGAATACTGTCGACCAAGAGAGCGTTCAAGCCGATTATGACAAGGGCGTGCTGAAGATCAAGCTGGCCAAGAAAGAAGAAGCCAAGCCGAAGCAGATCAAAGTAAACGTGAATAGTGAAAAGCAGGGCACCCAGAAGACGCTGGAGTCGAAGGGCCCCAGCAAGGTTGCCTAAGCGATGCAAGTGTGGGGACGGGCGACTCGCCCGTCCAGCGATGCTCACGTAGGGGCGGACGCATTCGTCCGCCCAGCCCGGCAGATGTAAACTCAGCGGGAGGCGAGAACCAGCGCCTCCCGTTCCATTTTGTAACTGGCAATCTGTAATTGGTAATTTAAAAGCTCTGTCATCCTGAGCGAAGCGAAGGACCTCTGCATTCCGCCGCTGCCCAAAGATGTATAGGTTCTTCGCTGCGCTCAGAACGACAAGGCAAAAGAGGAACAAACACCATGCCCATTCGTTGGGACAAATTCACCGTAAAAGCACAGGAGGCCGTCCAGCGCGCAAACGAGCTCGCCTCCGAGCACGGCAATCCGGAGCTTGCGCCGCTCCATTTGCTGGCCGCGTTAGTCGAAGACAAAGAAGGCATCGTCACGCCCGTGCTCGAAAAAATCGGCATCGGGCCGCAGTCCGTGCTCAGCGACCTCTACAAAGAAATTGAAAAGCTGCCCAAAGTCTCGGGCACCGGTGCGCAGCAGCCCGCGATGTCGTCGCAGATCAACCAGGTTCTCGAGAACTCCTTCAAAGAAGCCGACACCTTCAAGGACGAATACGTCTCCACTGAGCACATGCTGTTGGCCCTAACCGCTCTCAAGCGCGATCCGGCTCAGGAGCTGATGGCGCGTCACGGCGCGACCCACGACGCCATCTTGAAAGCGCTCACCGCGGTTCGAGGATCGCAGCGCATCACCGACCAGAATCCCGAAGCGAAGTATCAGGCGCTGGAGCGTTATGCCCGCGACCTGAACGAGCAAGCACGGCGCGGCAAGCTCGATCCCGTCATCGGACGCGATGAAGAAATCCGCCGCGTGGTGCAGGTGCTTTCGCGGCGTACGAAAAATAATCCCGTGCTCATCGGCGAGCCTGGAGTGGGCAAGACGGCCATTGTCGAAGGCTTGGCGCAGCGCATCGTCTCCGGCGACGTGCCCGAAGTCCTGAAGAACAAGCGCGTCATCTCGCTCGATTTGGGAGCCATGCTCGCGGGCGCGAAGTATCGCGGCGAATTCGAAGACCGCCTGAAAGCCGTCCTGAAAGAAATCGAAGATTCGCAAGGCAAGATCATCCTCTTCATCGACGAGTTGCACACCCTGGTCGGCGCCGGCGCCGCCGAAGGCGCGATCGACGCCTCGAATATGCTGAAACCCGCGCTTGCCCGCGGAGAGTTGCGCGCCATCGGCGCTACCACGCTCAATGAATATCGCAAGTACATCGAAAAAGACGCCGCGCTCGAACGCCGCTTTCAGATCGTGTTCGTGGGCGAGCCGAATGTCGAAGACACCATCGCCATCCTCCGCGGGCTGAAGGAAAAGTACGAAGTGCATCACGGCGTCCGCATCAAGGACTCTGCCATTGTTGCCGCAGCGACTCTTTCGCATCGCTACATTTCCGACCGCTTTCTGCCCGACAAAGCGATCGACCTGATCGACGAGGCCGCCGCCGTCCTGCGCACGGAAATGGACAGCAGCCCCCTTGAGCTCGACGAGGCCGCCCGGCGTCAGATGCAGCTCGAAATAGAAATGACCGGGCTGAAAAAAGAAAAGGACCCCGCATCGAAGGAGCGCCTGGCGAAAATCGAGAAGGAACTATCCGACGTCAAGGAAAAGGCAAAGGCGCTGCGGCTGCGCTGGGACAACGAAAAGCGGGAGATCGCCTCGCTTCAGCAGTTGCGGAAGAAAATCGAGCAGGCGAAATACGAACTCGAAAAAGCGCAGCGCGGCTACGACCTCACGACCGCGGCCCAGCTTACGCACGGCACGATACCCCAGCTCGAAAAGCAGCTCGCCGACGCCGAAAAATCGCTCAAAGGCAAAAGCGGCCAGGACCGTCTTCTCAAGGAAGAGGTCGACGAGGAGGACGTCGCGGCGATCGTGGCCCGATGGACGCATATCCCGGTAAGTAAGCTCGTGGAAGGCGAAAAGGAAAAGGTGTTGTCGCTTGCCATGCACCTGCATGAGCGCGTCATCGGCCAGAACGAGGCGGTCGACGCCGTTGCGGACGCCGTGCTTCGGGGAAGGGCGGGACTCAAAGACCCGCGCCGTCCGATCGGCAGCTTTATTTTTCTCGGGCCCACGGGCGTCGGGAAAACCGAGCTTGCGCGGGCGCTCGCCTTCAACCTGTTCGACGATGAGCACGCCATGATCAGGATCGACATGTCGGAATACATGGAAAAGCATACGGTGTCGCGGCTCATCGGCGCTCCGCCCGGTTACGTGGGCTATGACGAAGGCGGCCAGCTCACCGAAGCGGTGCGCAGAAGGCCCTACAGCGTCGTTTTGTTCGACGAAATCGAAAAGGCGCACGCGGACATTTTCAACGTGCTCTTGCAGGTCCTCGACGATGGCCGCGTGACCGATTCCCAGGGCCATGCGGTGAATTTCAAGAACACGATCATCATCATGACGTCCAACATCGGCTCCCAGCACATCGTCGACGCGGTGGGTAAGGATTATGAATCCATAAAAAACACCGTACTCGGCGAACTGAAGAATTATTTCAGGCCCGAATTCATCAACCGGGTCGACGAGATCGTGGTGTTCCACGGCTTGACTCAGGATAATCTGCTCAGCATCGTCGATCTCCAGCTTGGGCGGTTCGCCGCGCTGCTTGAGCAAAAGAGCATTTCATTTTCCAGCGACACATCGGCAAAAAAACTTTTAACGGCCACCGGTTACGATCCCGTTTATGGCGCCCGGCCACTCAAACGCGCGATCCAGCGGCTGTTGGAAACGCCCATATCGCGTATGCTCGTGGCCGGGGAATTAAAGGAAGGCCAGGCGATAAAAGTGTCCGCGAGCGGAGAGGAATTGAAGTTTACCGTGAAGGAAAAATAACGCCTTTTACCTAACCTATGCACATGAAA